>NZ_JAMBLP010000003.1:0-326567 GCF_023336985.1 Marseilla massiliensis | reverse complement strand
TGATGTCAGCTATGTTGATGTAAAAGGGCAGGTTGGACGAGTAATGCATTCTGGAGTAAAGTATATTGACAGAAATTCTTCTCAGCCTTCCACTACAATACCTAAAGGAGCAAGTATAAGTGATATTCTATTACCTACAGATAATGTATATTATATCTCGGGTCAATATGGAGGATGGAGAGAAAGTTATCTGGTTCCTTGTGTCTATAAAACGCCTGAAGCATTTAATTCTGAGGCGCCTGCATTAGTTGGCAAGAAACTGACAATCATGATGCCGATTATGATTGAGAATGTACAGAATGATTATACATTTACATTCAATATTGATGAACTAACAAATGAAGCAAAATGATAAAATGGCTGCCGCAGGGATAGTTCTCCCGCCCGGTAGCCATTACCATATAATTTTGTTACTTCATAGGAGTAGAATCAGGGGTTGAAGATATTCCATGTTATGCAATGTAATGCTCCTCCATCTTTCGCAATTGCATTACAGTCTATTTGTCGTACTCGACAATAGGGAAACGCTGTTTGTATAAAACGTTTTGCCTGTTCATCTTCATTGATGCCAAACTTCGGTAATATAATGTTGTTACCGACTTGAAGGAAATTGATATATGCCCAATTTAAGTCGTATCTGGGCTCTTGTACTGTAAATAACATCTCAGTTACTACATAACCGTTTTCTTCAAGTACTTGGCGAATCATAATAGCTTCTTCTTCATCAGAATCACGATGATTGCCCATGAGAATACGATTCCCTCCACAGTATTTTATAAAACCATCTGCATGTCCATAAACATCAGCTTTTTCATCATCTAATGCTCCAGTAGCGTGCCATGGTATAATAATTACCTTATGCCCGAAAGTGTTTTCTAATTGTTTGAGAAAGTCTACATCATTTTTATCCCTGTTGTTTTCTGCAAAAACTTTATCGGTCATAATAACATTATCACCACATAGTACAACATTACCTCCATCAATTACTATGTCAGTCTCTCGATATTGTATGCCTAATTTTCGACACGCTTCCGTACAATCTGTTATGTATGACTTTCTCTTTTCAATTTTGACTAGGTAATCCGGTGCATATTGGTATTTTAAGAAAACATTTTCTTCTATCTGAATAGGCATGAAATCTCTTGCCCAAATATCTTTTGCATCATAGATTTTTCCATAAGGAATTTTCAATTCATCCATGACTGACATCAATTCATTGCAAAACGTACTATAGTTTTTCCAAAGACTCAACTTGTTCGATATGTAAACGAAATTAGTATCTTTATCTTGTATCATATTATACATGTAATTGGTTTACAATATATTAATGCTATTTTTGAAGCATATATCATTGTAATGCGCTTCTAATGATTCTTGGAGCATGGCAGCTAATTGGGTTTCTGAAAATTCGTCTAATCCATGGAATCCAGTAGAATATGGATCTTCACCTCTAAGGTACAAGAAATAGTATGCTAATGTATCCTTTAAGGATGTTATGGTGACAGGTGAACGATTTTCTATATATTTTTCAATTTCAGAAACAAGATCCAGACCATTAATAACTAATTCTGATAGAATTTCTAATTTCTCATCTACAGTCTTTTCGGTATATTCAAAACACAAATTGTCAAAGAACACTTTAGGCCGATAAACGAATACACTTCCGTCAGAGTTTTTAAAATTATCTAAATTGATTTTAACCATAATTTTAAGTGTGAAAGATGAAACATTTTATAAGTCTTTCATAATTTTTGCATCTTCCTTTAAGAAACAGCAAAAGATGATGCTTCCTTTATATTTGTCCACTACTTGTTTTTTTCAACGCATCTGTCATAACTCGTTATTTTTTTCTTTTCCTCACTTGACAAGAAATAATACCTACTCATTAATAACTTCCATCTCCAAAATTTCACCATTAGTACGATAGTTACCTATTTTGTCTCCTCTGTAGACAACTTTTGATTCGAGAATTTCTCCTCTTCTTAAATGTTCTACAAATAGAATGTCATCTGCTTTCAAACTACTGTTGGTTGCTTCTATTACTTTAAGAGCCTGAATCCCTTTAAATGTGATAACTTGAAATATAATCGTGCGATTCAAGTACTTAATCTTAATAGTAGAGCCTAAATGTAAATCTTGAACATATACTGTATCATCAGAATAATTCCACTCACTATCTAAACGAAAGGCTCCATACATGTCATTCCAACACTGAAACCCCATATACATTGCTACAGTATTCAATGTATATTCATTCGTTTTTCGGTCATCTACTATATATCCCATTAGCCGCTTAATAGTATTAACGCCTATTGTTCTATTTGTTGATGAAAATATTTTATCACATAAGATATCATAGTCCTTTGCCTTGTCAAAACATAGTCCTGACTTTTTCTTTATTGCATCAATTATCAGACTGTTTAGAATCATAATATCTACTTGATTTTAACTAATTTCTTTGTAAAATCTATCCGTTTCATATCTACTTCCATACTTGAACCGTAAACAAGATAAACGTTTTCTTCATCGATATCTTGTTTGATTAAATAGGCGTTTCTTACAAGATTACATGCAGGGAATTTATCAATGCTTGATAGTCCATATGAGCAGTCACCTTTTTTTATAAGCACTGCACCATTATGTATAGATTCTATACTTTCCCACATTGGCCATGTGTATCGTTCATCAATAGGCATCAAATTGCTTGTGTCGATTATTGTCAATCCAATAACTTGTTTGTGAAGATCGACATTCCTATAGCTGCGTTTTACGACTGCGAAAATCCTATCTTTGTCTTGAAATAAGTATGGTGCTGCATCGACATAACAATCTGACTCAAAACCGTCTTGGGTTGAGATATAACATTCTGGTAAGACTCCATCATACTTAAAACCAATCATAATTCCAGTGCTTTCGAACAAATATATTGTGTCAAAATAGCGAGAATGTATACCTGGCTGACTAACTTTTATGTATTCTCCCATGACGGTCAATGTTCGGCCCTGCCACATAGAATATTTCTCATCAAAATCATCTGTGGTTATGACTTTGTCACATTCAATTCTCATAACAATATGTATATAAATGAGTGATTATCCGTAAAACTATCATTTTTTTTCTCTATGTCAAGTTTATCCATGCGGATTGATTCTATTAAATAATCAATAGGATATTCATTATACATACCATCCGTACATATTAGAATTTCGTCCCCAAAGCATAATTCGAAGTTATCATGATCAACCTTGTCGTCAGCATTGCCCATGATAGAGCGTGTTATTATATGCTTGTACCGTTTTTTTTCGTCAAAAGTGAGTTCTCTTACACGGCTTAATTCATTCAATAATGAGTGATCTTCTGTTTGATATAAAAGATGTTTATCCCTAAAGACATATACTCTTGAATCTCCAGCCCAAAAAATTGAAGCTTGTAAACCATTCAGGAATACAGCAGCAACAGTGCTCCCCATCTTGGAGACGCCTAAGTTCCTGCATTCTGTTTGAATATTTCTTGAAACCTCCTTAGTCACTTCATCTATAGACAGATTATTGACTAATCCATGAATATAACTTTCACATACTATCTTTGAGGCTATCTCTCCACAGTCATATCCACCTATACCATCTGCTACAATATGAATACTTTTATCATGATCGAACGACAGTGATGCGAGACAGTCTTGATTTATTTCACGACATCCTATATTACTATATTTAATTATTTCCATTATACAGCTTTAATTGTATCACCTCCATGTTTGGTCACTCTTGGTCTTGTACTTATTTTCATAGGACGGCTCGTTACTCCTTTGTCGGTAGATTTAGTTGCCCATAAATAAGCTTCTCCAGGCATTAATGTAGCCATATCTGAAGATGATAATGTTTGTAGTTGGGTTATAGATTTTTGTACATGTTTAACCCATTGAGGGCTATTGAACTTGTGCATCAGCATTATCGACGAAAGTTCAATTATCTCTGTTGGTAGGCTCATTGGATCCTGACTTGCTATCATCATTGACACTCCTTTATGTCTCATTTCTCGTATAGCAGTGACAATAGTACTTGTCAACTCCTTGTTGTCCATGTATTTATGAGCTTCATCAAAAACAATGAATTTATTGAATCTTATTCCTTGATATTCCTTAACACCAGCGAATATATTCAACATTATTACGAAAAGGCCAAGGGCATCATCTTTGTCAATAAACTCATCTCTCAAATCCACAATAATCAAGCGACCTGGACGGAGTAAAGAACCCAGTTTTCGACTATCATCAATATATTCTTCAGCAAAAGATAAACGTTGTTGTGCTAATGCTTTTTGTGAAGCAGAAAGTAATGGAGACGCATCAACACTCTGCTTTAAGCTATTAAGGTTGAGATTTTTTCGGTTCGCTCTCATTATAGCACGAAGCTGATTTATATAAGTGGACTCATTTCCAACAGCTTTCAGTAGGAACATCCAATCTTGAACATTTAAGTCTGTAGAGTGGAATGCAATAGGATGAATTTCTATTGAAGGATACTCTTCCTGCCTTTCCTCCAATTTGTCAATAGGACAAAGCATAATGACATCATTAATATTATCAGGCTCTGCTCCATAAATATCCTTAAGCTTCTTCAACTGACCAGCTTCGTCATTCGGATAAATCATCGAGGTAAATTCAGGTGCATAATCCATGCTTTCGCTGTAGTGGAAGATGACACTGGCCATAGGTGCCGGCAAGAGGTTTATATTGGGGAACTGCTTTAGGGTCATCTCCGTGATAGTTCCGATTGTATAGCTTTTACCTCCACCTTGAACACCAAAAAGACTTATCGTATTCGTCTCACTCAGATCAATAGCAATTTTCTTGTGACCATTAATACTTTCACCAAGAATACCATATTGTTCACTTCCGCTAGTCTTACCGATGAGAATATCGTAGACTGGTGCCTTATAATCAGCTATCTCTTCTTGTTTTGAAGTTGTTTTTGCATTATTGCATTGTTCTTTTTCGTTACTATCAGAATCTATTTTTTCTGAGTCTGAAGTATTTACATTAACTATATTTTCTCCGAAGTTAGACTCATCCTTTACTTCCTCATGTTCTGAAGAATCAATAATATCTCCTTGTGATTTTTCAGAAGGCCCTACATTATCTGTCTCTTCAGATGGTAATTCTTCTTCGTGATGGCTCAATTTAAAGGATTCTTCGCGTATCAATCGATCAGATGTCTCAAAAGCTGTGCGGAAATCCTCATCAGCATTCATCATTTCCAAATCAATTGTCTTGACGGACATGTCTTTGTCGAGAATACGCTCAATCATAGGCTTTCCCATGATATAGTATAATATCTCGTTCATGTCATCTTTCCGTTGATATTCAGTACTGCCAAATTGATATATTAATCCGAGCCTCTTGAATCTGATTGTGTAATTACCTTGAATCAAAGAAAGGATAAACTTCTCATATTCATCTGCTGTTTCTTCATTGAGATATTGATACCTTGCTGCACGTTTTGAATAAAATATGAGCAGAGACTGCAATTCAAGTGTCATCAGCTCCCGGTCCAGTCGATCTGGAGCTTGAAAATCAATGTCAAAACGTTTTCTTAGAGCTAAAATAGTGTTATCTATTTGGTGACGCATTTTTTCCTGTAATGCTGAAAGTTCATCATCAGATAAGTTTTGACGACATTTGATTTCAATTACAGTGAAAACAATCTCTCTTTTATTTGTATGAAAATCAACCAACAGGTTATCTGCACGCTCGTGTGATTCTGCATCCATATCTCGGAATAACTCCTGGTGAAGATCTATAGGAATTATGAATGAATCAGAAAGAAGGTCTTTTTTCCGTAACATTCGTTTCATCAAGGTTGTACCCAAGACTTCAAAAGCCTTGTTTCTGGTGCTTCCTAGTTGCATTATCATACTACTTGAAACAGAACGAATATCAGCTAAAAGTTCAAAAAAAGACTCTTTATCACTCAGGTTTATACCAAAGTTCTTAAAATAAGGCACTAATAATCCTTCTATTTCTGATGTCGGTCTGCAAGTCAGGAATGATGATATACCATTTAACTCCACACTCGGAAGATAATCTAAAAGATACGGAGTTTCACCTTCTTTGCATGGAATATCATAGAATTCCGGTCCCATGTTTTTATCAAAAGTTATTACCCAGTCACTAATATCATGCACATATGACAGTAGGATGGAGTTTTTATCTTTGATGCTTAGCGTAAGCGATGGTACAGATACTTCATGATCTGTAGTCATAGAGTTTGCAACTATCCACTGAAGAGTTGAAAAAAGTTCCTGAGTTTCATTAGAAAAATTTGATACAGGATTTGCTAATGGTGCTTCAGAGATATATCTATGCCACATGTAACCCTTTTCCGCTTTTTCTACTTGAATTATCGGACGGGTGATAACGCCATTTAAGAAAAATGACTGTTGCCGTGTGTTTGAGCGTTTAAGCGATGCTTTTGTTGGAAATGGATTTACCAAGAAAGACAGATGAGCCGGATATTTATTAGGGTCATTGGTAAATTCATCCACGCTATTGACCGAAAAACGCAATTTTGGGAATAGCCTGTTATCATCTGGCTGAGAAAAATTCTCTGCTTCTTCTGATACTTGGGTATCCGGATTTAATAAGTCTCTTAATGCTTCTCCTTGCGGAAAGCGCTTATCATCGCAAAACATCCTGATTTCGTAATGAATATCAAAAGGTGTATTTGCGGTATCACGTTCAAGCATAACAAGGTTGTCAGCGAAAACAGCTGCATCTCCGGCATTGAATATATTGATAATAAGCTTGTTTGTATAAGGATGCTGTGTTATATACTTCCAAATCAGACGGTAAACCATCTGCTTGTTCACATCAGAATCTATACGATACTGAACACCAATATTAAGTAATTGGGACACATATGCTTTTAGCTGGCGAAATCCTGTCGAGAAGGTGTCATCACCAGACTGCTGAGGATTAACGTAGAATCCCCAACCAAAACATAGTTCACCAACATATTGGAGATAGTCCTCATTATGAATGTCGCGCATAACTAATGGAGCAACATCCTGAAGTAAATCTCCATAGAACAAGTTGTCCAGCTTCTTATACCAAACATCAGGCTTTCTGTAGCGAGGATCTTCTGCAGTTTTGGCTTCCCATTCTTCATATTGCTCATATATATTGACTAACCATCCCAGTCTTATAGGATGTAGAGGTGTCAGCAGTTTTGTATGAGCAATTCTGCCATCTGGCATCTCTATTTGAAGAGAAACAGTATCAATACTTTGTATGAGAACGGCTAATGACTGACTTATATTCTTTTCATCAAGAGATTTTAGCCATGCATGATATTCATGAATATACTCCTTTATGTCGCTGATGTGGTTGAATACTTCGTAAGTCTCAATTACTCCAGTTCTGTCTGGTGCTGAATTAAGAATGCTTTCAAATAAAGACACTCTTTTCTCAATAAGAGATTCAGGTATTTGTAAATCATCTATTTCTCTCAGAATTATTGATTTGAGGGTCTCATCTGTATAGTTATCTGATATTATAGCATCAATATAACCCAGCTTTTTGCTGTTTTTTAGAATCGTCTCTTCCAATTCAAGAAGCTTGATTGAGAGTGGAATCTGATAGTTGTTGTTTGTATCATATCGTAATTGAAATGTTTTTATATGCGTTGCAAACTGCCAACTCTTATATTCATCGTCAGATGTTTTCCCTGATTTGTCATTTATTGCTTGTCTTTGAGGGGTTGTGAGTTCCTGGCCTTTTCGATTGAGTTCGATACGATAGCGGAAATAAGCTTGAAGTACATTATTTATTTTCATACGAGTACCTGTTTCTTCAGGCTCATCCGTAACGTTTACGACTTGCAAGAAGAACGTATCACTGTCAGAGGTCAGCAGTCGTCTGGTCTGCTGTTGAAACTCTTCCTTACTTATATTACCGCTTGTTTTAACCTTTTCCCATTCATGTTGAATAGCTTCATCCCTAAACGCGTCTGATACATTCAGCTCAGTACCGTCATTGTTTTCTGCATATACATGGAAAAAATATGTTCCGTTCTCAAAGGCGTTATTCAGTGAAAATGTTATGTCACGATAATCCTTGTTGTTTTCTGATATTTTTTTAGTTACAACATCAGTCTCTTTATAGAAGCCATCGCCATTCATGATGGCAATCTTTACTTTCTTTAATTCGGTATAAGCACTGGGTTTGGGGGAGAAGTAGATTCGTAGTTTGACTTTGGCTCCTTTACTTGGTTCCATTTTAAGTTTTATGTCTTCACCGTCAAGATGAAAGACTTTACCACCTAATTCTACTTTTGTTACATGTAGTACACCTAATTCTGTAATGTTCTTTAGATAGCTATACCAATTAGAAAAATTCAACTGAGGATAGTTCTCCAAAACTTGTGCGCATAAGTCCTTTCTGTTAATTAGTGAGTTGTTCTCACGCAAAAATTTTGCTACATCTTGTTGAATTGTTCCTGGTTTTACAGGAATTGAACTAATCCTATCTGCAATAGCCATTGAATAATCAGCCATTACAGATATACATTCATCGTTTTTGACAAGAAACTGAGGAATATACTCTTTTTTTGAAACTAAAGAGGAGTCAGGAAGCAAGTTTAGCAAATATAACCCGTTTCCAATTGCTTCGTCTGTTTCCCCATTTAAGATAACATACAGTAGGTATTTGATCTTATCCTGGAGTGTACAGTCAAGATCTTTTCCTGCATAATTTAATGCCTCTTTTATGGCTTGTTTGCCAGATAATTGTGTTTGAAGTTTCTTATATAGTATTTCATCAAAGTCTGAAATGCTTAACTCCCTAAAAGTAGCATTACCATAAGAGTCCTCAGCCGATGTTGAGCTATTAACAGGTATGAGCACTAAAATGGATTTTGTTAAATCATTCCGGAGTTCAATCAACTTTGTAGGTGTTATATACTCTGCTCCCGTCATATCGGGATCTTCTGTTAGTATATAGAATAGAGTTTCGGTGTTAAGCAGAGACAAACGAGCATACAAGTCACGTAATATGTCTAAAGACAGACTTGTGACTTTCATGCAATTACCTGGTTGTGCAGACTCTATGCTTTTGCCATATACCTCCATGAATATGTCAAGGATATGGTCGTAGTATGCTTTTATTATATTCATTGTTTCTTTTATTAATGGTTGAACTTATACCTCGGACGAATCTTCTGTAAAGAAGAAGCATCACTTAAATCCGTGTAGAAACCAATTTGTCGCAATTTGTTTTTGAGTGCGTTCATGTTTTCTTTAAATGCCAGATGTGTCTTAATGTCGGCGTCCTTAAATCGAGGTTCATCTGTGCCATCAATTATTAAACCATATCTGTCCCGTATTTCTTTTGCAAGTTGGCGAATACTGAGAGGTTTTGACCCTATTTCTCCAGAAGGTGTTTGTTCGAGAACCAATAGTTGCACTAGTACTTCTAATAATTTTGATCCAATTGCTCCACGTCTTGGATGCTTGCGGCTTCTTCCATCAATAATCAAAGCAGATGCTTCATTCTTCATTGAAGCTTTATCAATAAAGTCACGAGAGAATTTTAATTGGTATGCGGCACCTACTTTCATTAAACACTGTACATATTGATCAAGAGGGGTTACCTCATATCTAAGATAATCTTGTAAATCCTTAACATTTTGTTCAGCATCCTGTTGTTCCTCATTCGTTTTTGCATTTTCGCCATACCTATTGAAAATACTAAGCAACTTCACCTTTATTACAGCATTAATTTCAACAGTTGGGTTCTTTATCATTGAAAGAGCTTTTGCAACAGTTGCATTTGGAGTCTCAAGTCGGCGCATTACTCTTATAGAGTAGGATGCACGGATATAATCAATCAATCCATTTAAAGTCTTATTCATATCCGCACAAGCAATAGGGGCTACGCTACTTTCAAGTTTATCCGTCAAATCTACTACTTGATTCCAATCGTCCACTACTTCAACCGTACCTTCTTCAACCATTTTGGGCAAAAGATATATGAGTTTCTGAAAATATAGAGACAGGTGGAATCCAACTAATATGCGCAAATATTCAATAAATACAGAGCGTGGAATACTATTCTGATATGCTAAGAGACGCATTATATCATCACAGAAAAGATTTGCCTGCTTTTCCAACAATGGTTTAATAACTATTTGCGATGATGACGCTTTAGTGTCTATTTCAACCAGTTTAATCAAATGAAGAATACCAGCGGTATCCACATCCAACGTTGAGCTATCAACTAATTTCCGGCTTACATTGTCCCAGCCGATTGAAAGATAATCTTTGAGAGCCTTCATTACTTCTGGACGCAGACTTAGCATGATGAATAACTGGTCTGCAGAGTTATAGTCACGAGTATGCCGTTGATTGCGTATTCTATAGCTTTCCAAATGAAGAGGACGCATAGAAGCGACATTCTCTTTTGCCTTGCCTCGAAATACCATATTTACAAGGCTACTTCTTAGCCAGCTTTCTATTGCTTCAGGATTTTCTGAATAACCGGAAACATCATGTTTCTCCTCTAAAATCTGGAAATACTTCTTTAGAGATTTAATATCATGAAATATTCCTGACTTTAACATGAGCTTGATACGTGCTCCATTATTACGCATGAGCATAAATAGATTCACTAAAACATTGTCGAGCGTAATAGCTTTTACATCTGATGCAAAGATATATGGGTCGCGGAAAGCTTTTTCTTCTTTGTCTATTATAGGCATCTGCATGGTTTATTCCTCCTCAGTATTCAATGGTTCAACTATCAGTTGCATATTTTTTCTTTCAAGAGAAATCTTATAATAAGACTTCTCATTATTGGTCACGATGACCTCTGTATAGGTTTCGCTTGCAAGTAAGTTCTTAAATACCTGCAACTCGATAAAACGACCTCTAAGATCGCTTATTGAAGGGCTAAATCCGTTCTTGATGTAGTATAACATTTCATACAAATCTAGCGATACAGTAAGTTGAACAGAATGGTTCTTTTTGTATCTGAAAACAAAATTGTCATGTTCATGTTCAAGGAACTCTGTAAGACGCTCATTTGTATCTACCATCAAGTCAAAGTCTTCTAGTGGAAATCTTCGATAGCTCTTTCCACTCGGGTCATTCACTCTTGATGAAGAAAGAAGCAGATGTCGAGATGAAATTCTTGGATTCCAGCAACCTTCACTACATGAGATGGCATAAGCCAAACGTTTTTTTTCAGCTAACCAGTTTGTATCATTACTGTTAAGAATCCCATAGAAATCTTTGATAGATTGATATGGCATTCGTTGCATGAAATCGACTTTTCCCTCAAAGTACTGATGTCTGATAAAGGTTTGATGACGTATCTTTAAGAACTCTATCTCCTTAGGTGACATATCATAACTTGGCTTAATTGTTAGCAATGAATTGAATTCATCTAACAATGATGTCGTAGAACGAGAGGCAAAAGCCAAATAATCAAGTTCGTTTTTGTCACGATAATACAAATCTCTATCCTTATCTGGAATTGCAACATTTGCAATATCTGTTTCTCGCAACAATTTAATGATTCTATCCTCTGATCGTAAATGAGGGAAATAAGCACTTTCTGGTGCTGTTACATTAAAATATAACCTAAGCCACTCTTCAAGGCGTATCTGTTCGTATTCTTGCTGTAATACAGCCTTTGTATAAGTATCTGAAGCTTCTTCAAGTTTAGATTTTATGTCTTCTTCTCTTTGAATGAGGGCTGGTATTTGGTCACAAGTATAATCGCGAGTCAGCATCCACGCTATCATGGAGCGCAAGTCTCGCATAGTAATGTGAACTTCTCGTTTATAAACTATGGTTCTTACAATCCATTCGAGACGAGTGATAATTTCGTTTCCTACGGCAGAATCATTAAAAGAGCTAACGTTAAAGTTAATAAAACATTTGCTCGCTAATGGGCAAGCTCTACATTTGCTCCACAGATGAGGAGACGTCAAAGCCTTGATTTGTTTACGTAGTAATGAGTTGCCATTATCGTCCTTTGCTGTTACTGAACGTAGATTCAAATTGATAATCATTACGCCATCAGGAAGTTTGGCGATTCCACCTTTATAAAAGTATTCATCAATAGCATCATAGAGGAATTTATGTTCAGGAGATCCTTCAAGAAAGTCCATTAATCTACCTTCATTGATGGCAATAATACGGCCTTCTGGTGCTTGACTGAAATCGGCATTTAATCCTTCAAATGGTTTGAAAAAATCGGTTAGAACATCACCGTTCTTCATATTTTTTTCATCCTGAGAACCATCATAATTAGTCTGATATACAATCCCATTCAAGAGAATACGGGCTCCATTATGAGTGTCGTCAAAATACTTAATTTCATCGCTACATTGTTCTACCTGACGTATAAATGCCGTTTTACCATCACCGGCATTTCCTGTAATGATCAGAAGACGATATTTTCCTTCCTTAATTGCAGAAAGCAGGTCGGTATCTAACTTTGTCTTTGTATATGTCTCTTTATCCAATATGTTATTGCCTTTCCATCCTGCACGTGTTCCAGCATTTCCTCCTTGGCTTTGGCTATAAAGGCTATTGATATAATCGACTATTTGCAGCTCTTGTCCGTTATAGTCAAGGACAGCGACTTCTGTTTTCTTAGCTATTCCAGATTCTCCAATAGCCTCTAGAGACTCCAACATCTCTTTTGCTGTCTTGAATCGATTCTCATGTCGTGTATTGATTGCCTTCATGACGAATGTTCCAAAGTCTGGGCTTATTAAAGAATTTAACGACATAATATCTGTTGGCACCTTATCTAAAATAGGTATTCTTTTGCCGGGCCAAGGATAGCTGTGTGTCAATAACTCATATAATGTTATGCCCAACGCAAATGTGTCTGCACTATCTTCCCATTGCATGGTCTGCCCATTCATTAAATCAGGTGCTAAATACGGCCATGTTCCAACTTTGTCAAGATCATGAACATTACTTGTAGCGATATTGAAGTCTATCAGAACAAACTTTCCACTTTTCTCAAAGATAATGTTCTCAGGCTTGATGTCACGATGCCTGAGTTTCCTGGCATGAAGATACACGAGAGCTGAAGCCATCTCATGAATGAACTTATATATTATAGGAAGAGTAAAATACTTATCTCCAAGGCAGTATTCTCTTATATCCTTACCGTTGATGAACTCCATTAAGGTATAGAATAATCCACCGTAGGTTGTACCATTGAATTTAAAACGGACAATATTCGGATGATTAACATCCTTTAGTGCGTTAAATTCATCTATTGTAGATTGTGGACTAACTCCTTCCTTGAATATTTTGACAGCAAACATTGCTCCGGGCTGAAGAGTATGGATAGCTTGAAAGACTTTTGAGAATCCACCTTCACCCAACTCCTTGTATAGTGATATTTCAGGAGTTATCATATCCCCATTTTTCAATTCACTCCAGTCTTTGGCTTCAGGATGTTTTTCCTGTTGACCGTATTTCTTCTCAATAGCCTCTTCAAAAATATAGTCACAGATTTCCTCAATATTAGACCATCGATGGCTAGCATCTTCTACTATAATTCTACTACATACAATGTCAACCCAAGGATCTACATTAGGGTTTCGTTTGCTCGGCATCATGTCTTCAGTTAATGAGCCTCCCTTTGCTTTAAGTTGCAAGTAATTTGAGAACGGTAATTCGCCAACCATAAGCTCATAGACAATAACTCCAAAAGAGTAAACATCTGAAGATGGCGAATAATCTCCAATGAGTACATCCTCTGATGTATATGGATCACGATCGAACGCATCCATACTTAAAGATATATTTTGTTTGTCAGGCTCATGCAGCACATTATATGATAGGCCAAAATTGGCTAAAGCAGCATGTCTATCAACTTGAATATAAATATTCTCAGGACACACATTACGATGAATGATACCATTTTCATGAGCCAAAACAAGAGCTTTACCCAAGTCGAGGATAATCATAACTTTATCTTTATCTGTAAAAGTATTCCTTTGCATGGCACTGCGCAATGAATGTTCTTCCAAATAATCGGTAATAACATAGTAATGATTCCCGTCTTCACTAGTTTGGCAACGGCTTTTGATGATAAGAGGAGAGGCCGGTAATAACTCTTCACTCATCTCAGCGTTATGCACCAACTTATTGTGCCTATCGAGTTGCATCGGTGACAAGCCCTCTTTATCAAGAGCATAATCACGAACTTTATGCTTTTTATCCTGTAAAAACTTGCTATGACACAAATACTCTACATAGTCATCATTTGCTTCTAATATTTCATCAATAATATAATTGCAGACCTCTGTCTTTTTCTTCTTTTTGGACTCGCTGCTACCGACAAGATATTCCATAATTGACAATTGAAGATGGCTGATAGCATTTGCAGACTTATGAAGGCGGTCATAATCCATAAGATAATCAACAAGTTCTTCATTCAAGAGGAATGTTTTGTTATCGCAATACGAACCGCTTTCAAAACCAGATTTGTTTTGTCCAAAAGAACTAAGAGTTACAATAGCATCAACCCAGGCCAAACCAAAGCGATGATCTTTCTTTTTTAGATAGCTGGCTAATAATTTGCTTTTGAATGTAGCTGATTTTATCGGATTTGGCTTCTCTGTATCATTTATAAACCACGAGGTATCATTTGCTTCTATTCGTCCTTTATAATCTTTATTCTCTATGGCGTAGATAGCATGAGGAGCTATGACTATACAGTCATATTCCCAATATTGAACTGCACCCTGTGCATTCATACTCGGATATTCTCCATTTGGAACCAGATAGTAATTATCAGGTAGCTTTAGCTCCAAGAACTTAAGGAGTCTTTCTTCTCCTGCATTAACAGGGCCTCCGGAAAATTTGGGTACATATATTTTTGCCATATTTATCTATACTTTAAGTTCTTCTTTTATTTTTTATTCCAGCTTTCTATTTCTTGTTCAATAAGGGCTATTGCTTGCGATTCTTTCTTGATGGCTTCACCCATATTTTTACTATATGTTATCACATTGTCATGAGCACGTGAAATAATTTTATCATCTAAAACAGGTATTGGTATTAAGCTTAGATGAGGTGCTTCAATATGCTGAATAACCGATCCGAAAATATACTTTTGAATCAAAGAACGTCCTATTGATGTCGATAAAAAAGCGAAGAGGTACCCACCTCTGAGGATGTCATTCGGTTTTAACCGAATGACATCCTCAGAAGCCAGCTTCTGAGCATGTCCGGCGTGTACCCATGCCACATTGCCTATAGTGCCGGACCGAGGAAGTAAAATTGTCCCCTCTTCGATTAACAAATCATTTATATTCTCAGTTTTCTTTTTTGATAACTGCTTATCGCTATTGGGTGTAGCCAAAAATATGTCCGCTCCACCTAAAAAGGTAATACCATGATTTACATAATATCTTTTGAAAATGTTTGGTCTTGATATGCTTGTGCACAGATTTCCCAAAGGCTTACATTTATAATGTGACCATAGGTATCTTTCTATATCTGCACCTTCAGATATATGGAAATTAGCATCAAATCGACTATTATGAGACTGTATTATGCTAGAAATAGAGACTTTTCCAAAATTTCGTTTTGATATATTAACACATAGTTCATGTAGGATTAGATTCTGGGCCTCTTTTAATTTATCTGAAGCTTCTTCTCTTAACTTTGATGATTCTTGAATTAAATCGTTGATTTTTATTTGTAGATCTTTAGGAAATAATGGAATTGTAATGTCATATACATGTTCGGCGTTTATATGCTTCACAACACCGCCAAATCTTGATTGTGTCAATTGGCAGTATCCAAATTTTGAAGCTAAGTAAGCATAAAGAACCCCTTTTAACATTTTACTATCATCTGGAATGACCCGAATTAGGTCATGAGTTGCTATTCTATCTTCAAATTCCGAATTTGTGAATATTACATTCCCTATTGTCCCAGAACAAGTAATAAGTATCCAACCTTTATGCAGTTTCAAGTAACTTAATTCCTGGGATTGTTTTTTAGATAAGTATCTATTTGTATCTAAATTTGCAAGAACTGTATCAGAAGCTGCAAGATAAGGTACTCCATACTCTTTGTCTTTAACAAAGATTCTCGAAAATATGTTTCCTAAAAATACTCTTTCTACAACATTTCTGATAGGTACCTTTTCATAAGGTAATTTTTGCTGTAAATACCTAAAACTTATAGCATCACTTAAATGATATGACGGATCAAATCTATAGGATGCTGATAATGCGTTATGGATATTTATATTATTACATTTCATAATTCCCCCTCCAAAAACTTTTTATAAGCTGCACTTATCTTGGGTAGATCGTCATCAACATGTTTTATGCGTTCTATGCGCTGGCGTTTGATAAGATCTCCATTACGATTGTAGCTGGCCCATTCTTTCTTTTCAACAAAAAGAATTTCTGCGCCATCATCGTCTTTTTCGTAAATTACATTGCCTCTACGATCCTTCCCAACCTTTTCTGCAATAGCCATAAATACATCATACATTTCACTGTTAGTGTCAATTAAGCGTTCCAAAGCAGTCTTTTTCTGAAGGAACAACAATGACGCTTGAACTCCTACTTGTGGAAGGAATGTCTCTACCGGCAAGTCAATGCTTGCTAATAGTTTGAAGTGCTCCAATATCCACTTACGGACAGGCTCAGTATTCGGATTGCCAAGTATTCCGTCCGGCAATACTATTCCCATTTTTCCTCCTGGTTTCAAGAAATTGTGGCACTGTTCAATGAATAGAACTTCAGGTGCAGTAAAAGCTTTCAGTTCATAATTCTCTGATATAGTAGAAGCAACCTCGACTTTAGAGCCAAATGGAGGATTTGTGAAAATACAATCAAATTTGCCCATTGCATTTTCTAATGAGTAAGCGCTATCACAATCTTTTATATCGCCTTTGTGTTTTACACTATTAGCGACAGATACGCTGACTCTATCTACATCAGGAAGAGTGCCATTAGGATATTCAAGTGAATTAATATTATATATATTTGAATGACCGTCACCAGCCATTACCATATTCATTTTAGCTGCTTTCTTTAAGTCTGGGTCAAAATCAAATCCAAAAATCATATTCTCAGCATACTCCTTGACTTTTTCATTAACTGTATCAGAATTAGCCTTTGCTTCAAGTAATGGACCATCTAATTCTGGAAACATATTCTTGGTTATCTGTTTGCGGACATGATCAAGTACCATAACAATGAAACCTCCAGACCCACATGCTGGATCAAGTACACGAGAATTAATTGTAGGATTAATAATCTCCACCATACATTTTATTACGTTTCGAGGAGTAAAAAACTGACCAGCCTCTTGTTTTAACGTGTTGCTAACAATAGTCTCATATGCAGTACCCTTGACATCAACTGTAGCATCCAAAAAGGAGTATTTTGCGATTTCAGACGCAACATAAGCTACTCCATAATCAGATAATGAAATCTGTTCATTTCCAGCAAATACCTCCTTAAATATTGCATCGGTTTTCAACTGTTCAAAGATAGATTTTATACGCTTTGCCACAGCCTTTTGACCTTCAATGGTATTCCTTTCCTTTACACCGACCCAAAATTGACGATGATACGATTCATTGCGTTCTGCACAGAGGTATCTGCGCTTCTCATCATAAATCTTACAGAAGATGAGATTTAGAAGCTCCCAAAAGGCATCTTTCTTTCTTCCTTCATTTCCGTAGATATAATCATGACAACGCTTGAATGTTCTGATTAACGAATCGTTTGCAGGTTTACGAGGCTGAGAACGGTCTCCTCTACGTTCCATATCTTCAATGGATTCATCGACTCCTGGAAAATCTGCAATATCGACAATCTTCTCATTGCCGACAGCATCTTCTATTCTTTGACTGAAATGAAGTTCATCACCATTAGTCCATAATCCGAAATCACAGGAAGATGCACGTAGGGCATAATTCAATGTACTTTCAACACCTTTCTTGGAATCGGCAGCTTTCACTTTAGTGTCGCAAACAATACAAATGCGTTCAAGATTTTCAGGTTCTTTGGTAGCACCTGCACGGAATATAGCAAGATCGACTGTGACACGTTTACGTTTATCTTCATCGTCTTGGAAAGAAAACGTAAAATCTCGTTTCATGTCAGACATTTCAAATCCATATTCTTCATTCATTTGAAGGATTACTGATTGAAGCATCAGTTCCTTAGCATTTGCCTTTTTCTTGTTCCCAGTTAGGACGCAGATCAGTTCATCATCGTTCAGAACTATCTCATCTTTTATCTCTTCAGCCATATTGGTTATTTCTTTTCAAATTAGTAAAAGTACTATGTTCTTTTAAATTCGGATGAATTATTGATCATCCATGTTGGTCCATTCTTAGAAGTTCATTAACATCTACTTCTAAACATTTTGCAATCTCCATGAGATTCTCCAAGTTGGGCTGTGCTGAGTTTGTACACCATTTTGAAACAGTAGCTGGGTCTTTCCCGAGTTGTTCTGCAAGCCACTTATTCGTTCGTTTCTTCTCCGCAAGCACCACTTTTAAACGATTCAGATCTTTATTCTCCATAATGCTATGATTATAATATACAAAACTAATGTTTTTCTCGCAAATACATTTCTGATTTAGAAAAAATATCGCTTTTGAGACAAGAAAATGGCTTTTTTATCAATTTAGAGCATAACTAAGGTTTGAAAATACTTGAATTATTGTGACTGATATAATTCATTTAAGCTAATTCTTTGTTAATTTGTAGATTAAATTAAGGAATTTATATGAGTAGGTATTTAATCATATCAGTATTGGCAATGTTTGTGGCCATCCCTCGAATTTGTGCTCAGTCACAAGTTCGAATGGCTTTACCTAAAACACAGACGATGGTTCACAATTCTCTATCCAAAAGCAGGGCAAACAAAAGCAAAAAGGCAAATGTTCAATTTACTATCCCCAAAGACTTGCTTGCTAAGATGTTTGGATTTTGTGGAGTGTCAGTATCAAATGACACTACCGGTTTGGCTTTATCCGTTGATACCTGTGCGACGAAAAGAGAGGTGAAGAAGTCGTTGTCAGAAGCAACTGATAATGAACTTACAGCTTTGGATGTTTTGAATATGTTAGTGCCAGGAGCATTCTCTGATAAGGAAAAAGAACAATGGAAGTCTTTGCCGAAAGAAACCAGAAAGGCAATAATAGGAATGGTATTAACTCCTGGGGGAACACAATGGGATGCCTTGAATGAGGCTCAGAAAGCTGTTATACATGAATATAGTAATGGGAAATAAACCTAACTGTCATGTGTACTAAATATAAATTCCACTGGAAAGATACTGAGGCATTTTCCAGTGGTATTATATATTCATGAATCGAATAACAATAAAAATTCAGCATATCGCCGTCGCTCTATGGAAGCAATCTTCTTTCCACGCCAGTGGCAATACTGCACATAGTCATTTTTTATATTTCTGTCTCCTGAATCAAGTTTTTTAAGGATTATACTCTTTGGGTATTTACCGTCTAATCCTAAAAGCTTGAAAGCTCCAATATTATAAGCTAACGCTGCGAGCAAAAGTGAATCTTTACCATAGGGACGAAACAAGGAACATAGCTCTTTGAGGTCTTTACGGAGAAGAGCTTCTGCTTCAGAGGCAGTCATCTCGGATGAATACCTTTCTCCGGGTCGTAGCCGATGTCCATATCCAACGTAAGGATAATCTTTTTTTCGATGTAGTCCCTCATAGAACCTGATGCAACAGACTGCTCTTTCAAAAGGTGGAAGGTCGAAAATTGTTAGGGTTTTAGAGAGTGGCTCAGACGGCGTTACCGTCTGGCCATTAACTCTCATACCAAATATGAATATGACAAAAGCTGCTATTATCCTGAAACTCATTTTACTTTAAATTTTGTTATCTCGTCAATCATGTTCTTGACATCAAGATTGACACTCACGAAGTTCTGGTACAGAATACGTTCCTTGGCATCCTTTGAAGGGAAGGTGTAGAATTTCGGTATCTGATAATTTTTGTAGTTCGCTTCCTCTTCGGCAATCTTCTTCATGTCGAAATCAGTTTTGCAATAGAACTTGGAGGTTTGGAACTCGGCTGACTCCTGAATATTCATGCTATCACCACGTCCTGTCTTGGTCTTGATAAAATCACGAGCAGACTGGCCACAAATCCATCCAGTGGGCATATCAGAAATTTTACTTGCCGGAACAAGGCTGTCCATATTCTCGTTGAGATTGATGGAGGTCTTGTCACGGTCAATGGTTACACCTTTTTTTAGCTGGACAATCTTACCGAAGATGTCGTTAGAAAGCCACTCCAAAGTTTCTTTTGCTCTTGCTGAGCCACTGACTACGTTACCCACTGTTGTGATAACTTTCTGCATTCCAACCTTTCCGTAATCGGATTCGAGCTGCGGCAATTCCTGGAAACCTAATGTGACACTGACCTTGTTACTTCGGGCGGTACCAATCAGTCGGTCTATCTTGTGAAAATAGAGAGTAGGCAACTCATCCACAATGATGCTCACAGGGATATTCTTGCCCTGACCGGTATTCACACGAGTTACAAGACGGTTTAGAATCAGAGCATTCAAGGCACCGATGATGCTTTCCATTTCTGGGTCATTCGCTATAAGCAGATAGCTCGGATTCTTCGGATCAGACACCTTCAGGTCAAAATCATCGCCATCCTTATGGAATATCCAATAGGATTCTTTGGTGGCCAGACGGGATGTATAGACACGCAGTGTACCAATCATACCTTCCAACTGTTCCATCGCCTTGTTCTTCATGGCTGTCTGGAACGGTCCTAACAAGGGGGCAACCTCTGGGTCTGTCTCCAGTACCTCAAAGATTGTCTGGTAATCCTGATTCAAGAAGGACAGGATATGGGGCATGTCGCTATATTTACCCAACCAATATTCAGGCTCCACTTCCTTGCCTGTCTGGTCAAATACTCGGCCTGTAGGCTTTGGTCGGTGCGTCTTCGGCTCAGTGGTCATCTCTGCAATGAGAACATGGCCGTCTTTGTCGTAAGGCACTTTTTTATAGTTGACAAAGAAGTAGATGCAGGCAGCGAGGAAGTTCACAGCAGAAGTCTGGAAGAACTGGTCGCTACCGCCACCACCTTCTTTCTTACCTTTCTGCAGTGATTCCAACAGAGTTTCAGCAGTTTCGCTGGCAGCAGCAAGGTTTCCGATGTACTTCTGTTGGATAGGATTGACACGTCTGGAATACTCTACATCTACAAAGTTGATGATATTGAACTTACAGTCCTTAGGAACTTTCCCGGCCTTCTGATTAATCTTATAATGATAGTATAATTTCTGGGCAAGTGTCGGAAATTTATAATCGTACACGACCATGGCAAAGCCCTTTGCGCTGTGCTGACGGATAAATGGTTCGATAATGGAGAAAGTCTTACCTGAACCCGGTGTACCGACAACCCACGTGCCACGGAATGGATTGACAATGTTCACCCATCCTTTACGGAATTTTCCCTTATAATAATAGCGCATAGGGATGTTGACACTGTACTTGTTTTCCTGCAACTCCTGGCATTGTTCAAAAGACTCATTCTCGAAATTAAAACGGTCTTTAAGAAGCCCTTCCTTTAAGAACTTGGATATATTGTCAAGGGCTACATGTATACATATGGTGCCAATGATTGACGCAACCATATACAACCAGTAGCTCAAACTGATCGTATAGAATTTCATACCCATACTCTGGCCGTAAAGCCAAATAGACAATATTATTATAACGAGTCCACCAAACAGCGGATAGAATACCTGATGACGAGCATCAAATTCCAGATGCTTCTTATTACGTGTTCCTATACAGGTGATGCAGATAAGTATAAAGGTGGCTATTTTACTCCATATAAGGTTGCCGTCCTGATAAATATACCACCGTTTTATACGGCCATGAATATCGCACAGAATGCCACCCCAATAATCCAGTAGTTCAGGATTAATGGCATATTCGAAAAATTCCACTATCAGTGACAGATAAATCAAGTAGCGGAATATTTTATACGTGGTCTGTAGTTCTTTAGTTTCTTCCATTCAAGCGGTTCTTTAATCAATTGTATAATGTGATGATTGGTCTGATTTTATGTGCTTGTGTTTTCGGCGTTTCCTGAATGGCTCCAGAGGCAAGTGAGAACAACCATGCTTTATCGGTTTCCTGCTCCTTTACTTCTGTTGATGTCCAGTACCAGCATTCATCAGGATTGTCCTGTATCTCATCTCCACCACATTTACGGATATATTCATTAATCTTATTTCTTACTTCATACAACAGGTATAACTGAGCAACGGAAGGGATGTAGGCGCTCTGTCCATATTGCCACATGTCAAAAACAGCTTCGGCTGCAGGCGAAGTATAGGTAGAATACATGGCATGGGTATTGCTGTTCCCATCGAAGGCTGCCAGGTCTGCGGAAGTATCATGCTTTATTCCAATACTATCAGAGTAGGCGCAAGGCTCTATATCTTTCAGATAGACTGCATATCCAGTACCTTCAATATCCTCTTTTTGATTGACATAGAAAACCACGGCTATGGGTGTCTTTTCCTGTGCTTTCATTTTTTCATATCTGACGACTTTTCCATCGGTACACAGGATGTCTCCAATCTTCATTGAGGTATCCGGAAAGTCCTGATGTGCATCACATGATGCTATGGTTGCCGCCATGAAAGCGGCACAAATGGTGTGAAATATCTTCATCTTCTTTATCTTTTTGATGTGGGTATTTTAAATCCTATTACTATACCAGTTCGGAACAAATCCTTACGGTCAGGGACGATAAGGTCGCATTTGGCCTGAATATACAGTCCCCAGCCATGACGGAGTGATAAATTATGCTCGTAACCGGCATGAATACCGGCAATGAATTTATCTGTGTCACTGCCTCCAGAAGCTCCTATGCGCAGATTCCCGTAATGGTTACGTCCTCTGACTAAACAAGGTTTGTATGCGACTCCAATTCCCCATGTCCGATAGTTGTTCCAAAATGAATCAGGACAGATATGACCACATGAAGCACATTCGTCCCATTTAATATAGCCGTTGATGAAATACTCCCAAGCGTTATGGTGACGTGTTTCATGTTCCCATGCGATGGTAGCATCCAGCCCACGTTCATAAAGTGCACCAACTCCCAAGGATAAACGGTCACTGTGACTTTGTGCAAATGAAGAAATGGTACAACTGAGTACCATTATCAATGATAAGATGATTTTCTTCATGGCTTATTCCTCCATCATTAGACATGAGTTGAAAGAGTCCGCATACAGCACATCTTCATAATCGATGTCAAGGCTGATGGTTCGGCCACTGATTTGTTTCTCAGAAAGTTCAATAGTTAGGACTTTGTCATTGGGGAAGGTCATCTTCTTCAGAACTATGACATTTCTGTATCCATGCTTGAAACTTTGGGCCTTTTCGAGTGCCAAGACCGGAGTCAGCTCTATCATCTGTGCGTTGGTTGCCTTGGATATTTTCTTGTCGTTTAGCTTGATGCGCAACTCATCGATGTCAAACCGTATGTTGGTGCGGTTCTCTATGCTGAAATCCAAAAAGAAATATTCACCAACTGAGTAGATGTTATTCAACCGCATAGTCATACGATGCTGTCTGGTACTCACATTACGTATTCTCGCAGGGGAGTTCCATATCGTTCTGGCATATCTGGTCATCTCTTCTGTACTCATTGAGACTGCCGGGTTGTGGTATGGAATTTTCTCTTCCGGCTGGATTTGTTTGTCAGACACTGCCTCCTGCATACGTGTGGTATAGATGAGCGCATATTGTGTACGATAGCGTTCTGTTACAATCGTCACAATGGCAAGAATATCTCCATCGGCATGTATGTCAGCTCCTTCTTTAGGTTTAAGACGGATGGTATTGTTGATGGGCTGGTCTCCAACAACGGCATCAGTGGAGATGTCGACAAAGCGTACTGGTTCTGTGGCTGTGATAACAGTTGTCACATTCTCATTAACGGTGAGCTGTTCGATTTCCTGATACGTCTGCTGAGCCATAGAGGGGAGGGGTGCCAAAACACATACCGCCAATGCGCCGATTCTTTTAAAAGTCTTCAGTTTCATAATATCTACGTGCTTAAATTATTTTTCTTTGTTGTTTGAATGAGAATTAATTAGGTAAACAAAAGTGCCATATTTGAGCTTGGCTTTATTTTTTTTGATTGCCTTGCTGACGGCATTACTGCTTTTCTGGACTGCATTGGAAATAGCTTGCGCTCCCCATGATGCCAGACTGTTTCCAGATGTGGTTGTATTGGTGAGTGTAGATGTATTGCTTAGCGCACCGCTACCCACGTCTTTTGTCGTTTCACGGAACTGGCTGCTTGGAACATACAGTCCTTCTAATCCGTCTGTATCATAGAGGGCAAGGTTTACTTTGATAATCTCACCATCTACCATGATGCTTGTAACATTGCCTTTAACACGCTGTGAGCCAAAACCGCTCATAGTTGCATAAAGGTATGATCCTTTGGGAACAACAACTTCATTGATTTCCACATCATCTATTAATCGGAGACGGACTCTTGAGCCGTCAACTGCCTTGATGTTTTCATCTATGATGGCTTTAATTAACTTCTGCTCTTTTTCATTCTCACAGATAGTATTGAAATAGTCGGACGTTACTCTGACTTTCTTGACCACTTCCAGGGGTTCATCGTTATTTTCTTTTTCATCAGACACTTCCAGATTCTTTTCATTCCTCTTTGTAAGTGTATCCGTATCAGTCGGCAAATTTGTAGCTTGCAGACCTTGTAATCTGGCTTGGGCAATAGCCCGGTTCAGCTCCTCCATGGCTTCTTGCTCACGTTGTTTACTGAGGGCTAAGCGGTCTTCTTCAGAAGTACCGTCGCCTTGTGCGACTTCCTGACCTTTCTGTGCGCTCTCCTGTAGTTGTCTTTGCATCTCAGCGAGTTTCTCGGCTTCCTGTTTCTGAGATTCCAATTGTTTAAGCTCTTCTTCTGAATATTTTGAATCATACTCTTCTTTGTTGTCTTCTTCATTACGGTCAATGTTTCCTAAAGCAGTATAGTCATCTATTTTCCCATATGATTTAAGCATATTGTCATACTTATTGCCAATTCCATCGCCTTTCATGTTGGCATCAGGCAATTCTGGGTTCAGATAATCAGTCGTAGTGAGTCCGTTAGGAGTCTCTGCCTTCTCCGTATGAAACAGATCTATGACAAAGTAACCGACAAACAACAGGGGAAAGTAGATGATTATTGGAATCATATACTTTGGCTGCTTCCAGTTAATTTTCTTCAGTGCGTCCATCGTTCTTTATGTTTACGTTGTTATTATTAGATTCGTCATAGGCGGTAGAAGGTACTTCGTGAACACGGTTGGATGTTTCATTGCCCTTGTTATAATGTTTACGCCATATCAACTCCTGCCTTTCTGTGGCACTTTGGACGGATTGCTGCCTGTTAAACACAAATGCCATTCTGTAGATATTCAGACATAGACAGAGTATGATAAGTCCGAAAACAATGACAAGAAACAGTTTCCTGTGGTTGTTGGCAAAGTTCTGAACCATTCCGGCAAGCACATCAAGTTTCATCATACGTGCGAACTTGCGACCGGCATTGACTTCACTTTCGTATCTTTGCTTATATTTCGGATCATTCTTATCTGGCATCTTCTCTCCGACAAATAATTTTTTCCATCCCATATTAGTAGTTCATTTTGTTCTTTTGTTCAATATCCTTATTCATAAGTGTCCTCCAGTTTGTGATGAGCAATCCGTGAGGGTTATTGTCAGTCCTCGGTACACGTTTGAGCTGACCTGCAGTGACCAGTTCTCTGGTAAGAATGCTTGTCCGTCGTTCTATACGCTGTTTGCCATAATACATGAACTCCATCTTTTCCTTATCGAATTTTATACTGTCGCAGAATATGCTGAACACAGCACTCGTACCCATAATATTCGAGTAGAATCCTTTTTCTTTCAATGTATTATACTGGGCAAGACCTGTCTCGTCCACTAAATACATCGCTTTATCCATTGTGTACTTGATATATTTGTCATCTGGAGCCAGAGTGAAAAACAGATGATGGAACATCTCGATGTGAGACTTAGCTTCTACGTCAAGCGTTTCGTCCATTGTGCTCCGATGAACAAGAATAGGCACATTGCCGTCCAAAACATAGACTTTCTTATGGGCATCCGAGACCATTGTCCTGGCTGTCCAAATGCTGGAGATGCAGATGATGATGCAGCCTGCAAGGAAAAGGGAACATATAATCAGCACCAGTTTGATTTTGTTTTCAAGATTCTTAATTACCATAATATTCCATATTGATTTATTGCTTACATTACTTTGCTAATCATGCCTTGGGTTGATACTTTGGCTTGCTGTGCGACTCCTTCACCGAAGTTTCGAGTTGAGAATGCTGTATCGCCTTCCGGTATCATCCATGCGGCCAAATCAGGTACAAGGTTGAGACATTTCAGTGCCACAATACTTGCGGCCATGAGATAGCCGGCTGAGAAGAACGAGTTCTGCAGATAGGCCGCCATGGTCTGTTCGCTTTCGGTAATGGCAGTCAGATTCTCTACCTGTATGCACAGGACAATGTCAAATAGGAGCAGTACATAGAATCCAACGAAGTACAGCATAGCTCCGTAGAAGTGTACAGTCAGATAACGTATGAGCCACTTTGCCCAGGCACCTTCCCATTTGGGCAGAAGACTGAATGCCCACTGTATCGGTCCGAAGATGGTCAACATCCCCAACAGGATTTGCTGGCAGTAGATGGTTGCCCACCAACCGATGCGATAAACTATCAGAGCGATGAGCATAATGATTTTATCTAGTCCGACCACTGCACCAGCTGTGAGTGAAGTAAACCATAGTCTGGATGCGTCCTTTTCCATGTTGGTCACTTCTTCAACACCGGTCTGTTCCATCGTGGACTCAATAAGATTCGGATCGGACGTTCCTGAATGTGCTACGTCAGCCTGAGCTTGCAAGGATGTATAGAGAGTGTCCCTGACATAAATGAGTTCCTGGACTTCCTCAAATTTATCTTCTATCTGTAAGGATTCTGCCTGATAAAGGTCATGAGTATATGAACCGATACAGTTAGGAATGTAAGAAAGAAAGTCAAGGAAGCACCAACTGCTTCCGCTGTTAGTTATACCCGTATCTGCAGGTGGATACCACCAGCATAGAATAACGGATATAGCTAATGGCCGGAACAGTTTCATAACGTCCAGAGGCTCGTGCTTCACCATCATCTTATAGGCTATATTTCCTGCCACTACAATAGAGAACAGAGCAGCGAGAGCCATGCACATTTGGAGAATCCACCAGAATGGTCCTTGTGAACCTGTGAATGTGGCATCTGTAAGGAACTCGTTTGTCTGGAAAATCACGTCATCAATCTCTTCTTCAAGAATATTGATACCGAAATCTGAGAGTATATTTGAATCTGCCATGATTTTAGTTTCCTTTTATGTTATAATTCTCTGTTAATTGTGCCCTTCTGAATTTAGTTGCCCGGCTTCTCGCCAACGGCTAAATGCTTCGGTTGCATGAGAAGCAACATCAGTTCGTCTGTTCAAGCGGGCGGCCAACAAGGAAGCTGTCTTGTTCCTGTTGCTTAACTGAATCAGATACGCTATGAGAATTTCATTCTGATGCTCTATATCAGCATATATCGCAAGGTATTGTCTTTTCCTTTGGGCGTTTGGCATATAAGCGTCCTGGGTTTCTTTAATGGCTGTCCTGAACATATTGTAGTATTCGTTCCATCGCGTTTTATCATTTACCGTACCTCCAGAACTGATGATGCGGTTGATATTCTTTTCAAAGTCTGATAGCTTGTTATTCACTTTGCTGCCTTCTGCAAGCCAGGCAATATCAATCTGTCTATCGGCAATATTGAGAGCTTCAATTTCTGCCCGCTGAGTCAGTGACGCTTGAATGCTGTCAGCTAAATCTACCTGTTGGTATGATTCTACACCAGCCAGTGTCCTAAAGCTCAGCTTGTTTTTACTTGCTGCCGATTTCTGGTAGCTGTTATGAAAGAGGGTGTAGTAGAAAGCAGGGGTTAGTCCGCCAACACCTATTTCCTGAACTGTAATCTGATTCATCTTTGTAGCATCGTGGTTGTATGTCACATAAGACTGGGCAGCTGCTTTGAAACAAAGCAGCATTGCACATAAACATAATGTTGTCCGATAACTGATAGAATGTACCATATCTGTTGAGTTTTAAATTGTTATTTAATAGCCTAAATAGCCCGCAACTTTCCACCGGCCAAAAGCATCATTAATAATCTCTTCCTTGGTCTTTGCACGATAAACCTGTCTTTTCCAATATCCGATGCGTACCTGAATGTATCTCCAGGTCTCAAAGTATGCCCTGTTCAGATGCGTCCTGATATTGTCAAGTGAGTTGTTTATGTTCATCAGAATGAGATAGAGATCCGCTGTAGAACAGGCTGCCGCACCGGTAGCATACAGGATTAAATCACTGACCGAACGATACAGATTGTCTCCTTCTTCGGCAATCTTTGCCAAGGCCCCGGCATTGACTGTGATTATCAAGGTATCTGTACTTACAATGTTTCCTCTGTCCAGACACTTCTTTCTGAAGTCTTCAAGCATGTTTTTATAATCACCCACACGGTCACTGATGTTTTCGTAGGTGTTGTAGATATTGAGACTAGTTCTAAGAGACTGATACAGAATGTCAATAACGTCAAACGCACGTGTGTATCTGTCAAGTTCCTTATTGATGTCCCTGAAGCCGATATTGGCATCACTGCTGTACTCATGCAGAAGTTTGTTGCTCGCTTCCAGTGTGGATCGAACAAGCAGCAGACTTTGTTGTTGTTTATGGTCGTTGATATAGGCTTCTATGGAAGCTACATCAAAACCATATTGAGCCTTGGCAGTGAACGGGAACAATACCAAAAGGCAAACAATAATCGGCAATATTTTATTCCTGGTCGCTTTCATCTTCATCGTATTTACCATTATATGTATCTGAGTGGGCACTGGAGGCTGCCTGACGCAACCATCGTTTTCTACATTGTTCAATGAGTGTCAATCTTCTGCCACTGTCATCGTTGATATACGGGACTACGCTTTTCAGCATATCTATGATGGAATGTTTGTAGTGCATCATCTTTTCCAATGACACAAGGTCGGCATAGATATTGGTTAGTCTCGTGTCAATCTGACGGGCTATTTCAAGTCTGTCACTTGACCAGAGCAGATGATAGGTATCACCGGTATCATCTGTTTCTATAGGACTGCTTTTGGCATATTCCACAGAAGGAGTGCAATCCGGAAATTCTCTGGCCACTTCTGATAATTTTGAATTGACCTCGTTGGCTTTTTCCGCATCCGATTTGGACGGATCGAGATTGATAACTTCAACAACCTGTGTGTCACTGTACTCAGTAGTAAGCGTCCATGAAATTTGTACGATAGCACGGTGTATCTTAATCCAAAGGAAATACTTTGGTTTCCGGGCTATGGATGTGGTTGCCTTAAAGGTTATGGTACCGTTGATGTTGGGCATGGAGGCTGTACGAACGAATGTATTGCCTTCCCATGCACCTGAACCGTTCCACGACAGATTATAGGCTGTTTTACAATCCTGCATGATAGCCGGTATGCGGTAGTAGTCATCCGTGGCAGCATTCTCACCGTCGATAGCTTCCTGCTTTGCCTGTTCATACTGTGACAGTTCTGTCTCATACGAGCTCATCTCAGCTTTTAGGCTTGATATTCTGTCCTTGTTCTCATTGTAGGACTGTCTGTATATTGCAGCATCCTCAACGCTTGCTGTCTGGATTTTTTTCAGGAGCTCTGCGTTTTCTGCCTCCAGTGCTGTTATTTCTGATTGTACTGAGACAATATTTCGTTTCAACTCCGTTATTTTGGAGTCTATTTCAGATATATTGATACTTCCTTCGGAAACACTTGTTGCCATAGAACATTGCTTGGTATGGTTGTTTACACTGCTTCCACAATCAGAACATTTGTATTGTGTTGAACCTTCTCCTAATTTGGCGCCACCATGACAGGTTACGCTGATGGTTGCTGTCTCACATCCTGAAATTTTCTGGGCATTGGTAGTCTGGTAGTATTTCTTTGGGTCACTTCCCAGATAATAGGTATAGCCTTCTTCATTATCGTTAAGTTCAGACAGACGTGCGTTCATCCCGGCCTTAAAGGTATTCAGGTCCATAGTGTATGAATCAAATATGTCTTCATAGGCTACTTCCTTACGATTCCAGCTTTTGGTAGCATAAATCTCGTAAGCGTATGCTTTTGCATATAATCCTTTTTTTGAAGAAGTAATCTTATATGCGAGCATGTAGTATGAGATGCTGTAGGTATAACCATCATTGGCTTTGTTCAGATTGGCTATCTGTGAACGGCTGTATCCTGCATGATTCTCGGAGTTCTGCAGTGCAGCTTCTCGTTGGGTAGATGATGGATAAAAGTTTTCATCTGTAGTGCTGATTCTGTACCAGTGATCACCATTGATAATTGAGTTATTGTCTTCGGGAGGATAATAGTCGCAAAGTTTAATGGTGCCAGCATCTACACGGTAGATATACCACCTTTGTGTGTAGTACTGGCCGAATGCTTCATTGGCATAGTCTGTAATCCATGCCGTTGTGTTGTAATTCGACAAAGAGAAGAGATTGGCGATGCCTTCCTCACCACCGATAAACTGTAATAAGGTATTTCCGGCATTCTTGGAAAGATTGCCGTATAAGTCGTACACATTCTCGGCTATCTCAATGACACTGCTTGTCTTCTCCATGATGGTACCGTTAAAGGAACTGTTCCCAAGAATGGAACTTACAGCATTGCCGGCTCCAGCTGAAGCAAGGCTAACGCCCATCGCATAGAGGTTATCTATGTCTTGCTTCAGGTTTTCCTTTGTGAAGTTTGTCCCGATATTTGAGAAGCTTTCAAGCAGAACATTCCAATCCACATTGCCCAGTTCTGACAATTTCAGAATTGCTGCAAGTTCCTGGTTGATTTCAAGAAATACGATGTCCTTGAATGACAAAGTACTATTGGTAACAATAGACTCAAACTGATAACACAAAGTCTTTACCTCATCACAGATCTTATAGAGATAGCTACCCCAATAGAGGGCGTTATGAGGACTTTTAAGCATCATGCCGGCAACAGTCCATATTTTGGGCATAATTTTGGCAGACACCATGTTGTATATACGGCGGTAATAGTAGTTCTCTGTTGCACTGGTCCAAAGTCCCAGATTTGTGAGAGCTCTGCGATCGAGGAACTTGGAACTGAAGATTCCTGCAGCAGCCACTTCCGCTGCCTGATAATGTTCCCTGATCTTGGCTATCTGTTGAGCATAATACGCCTCAGTAGCAGCTTCTGTACCGAAAGCCGCCGACATTTCCGCTACAGTGCGAGTATCATAATTTACACTGTAATACTGTGCCATAGCAGGCACTATAGCACAGAGAAATAGAAGTTGTATTATCAGATAGCGTTTCATTTTCAAATCTTACATTTCTGTTTTTGTTTTGAGATTAAGAACATGTTGAGCCTGGTTCACCTTTTGTGCAAAGGCCAAAGACTTGGTTATTCCTGAAAGACTCCAATCCCGGCAATAGGCTTCTATGGCATGCTGATGGTCACACTTCAACTCTCTTTTATAGAGTTTCAAGGCTTCCTTTTCAGCTCGCTCTGTAGTGTAAGTCATGTAGCATTCACGTGGCTCTTCAACTCCAAATACGGCCCCGACACTTCCACGTCGGATAAAGACCTCACGGAAGAAACTTCGTCCTTCCTTATTCTCCAGACGGTTGATAGTGAAAATCTTCTTACAATCAACGTCCGTCAAACCGAGCGTGGCTTTAATCTCATCAAATCGCTCACGGAATTTGCTCTGGTCGAGCAGCATTACCACGTCTGAGTTATTGATGATAGCTTCCTTGACAATAGGACTTCCTACAATATCCTGTATTTCCTGCGTTACAACACCGACAGAAGCCCAGAACTTTCGGGCAGTCTTGTAGAGATACTTGATATATTCGGCCATCATGGGAGAGGCGATAGCCTTCCATGCCTCTTCGATAACCAGTACCTTACGGTTCTTCTTGATTCTCATCTTCTGGATGAATACATCCATGATGATAAGCGTAACAAGAGGGAATAGAAGAGGGTCATCCTTAATGGAGTCGATTTCAAACACGATGAAGGTCTCATCAAACAGTTTGGTGTCCAGGTTCTCATTCAGCGTCACCTCATGGCTTCCACCCTTGTAGAAGTCCTTCAATAGATAGTTGTAGGCTGCCAAGTCAATGCCGGAAAGTTTATTTTCTTCAATGATTTGTGGAATGCGGACAATACTGTATTCATAGAAGGTGTTAAACGAGAGATTCTCAATACGACGGTTCACAAAATACTCGTCAAAGTATTCTTTGATGACTTGCTCAATAAGCCGGTCTTCCGTCTTGGTAACTACTCCCTGGGTGCCTTTCCAGATAAGCATAATCAGATTCTTCAAGAAACCGATTTTCTCGATGTTCAGCTCTTCATGTTTGATAGCAAAAGGGTTCATCGCGATAGGATGCTCCTCGGTATAGCTGATATACTTGCCACCTACATACTCGCAAAGTCCCTCGTATGAATTACCTGTATCAACCATTACAACATCAGTGTTCTGCTCCCACATCTGACGTACCACGCTGTTCATGTGGAAACTTTTGCCACTGCCCGAAGGACCAAGACAGAAGAAGTTGGAGTTATCTGTAATCTTGTTCTTACCTTCCTTACCACTGATGTCTATGGCAACAGGCACTCCCTGTCTGTCGGTGTAGTATATTTTCAGCGGTGTTTCTTCGCTATGCTGAATCCTTTCCTTGTACATAAGGCAAGTTGCTGCATCACTAAGGGTCAGGAAGCGGTCGTATTCGGGATTGGTAGAATAGCAATTGCCGGGGAATGAATTGACAAAAAGCTCCAACTGATTGTACGATTGCTTGCTGATGTGGATTCCCAACTTGCTGAAGAGATTCTCCAGATGATTGGTACATCGCTGAATATCCGTATCGATGGGTACTCCAACGATAAGATTGAAATGGGTATATACCAACTGTTTGTTTTCTCTTGCGATAACATCCTGTACATTTTTAATGTCCTCCACGGCAATCTGGTTGCTTGGATTGGGCATACTTGCATGGCGGTTTTTTTTCTTTTCAAGCAGAGAAAGCTCTTTTTTCTGGTTGGGAATGAAGAGCATCTGGTTATACACGACCATCTCAGCTGACGGTATGCTGTCTAACAATGATACCATGTCTACTGGCATGGAAACATTGTTCACCTCAATGTTTGTAAACGGACGTACCAGAGAGGGGATGTTGATGCAGTCCACATCCACGAGACTATATATCTTGCATCTTCTATCACCCATGGTAATAGCTTCGTCATCTACCTTGAAATTGTTCATCGACAAATTTTTGTCCGTGAAGTTCATTGAGAAATAGCGGTCTACGTAATCACGGGCTTTATTGCCATCAAGAAATTGGGCATCCACACCGGAGTCTCTCAACTGGTCTTTGACCTTGCGTATCTTTACCATGAAATCACGCCATTTCTTGCTGTCAAATGAAAAAAGATTGCTCTTCTTGTTTTCCTGAGTAATAATCATGTAGCTCTGACAGTCGGTATAGGTACGACCTGTGAAATAGTTGAAATATGATTCCGACAGAAATTCATGATTATCATTACTATCGTCATGAAACTTCTTGCGGATGAATACATCTTGTTTGTGGATGGCATATCCATCACCTAAAGTCTGTGCAAGGGCAGTGAAGAGATGATTGAACTCGTAGTAACTGTCAATGTCTGCCGAATATTTCTGTACCGGGTTTTCCATCTTCAGAATGGCCGAGTATTCACCGGTCTTGGTGTAAAGCACCCCGATACCGTTGACCTCTTCCAAAGAGAAGTAGATATTCTGGAAGATTTTCTTGCGTTTCCCTCCAGTACCGAAAGCCATGACTGAGATAGCCATACCAATAAGGATTGCCACAAATGTTAAGATGACGTATAGAATCATTGTTCTTTGAATTTATTATTCGATTACTTATCAGTTACGTTCACAATCTGAGAGTTGTCGTATAAACTATGTTAGGCTCATCCTAACGGGAGGGTGAGCCTAACCACACACTATTCAAAATCCAACTCTCTTGCTCATTTATCATGTTGTCCGATTACATCTTATGTGCATTGGCATAGATGAATACGCCATGTTCCTCTTTCTTGGTGTGTAATCCTTTCCTTTGTTTGAAAAAGATAAGTGCAGCACCGGTGCATAGAGTTGCAGCAAGGACGATGAGTCCGGCAATAAATCCGAGGATGCAATACACTATGATAAAGCTGAGAATACCTCCACCTACAGTTGCTGCAGCCCAGGTGATATACCTGCCTTGGAATCCCATAAATTCAAGGGGTTTTTGAAGCCCCTTAAACATGGGATAGCTGACGTATTGATGATTGCCCGATTCCTTTGTCATGATGAATCCATATTACTTGGATAATAGTTAGATACCAAAAAACAAAGGCAGAGCCTGTGCAGCAGCTACAAGGAAGATACATGCACCAACAACCATCATGATCTTCTTCTTGACGTCTTGCTCCTCATTGTTCATTGCAATGTAAACGCTTATGGCACCCACAACGGCAACGACACCGGCTATGGCATAACAAAGCTTCACAACGTATGGAACATACTTTGCAATTTCTTCCGTAACTGTAGTCAGTGCATTTGTTCCGGCAGTGTAGTCTCCTGCAGCATTCTGAGCATAAGTGGCAGCTACTCCGCAAAAGAGCAACATGGCCAGTGTTCCAATACGTTTAGCATTGAAAATCCTTTTGGTTAAATTCTTGATTTTCTTCATTTTTTTGTTGTTTTACAGTTAAAAAATTAGACACGTTATCCTTACTTGCTTGGTTATTTATTTTTTACTTTTATACAATATTATAGCCAAAGAATGCAGGGAAAATGATAGTTGCTCCAATCATAAACAGGCAAGCTCCAACCAGCATCATTATTGATTTGGTCACATCTCCTTCACCGGTATTCATTTTGATATAGATTTGTAAAGCTCCTATAATTGCTACTATGGATGCAATAGCATAAAGAAGATATACGACATAGAGCATCATTGTGACCGTAAAATCATGGGCATTACTCAATGCGTCAGCACCCCAGCTGTAGTCAACACCACCGCATTTAGCAAATGCCGACTGAGGCTGGAGGAACATGAAGCCGAAACAGGCAATAAAAAACAGTTGTTTGATTTTACAGTTTATCGATTGCATTCCTTTTCTCTATTTTTCTTTTGTTGTGTTTGTCGTTGAGATTTTGCATGAACTCATCAGGATAGAAACTGTATTGAGGAACTGCCTCTATCTCTTCCATGTTTTCTTCGTTTTCTTTATTGAGTTCTGCACTTGTAGTAGTCTGTTGAGTGGATTTAGACTCTTCCTCTTCAGGAGGGGAACTGTTGCTCTGCTTATTGCCTGTTGGAATAACTACCCGAAGGCCGTCGTCTGTTACTTGCTCTGTGTATGTCATGTCACTACCTTCAGGACCATCATTATGTTCTTCCACGGAAACCGGCACTTCTTCATTATCCATGCTGCTGACATCAATGGTCTCTTCATCCGTTTTCTTTTCGTCTTTCTTACTATGAAGGTCAAGGGTAATCATTACTGAAAAGTAAACCACATAAACAAAGGTGAGGACCAATACGAATATTACAAATCCTGGCATTCTCAATCTGATTTTAATGTGTTATTATAAATATATTTTATACTCAGAAGATAAAATTGAAAACCAATTTGCTCCTGTAACATGACAAAGGAAATGAGTTTTATGGTATTCCGATAAAAATATGCCGATTTGCATTTCAGTATTAACATACATTTGTTTAGAAGTATGATATTCTGGTAAAAATCATACTATTAGAATAAAAACATCACAAAAAAAGGAGGCTCTCTTGTGGGGAACCTCCTTAAACTAATAGAACAGACTTATTATTTTTGTTACTCCTATACTATTCCATTGATGACATCGTTTAGATCTTTGAAATTTGGGTATCTGACAGATTCATCAATTACCTTGTTTGAATATTCGTCTTTGATTTTCTTTGTTGTAGCTATACCGGCAGCATCGTTGTCAAGATAACAGTGTACTACATCATATACCTGGAGATATGGAAGTGCAGTTTTAATATTACTGATTGAATTAAGAACAATATAATCACAGTCGTTTTCAACACAAAGTTGTATATCCATCATCCATTTTCTGATACTTGCATACGTGAGCATATCAAAGAAACCTTCAAATATGCAGCATTCTGAATGTGATTCACCGTTGGGCTTTATTACGGATATTGTTTTCTTTCCGATACTGCGTTTGCAGTATTTGTTTCTGATTTCCATACCACCATCTACATTTTCAAAGGCTATGGCATAATAATGTTTATCATTGATATGATAATGTATTTCCTTACAGAACTCCTGAGCAACCTCGAAGTCAACACGTCTTTGTAAAATATATCTTTTCAAATTGGGATGACTGAGCTTGCTAATACGATCAATGAAAGTAATACTTTTTCTTTCATTACCCTTTTCTGCTATATGGCTCTCATTCCACGCATTTCTTCTTTGTTGTTCTTTGGTCATCGCTTCATAATCTTCAGCATATTTGAGATTATGGTTCTTAATCTGTTGTTCAAGATAAGTAAGTACTTGATGATTATTCCATGAAGGGTGCATCTTCTGAACAAGATTTATAATGTTTCCTCCTGAGCTGGCCCCAAAGTCATTCCAAAGATTTTTTGTAGGACTGACATTGAAAGATGGAGACGATTCTGCTCTAAAAGGAGATAGATACCAGTAATTACCTCGATGGATATAGGCATACTGATAACCTTCCGTTTCAAGGAACTGTACAATACTGACTGATTTTATTTCATCTATGGTCATGGCATATCAATAATGTCTAATTGGGCTTATATAAGTTTAGTATATATATACCCTGTTAAACTTAAACTCATAAACTTACTTTAACGGCAGGAGTGCAGGATGATAATGATAACCGTCTTTGTCTTTGGTAATCAGTTTGCGCTCACAGAAGATTTTAAGCATATCCTTAACTGCATTGTCCCCACGCTTGTAGCCTTCTTGTGCGTAAGCCTGACTGATTGCTTTCACCAGTTCAAGATACCTCTGTGGACTCTCACCTTCAAAAACAGTGCGAAGTACTTTGGCATGTAAGTCATCTGGCAGAGATGTCAAGGGCTTATCTTTGGGTTTGACTACTGTAATATGATAGCCGTCATCCAAGACGGGGAGAGAATTGTCGTCAATGTGAAATGCCCATGAAGAAAACTCCTTGTCTCGCATGTGCATAGGCCTGACTTCACTGATGTTGGAATCCTGTTTGTTCTTGCTGATTATCAGAACTGTTTCAGCCTTGTTTTCAAGTTCGGTACCAATATGACCTCTGGTGTTATTGTCATTCTTGTTAAGATGCAGCACGCAATGGATGTGAAGATTGTACTTGCTTGTCCAGGCCATGAGCATAGTCATCACATCGGTTGATTCTTTGGCATTGTTAATGTCATACATGAGATCTCGTAAGCCGTCGATAATGACCAATCCTACACCCTCAAATGTTCTTAGGGCATAATCTATGAGGGCAATACGGAGAGTAGGAGTGAACTCCCTTAGCCCATAGAACTTGATGCGTTTATCTTCCTTTGTCAGACTCAATCCTGCAAGGCGGTAGATGCGTTCTATCACATTGTGGCAGTGAAACCTACTTTGTTCTGTATCGAAATAGAGGATTTTGCGTTTACCATCAGGAAGACTGGCCCGGTATTTAAGAACCGTTGAATTGTTTACCGCTGCTGCAACCATTGCTGTAATATTAAAAGTTTTCTTGCTCTTTGCTTTACCGGTGGATGCGCTGAAATTACCAAAGGTTGCTATGGTACAATCTCCAACCCATAAAATCTGTGGTGGAACAGGAGGCTTTTCACATGCCTTTATTTCTCCTTGTCTCAGGTAGTTGTCTAATTCCTGGTCGTTGAATGTACTCTTGCTTAGCATTCCGACTTCAAGAGAGCTTTCCACTGAACATTCCTTATCATTACTGTTTTTCCTTCTTATCATGACATAGTTCTTTTTTATTATCATTTTTTGAGGAACTTATGACAACTTCTGACTTTTTCAGTAAAGCAGTCAGTTGAGCATCTGTATAAACCTCCTTTTTATTATGTTTCTTCTTTTTCATTGTAATATTCTATTTATCATTTTTTTTGTTTTGCTGGCACTACATGATTCTTACGCATCCATCTCAGGAGTTCTTGTCTATTGAAATAGATGGTTTTCCCTTTGGGCTTAAAATGTGGAATCTGCATATTCATAGTGAGTTTATATATCTGGGATTGTGATATTCCCAAATACTTTGAAGCTTCTTCAGTGGTCAACATTTCTTTAACCACATATAATCTTTCCTCAATCTTTGCAAGACGTTCATTGAGTATTTCTGGATTAATACTATTAAGTTCTCCAATTTTCATTTCCAAGAGTTCTAATCTCTTTTTTAAGATGCTGATTTCAATGTTACTGGTTCCCATTTTCTAATGATTTAATGTTATACAATAGGGAGTACCCCAAAAGCTGAATCGATTCTGGGGTAAATATACTCCTATTGTTATTTTCGCAATTTGAATGTCTCCTGTCAGTTTAAGATGTCAGGGAGAGTGTCAGGGATTTTTCTTTCAATTGCTTTACATTGTTTCACTTCAATACATTTCTTTCAGTTGTTTTACTATATTCACATATTCTTCTTCAGGAAATGTAGCAGTAGTATTCTTTAGTTCTGTAAGACGTGAACTGATTGCTCCACGAGTTGATGGTATCATACTTTTCTGTGGGGCTAACATTTTATTTCTTACTACAAGTGATACCCAATTATATGGAATCATTTTTTGTTGGGAAAGAGAATATAACAGCTGAAGTATATAGCGCAAGTTTGTGGCTATAAGAGTCTTTTTTAATGTACAGTTAAAGAACTTTTCAATAGTATTCTCGTCAACAGGGGTAGTGAAGAAATTCTTTCTATTGGCAAAATCTGTGATAAGTTTAATTTGCTTTCTGTTAAAGGATGCAAGTCCATTGGAGTCCTTTAATATAACTTCCACATGGTTAAACTCATTAAGCATTTTAGAGAAGTCTGTCTTTTCGAATGTAGATTTAGTGAAGTACTTCTCAACAAGATCTTTTCTGTCGGTCAGTAATTCATAAACACAGAAAAGATTTTGGAAATGTTTTCGTATTGCTTCCTCATCAGATGTGAAAACAGGAAGATGATAACTGATTAGGTCATTTACATAGCGATTGTAAATTTTTCTATCATTAATTACTTCAGTTTGATAATGCTTGTAACTGACTTTAAATAAGTCCCAAAGCTCATCTTTGGACAGCTCAATCTCTTGGTTTGTGAAATGATTGTTACATTGTAAATACAAAAAGAGAGAGCAAAGAGTGTTGATTCTTTTTACTCATAAATTAATTTTTTTTGTGTATAAATATTTAATTCTATTTCTATGATCATTTGTTTATATACTATATTGTAATTATCACTGATCACTTTGCTAAGTGCTTTTAAGTGATATATGCAAAAAAATAGCCTACATTAGATAATCCTTAATGCGGGCTATTTATGAATTCGCATTTCTCTACTATTTCCTTCGACTTGATCTTTTGCTGAGTATTTGATTGATTTCTGCTGTACTGATTGGCTTTTCAGTTTTACAACCAGACTCAACCCATTTGATGAGATCATCCCTGAAAAATGTGTATTTCTTACCTTTCTTGTTGACTGGAATTTGTCCGTTCTGTATATAACAGTACATTGTCGATTTTTTTATTTTGAGAAATTCACAGGCTTCTTTTACATCCATTGGAATGTGTTCAGATGGAGACTTTTGATTAGATTGACGAATCTCTTCATGAAGTATTTCTATGGACTGTTCAAGTAGATCACATTTTTTAAGTATATCTGACATAACTCTTGGTATGTCATTAAAGGTTATCGGATTATCTTCTACGTATTCTTGCATATATAATTCTTTTAATAATGAAACTCGTAACTATCTTTATCAGGAATGTCAATTTCTATTTTACATTTCCCTTTTTGTCTGAGTGTACGCCTGATGCTTTCAATTTCAACGTCATTAAGTTCTTTAGGAAAACAGAGCTTGATGAAGGTAGCTCTGGTTTGTCCACTCCAACCAAGCCGTTCTCCTATATTCCAGGCATAATGTCTGATGTCGAGTGTGTTTAACTGACCATTTGTTAATACAGAATTGATACACGATTCTGGAATCTCGTAAAGTTTAATGTTCTGGCATAGGGTTTCCAGACAATCATCTGTCATGTATGGTGAAAAAACAGTATATGTATACTCCTTGATTGCCTCATATCTGTTAACCTCCAAATGGTCCTGTTTATTTTTATAAATCTCACGCATAATCTCTGCTTTATTCTTTTCTGAAGTAGCAGGTTGTAGAGAAGTGATGCTATTATTAATGATTATGCGCTTCTCAGTATGTAACCTGTACAGGACAGTTATTATACAAACTAATAAAGATAATAAAATGAGGTATAACAAAATCGGCAATGGGGATAACATTAGGTTATTATTTTCTGTTACATTAGTGCTTGTGACCACCCTGATAATATATGGAGCGGTCACAAACAGAATAATGGTAATAATGTTTGAAATGAGAAGTATCAGTAAATTCTCTCTTATCTTTTTTGTCATTGCAATTGGTTTTTATCGTATTACTTTATTGCAAATTTATAGATAAACTTACTAATTGATACTAGTTGTTACTAATAAAATCTCTCTAGAAAACATTATTTATGTTTCAGTGTTTCAATGATTTACGCTACTATTTATTGTCACTTTTTTGATTTTCCTTTCTCTTTCTTTCTCTTGGTTTCTGCATTAACATTTATGTTTTCATTTTCTTGCATTTCCATTTTTACATTTGTTAACCTAATTCTATCAGCTGCTTCTCGTGTTTTCGGATCAGCATGTGAAGCATAGATTTGAGTGGTACTTACATTCTTGTGATTAAGGAGATGTTGTACTGTGTAAATATCAGTTCCAAGTTCAAGCTGTAAGGATGCGTAAGTATGTCTGAAACAGTGAAAGGTAATATGTTTTTTTATTCCACATTCCTTAATCCAATCTTGCATGACTCTATATGTCATAGTACGATTAAATCCTGAAAAAATATATTTATCTGTTGTTTGTGGCTGAATTAGTTCATAAGCATCATCACCGATTGGAACCTGTGTCTGACGCTGAGTCTTTACACATTTAAAATCAAGATAATGTCCGCCATCTGCATATGTTTGGATATTTTCCCATTTTAAATTGAGTATATCACTTATACGTAATCCACTCAAACAGGAAAATATAGCGGCTTTTCTTACTACTGGAACTGAACATTCTGAGTTGTATAGTTTTCTGACTTCCTCCAGTGAAAGGCTTTGCTTGACTGGTATTGTGCATGGAATATTATCCAAAAGGGATGCTATGTTATCTACAAGTCTTCTTTCCCTATAGGCTTTAGTTAAAACTTGTTTGAAGATATTCCAATATGCTGAAGCTGTATTTCGTGATATAGGCTTGTTAACCATGACTTTGCCTCTTGCTGATACTTTCGTGTCTAAGAGATATTCTTTATACTTGTTACAGAATACGGTATCAAGCATTTCAAATGTACATTTGTTGTGGCAGAACCTGCTGAAATGTTTATAGGCTGCATCACACTTCGCAAAGTTTCTGTTGACAATATTCTTGAAGTATGCAAGAAAGTCCTCCTTTAGACGGTCCTGGTTAAAGAAGTCATATTTCTCATTAATTACCTCTATGAATACCTTACACCGAATAGCTTCAGCTTTTGCCAGAATAGCTTCATTATACTTTTTCTGTTGTGTAGAAATGGGGTTGGCATATATATACATGCCAAGCGAACGACGACGAATCAGTTCCATTGTTTCAGGATTTCTATAGCCTGGCCAAAAGTCCAGAAATAATGATTTAGTACCATTTCGTCTATCTCGCATACGGAGAGTTACTGATTTACAATACTGCATATTATTTGTTTTTATAGTTTTATGTCTCAAAATTCTCGAATGATATATTGCTGACATCGGTAAATTGAAAGTAAATATCACTATATATCAATATTTGCTATAAAATCATCTTCTGAGAACCGTTTTTCCATTAACCGGTCAAATTCTTCTTTTCTAAAAAAGATGAATTTCTGCTTCTTTACTCTGGTGAGCTTATAGTGATTGACGTAATAGAAGACAAGTGAATTTGTAAGATTATATTTCTTTGTAGCTTCTTCTACGGAATAATACCTGTCTCTACCAACAAAATATCCATTCTTTATTTCCTCTATGTGTTGTTTGGAATAATAGGTACTACCATACTCAACCTTTGCTGGAATCTTATGTCTATGAATAAAAGAGCGTACACCATCTGCTGTCATTTTAAATGTTGTACGCATTTCCTCTGGCGTTATCCAGTCTGTGATTTCTGCATACTTATTCTTTTTGTTGTATAACAGGTCAATGGATCCCTTCTCATAGAAATTAAATCCTTTCAGTGCTATCTTAGGTATGTTGTTCTCTCTTGTTATAACTCCAGCATGCTTTATTGATATTTTAAACATCTCTGCTACCTCATCAGTAGAATAGTATCCTTCAGGAGTTGCTGGACAGATTTTTTCCTGTTGCTTTGCCGTGAAAACAACCTTTTCTTCACCATTTGACTTTATTAGTGGAGTTGAATTTTGAAGACGTTGATGCATGATATTATCAAAATCCGTCCGATAAATCATGGTGAATTTTCCACGCTTTTCAGTCTTAATGCTATAGGTCTTTAGAGTATAACTTACCTGATCTTTAGTTATGCCATACTTTTGCATAGCTTCTTCATAAGAGTACCAGTCAGGATCAATTTCATCGGTCTTGTGTTTTATACAATCTATATGAACCTTAGAATAATAAGACCTGCCATTTCTCTTTACCCTGGGAACCGCATGGTATTTTACAAAACAAAGAGCCGCACCCTGAGTCATATTGTACATTTCCATGATTTGACTCAATGTGTAATAGTTATCAATGTCTATGACATCAAGAAGCTCAGAGAAATTTGCGTCAATAAGCTTTTTACTGTAGAAAGTATTACGCCCTTCGTAAACTTTAGGGATGCCTAATCTGTCACAACGTCCCCATACAGCTTTACGTCCAATTTTATACTTATCCATAATCTCTTGTAGGGTATAGTATTCTTGTTCTTGCTTACGCTTGTAACTTCTTTTTCTATAAGGTCCTGCATCCTCAAAGTATTTGTCAAGATCCTCACGACGGACAAGGGTTTTTCTACGTATTCTCACTGCCTTGATGATTCCGGAATAGAAACATCTATAAACAGTGCTAACACTCATATCAAGTAATAAGGCAACATCTGAGGGTGTCAAAAATGGTCGTGAAGCAACTGCATCTCTTTCTTTATCAAGAGCTGCTTCTTTTTCACTTTCCCGGACACTTTTTTTACGTTTTGCTTCACGTTTGCGAGATGCGTCACGTTCGCACTCTCTACAGCAGTATTTATTTGACATCTTGGATGCAATAAACTCTGCTCCACATGTTAAACATTTCTTTAATATCTTCATCTTTTTGGCATGTTAAAATCGTCCATTTCCTTTGCAGCAATTTTCAGGTATTTGCAGGAATTTTCACGAGGTGTCCAACATGTCAACGGGCGCACATTTATCACTTTTGCAGTTTTTGCATAAGGTGCCATATATGTCATTTTCCCATTGCCATTTGGTCGCAAAATTTAGGGATAGGAACGATATTTGAGCCAAATTTACCCTTAAAAACTGGTTGTAACAAGTTTCAAATGGAAAGTGTTAAAATGAAAAAAGCCACCAAAACGGTGGCTTTCAGACAGTTAGCGATATATTGTAATATTGTTGATAATCAGCTACTTACCGATGCAAAAGTGGCTAAAGATGTTTTTTAGTACCTCGTCTGACGAGAATTCGCCAAGGATTTCGTTGAGGTGGTAGATACATTCGCGCAGGTCTTGTGACAGAAGGTCGGCCGGAAGGTTGGTGTTAAGGCCTTCTATCACCCTGGTGATTGCTTCGAGCGATTTTGTAAGGGCTTCATAGTGTCGGAGGTTGGTGACGATGGTGTCGTTGGCAGACATATCGGGAACGTCGGCCAGTTTGACAAGAAGAGATTTTAGCGTGTCGATGTTCGTGTTGTGTTTTGCAGATATCGTGACCGTATGGAATTGGGCACTATCTTGATCGTGCACAATCTCGTTCAAGAGCGGCGGAATGTCTGCTGTAATGTCACATTTGTTCACGGCCAAAATTACCTGTTTGCCGCTTAGCCGGCCTGCCACCTGACTGTAGAATTGGCTGAAGTCGCCTGCCGGCCTTTGCAGGTCGTACATCATTATTACAATCAGCGCCTTGTCCATGGCCATGAAACTGCGCTCAATGCCCATTGCCTCAATTTTGTCATTGGTGTCGCGTATGCCCGCTGTGTCGATGAATCTGAAAGTCAGCCCCTCTATGCAAACAGTGTCTTCAATCACATCACGCGTAGTGCCATGCACATCGCTAACGATAGCCTTGTCGTCGTTGAGCAATACGTTTAGCAGCGTCGATTTTCCGGCGTTAGTCTCACCGATGATGGCAACGGGTATTCCGTTTTTCAGCGTATTTCCGGTTCCGAATGAGTTGGCCAGCTTTGTAATGGTGTGCTCGATAGTCTCGGCGAGTTGCCTGAGTTCATCCCTGTCGGCAAATTCAAGCTCCTCGTGGTCGCTGAAGTCAATTTCCAGTTCAACGAGCGATGTGAGGTGTAGCAGGTGGTCGCGCAGTTCCTTTAGTTTCCGGCTGAATCCGCCTCTCATTTGGTTCATGGCCACCCTGTGCGCGGCCTCAGATGACGAAGCGATCAGGTCGGCCACAGCCTCAGCCTGGCTCAGGTCCATCTTGCCGTTCAGAAACGCTCGCAGAGTGTATTCGCCCGGCCCAGCGGCCCGACATCCGTTGTCGATGAGCAATTGCATGGTTTTTTGCAATATGTAGGAAGAGCCATGGCATGATATCTCGACAGAGTCTTCGCCAGTGTAAGAGTGGGGAGCACGGAAAATGCTTACCAGCACATCGTCCACCACCTGTCCGTCAGAACCGCATATATGTCCATAAGTAACAGTCCCCGCATGGCGTTGGGCCAGAGATACGTGTGGCTTTGACGAAGGTGTGAATATTTTGTCGGCTATCGTAATGGCATCTTTGCCTGAAATGCGTATTATGCCCAAGGCACCGCCTGTTGCAGTGGCAACGGCGCATATTGTATCGTTGGTGTTTGATATGTTGGATGGAGTCATCTTGTTGCGTATAATGTCTTAACTTTTTCGGTTGTATCCGTGTAGCCCTACGCCCCACCTTGAAGCGCCCGTAACGGGCTGAGTTTGAGAGAGAACCATCATCCCTGTCGCCTTTTCGTATTGTTATTTTACTTGTTAAATCATTGCTGCATAACCCATTGACATTTAGACGATTATCAATATAGGGCGTTTCATGCCGCAATATGTGCCGTTTCGCGTTGCAAAACATGCCGTTCTACATCCTTAGATCGGCCATATCGCTCGACGAGGTGACAGCGGGTGGGGGATTGAACGCCATTTTGTAATGAAACATTCAATTTGCAATATTCTGTGGGCATGGCGTTTCCGGCTCGTTTGCCGGATAGTTTAAATATAGAAGTCGGCCATCAGCGTTGCGTGCTTCGGGTCGTTGAGAGTCAACTCTTCGCATTGCGCTTCCGGCTGTGGCCGCTTGGCATAAGCCAGCATAACCCTCTTTGGCGGCTTTGTCTCTTTTGTCCTGACATAACACCTGCGCTTCTCAAACAGTCCGGCAATGGCGGCTGCAGCCTCCATGTGGTGGAGGTGGTCGGCCGGTAGAATCATTGAAAACTCGCCCTCACCTGCAAGCAGCCTGAACACGTGGCTTGCCAACTCGTCGTATGTCAGTGATGTGTTGTGCCTGCTCAGTGTCCGCTTGCTGTCGGGGCACTCGAGCGAACCTTGAAAATAAGGCGGGTTGCACGTTATTGCATCGTAAGGTACGCCGCAGAATTGCTGCACCGGTTGGCAAACCACCTTCATGCGGCTTGAAAACGGCGACGCAACCATATTTGCTGCAGCCTGCGCAGCTGCGTCCGGGTCGATGTCGATGCCGGTCACGCATGCGTCGGCGCAGCGTTGGGCAAGCATAAGTGCAATTATGCCTGTGCCTGTGCCGATGTCAAGCACGTCAAGCCTCTCACCTCCGTTTGGCGGCAATCCTGCCCACGCGCCAAGCAGTGTGGCGTCTGTTCCCACTTTCATGGCACATCTATCCTGCCAGACAGTAAACCTCTTGAATCTGAAATAGTCGTTAGACATCGCTACTCACGGTTGCATTCAGTTTGTGATGCAAGGTATGCTTCGGCTTTTTCCAGGTCTTCGGGTGTGTCTATGCCAATGGTCTCGATGTCGGTAATGCCCACCTTTATCCTGTATCCGTTTTGCAGCCACCGCAGCTGCTCCAGGTTCTCCGCCATCTCCAGCGAACTTGGCGGCAGGCATGTTATTTCCTCCAACACTTTGCGCCGGTAGCCGTAAAGCCCGATGTGTTTGAGGAAAGGGTAGCGGCCGGCCCATTCATTGGCCTCTGCACCCCTGACAAACGGTATCACGCTCCGGCTGAAATACATCGCATAGCCGTTGTTGTCTACCACTATCTTAGGTGAGTTTGGATTTGATATTGCCACCATGTCATGTTTGAAGGCAATGCCGAGGGTGGCTATCTGGGTGGCCTCATCGTCGAAGCAGTCGCAAAGGGCCTTGATTTGCACCGGACTGACAAAGGGTTCGTCTCCCTGTATGTTTATGATGACGTCACAACCAGAGCCTATCTTTTCCATTGCCTCACGTATCCTGTCGGTTCCGCTGCGGTGGTTGGCCGAGGTCATGACCACATTTCCGCCGAATGCCTTTACCGCGGAGCTAATCCGCTCGTCGTCTGTTGCCACATATACAGCGTCGAGCACCTTTGCCGCACGCTCGTAAACATGCTGTATGACAGGCTTGCCGCCCAGCGGCGCAAGTGGTTTGCCCGGGAAGCGGGTAGAAGCGAACCTTGCCGGAATTATACCAATAATGTCCATAACTATCTGTTTTGATTGGCTTGAAAGAGGCCTCAGCCTCTCTTTCTGGATTATCTGAATGCAAAGTTATAAAATAATGGATTGATAATCAGTTAAAAAAACTAATCTTTTTGGGCACGTGCGGTTTTTTTATTACTTTTGGCAATAATTTTAAGAAGAAACATTTTGAGACATATTATATTATCATTGTTCTTTATCCTACCGTCATTTGTGTGCGCCCAGAAAATAACATTGGGCACTTGCACGACGAAAGACGGCGGGGAGTATAGTGGCGAGATGGTGGGGGGCAAGCCCCAAGGCAAAGGCAAAGCCACTTACAAGAATGGCAACCGCTATGAGGGTTCCTATGTGAAAGGCAAGCGCCAGGGCTATGGCGTATATACATTCTTCGATGGCGAGAAGTATGAAGGCCAGTGGTTTCAGGACCAGCAGCACGGGCGAGGCACATACTACTTTGCCAACAACAACAAGTATGTAGGCCTTTGGTTTCGCGATTACCAGCAAGGCCATGGCGTAATGTATTACTACAATGGCGACAAGTATGACGGAGAGTGGAAGCAAGACCACCGGAACGGCAAGGGCACGTATACATTTGCCAACGGAGCTTATTACAAAGGCGAATGGTTGAACGACAAAAAGAACGGCAAGGGCTTCTTCGACTGGGGCGATGGCTCTACATACGACGGGCAATGGGTTGACAACCAGCGCTCGGGCCGCGGCACATTTAAGTATGCCGATGGCGACGAATACACCGGGCAGTGGAAAAACGACATCCAAAACGGGAAGGGAATATACAAGTTTAAGAACGGTGACGTTTACGAAGGAGATTACGTTCAGGGCGAGCGCACCGGCGTAGGTATATTCAAATATGCCAACGGAGATAAATATACGGGCCAGTTTTTCGAGGGAGACAAGCAGGGACAAGGCACTCTTGTTTGGAAAAACGGCAATGTGTATGTCGGCGAATGGAAAGCCGACAAGCCCAACGGGGCAGGGAAGCTGACCACAAAGGCTGGCGATGTGTTTGAAGGACAGTTCAAAGACGGAAAGATAAACGGCCAAGGCATCGTTAGGTATGCCGACGGATGGAAGTTCAAGGGCACATTCAAAGACGGCAAGCGCAACGGCCCGGCCATAGAAGAAGACAAAGACGGCAACCGCTTTGAGGGCTCATATCTTGATGATGTGCGCGACGGGCGTTTTGTAGAGAAAGACCGCAACGGCAACGTCACGGCCAAAGGAGTATACATACGCGGCCATAAGAAGTTGGATTGAACCTGATGATGGATTGATATATGAATTTAAGTCTAATTTAATATTTAACAGTTATGGTAGTAGATACACTTGATAATCTGGAATTTTACAAGGGTTTGAATCCTTTGTTTGAAGATGTTGTTGAGTTCGTAAAGACGCATGACTTAAACAAACTCGAAGCAGGTAAGTATCAAATAAAAGGCGACGACCTTTTTGTCAACATAACGACAGCCAAGGGCAAGACCCCCGACAAAGCCGTGCTTGAGACACACAAGAAGATGATTGACATACAGATTCCGCTGTCTTGCGCCGAGACCTACGGATATACTCCGTTGTGCAACCTGCCCGACGCAGAGTACAACGCAGATAAGGACATCACCAAGATGCCCGGTTTGGCTGCCGACAGCTATGTGACTTGCCAGCCGGGAATGTTTGCAATATTCTTCCCCCAAGACGGACATGCCCCATGTATTTCAGCTGAAGCAGAGATAAAGAAGGCCATTTTTAAAATTTTAGCTTGACGCAATATGGTTGATAAGAAAGCAACAGGCCGCAAAAGAAAGGCAGAAGGTAAGCAGCCAGCCAAAGCGGCAGACAAGCATATCGGATTGGTGAAGAACGACCCGTGGCTTGAACCGTATGAGGACGCAATACGGGGCAGGCATGACCATGCTCTGTGGAAACTGGGGCAGATCACTGCCAACGGCAAGAAGGCGTTGGCGGACTTTGCCAGCGGGCACCTCTATTTCGGCCTTCACAAGTTGGCCAAGGGCTGGGTGTTCCGTGAGTGGGCACCGAACGCCACTGAGATATACCTCATAGGCGATTTCAACGATTGGAAAGAAACACCTCGATACAAGCTTAAGCGCATAGAGGGAACCGGCAACTGGGAATTGCGACTTAGCGAAAAAGCCCTTAAGCACGGCGACCTTTACAAGATGAAGGTGAAGTGGCCCGGGGGCGAGGGTGAGCGCATACCTGCATGGTGCCAGCGCGTTGTGCAGGACGACAATACTAAAATATTCTCAGCCCAGGTGTGGAACCCGGAGAAACCATATGTGTTTAAGAAGAAGAAATTCAAGGCCGACAAGTCTCCTTTGCTTATTTATGAGTGCCACGTAGGCATGTCGCAGGACGCCGAGAAGGTTGGTTCATACCGTGAGTTCCAAGACAATGTACTCCCGCGCGTCATTGCCGACGGTTATAACTGCATCCAGATAATGGCCATACAGGAGCATCCTTACTATGGTTCATTCGGATATCATGTCAGCTCTTTCTTCGCTCCTTCAAGCAGGTTTGGCACCCCCGATGAACTTAAGGAACTAATTGACACCGCACATCGCAACGGCATAGCCGTCATCATGGACATCGTTCATTCGCATGCCGTGAAAAACGAGGTTGAAGGGCTGGGCAACCTGGCCGGCGACCCCAACCAGTTCTTCTATCCGGGCGATCGTCACGAACATCCGGCATGGGACAGCTTGTGCTTTGACTACGGCAAGGACGAGGTGCTGCACTTCCTTCTCTCAAACTGCAGATATTGGCTTGAAGAGTTCCATTTCGACGGTTTCAGGTTCGACGGGGTCACTTCGATGCTGTATTATAGCCACGGCCTTGGCGAGGCTTTCTGCAATTATGGCGACTACTTCAATGGCCATGAAGACGACAACGCCATCTGCTACCTGACTTTGGCAAACAAGCTGATACATGAGGTCAACCCCAACGCCATCACAATAGCAGAAGAAGTGAGCGGAATGCCAGGCCTTGCGGCCAAGTTCGAAGACGGAGGCTATGGCTTTGACTATAGGATGGCGATGAACATACCAGACTTCTGGATAAAGATAATCAAGGAGAAGAAAGACGAAGACTGGAAGCCCAGCTCCATATTCTGGGAGGTAAAGAACCGCCGTCCGGACGAAAAGACCATCAGCTATTGCGAGAGCCACGACCAGGCTTTGGTAGGAGACAAGACCATAATATTCCGGTTGATAGACGCAGACATGTATTGGCATTTCAAGATAGGCGACGAAAACGAGACCGTTCACCGGGGTATTGCATTGCACAAAATGATACGCTTGGTGACGGCAGCGGCCATCAATGGAGGCTACCTCAATTTTATGGGCAACGAGTTTGGGCATCCCGAATGGATAGACTTCCCACGCGAAGGCAACGGTTGGAGCTATAAGTATGCCCGCCGGCAATGGAATCTTGTTGACAACAAGGAGTTGGACTATCACTACCTGGGCGATTTCGACAAGGATATGCTCAAGGTTATAAAGAGCGTAAAGAACTTCCAGTCGCTGCCCTTGCAGGAAGTGTGGCACAACGACGGCGACCAAGTGCTCGCATTCAGCCGCGGCGACCTTGTGTTTGTTTTCAACTTCAGTCCCACACGGTCGTTTACGGATTATGGGTTCCTTGTGCCGACAGGCGCTTATGACGTGGTTCTGAACACAGACTCAAAACTCTACGGAGGCAACGGGCTGGCAGATGACACCATGACCCACGTTACGAATTTCGACCCCTTGTATGTCCAGGACCACAAAGAGTGGCTGAAACTGTACATACCGGCCCGCTCTGCAGTGGTGCTGCGCAAGAACTGAGTGGCGATGAGTTATAACTGAATATACTTTTGTCACATGGTCAATGGCAGGAATTGCCATCTAAATCCTTTCATGGGGTGCGCCCCGTTCAATCAGAAGAACAGGGTGCGCCCCATAAATTATGCAAGGCTCAGCATTGTCAAGCCTCAGACACATAGGTCATGTGTACGTTTAAACGAAACAAGTGCATTAATTTATAAATGAGTTATACCAATCATAGAAGTGCAGACGGGCGCGTCAACTTGATGAAAGCTTTGTGCGCTGTTCTATTCTGTGGCTTTTCATTTGTCTATCTGCTGTTTTATCAGGCAGACATGCTTGCCGTGGCACAGCATATACTGAGTGGTGGCGTCACGACATACAACGGACTTATCGGTGCCATCATCATCACTGTGGTGTTAATGCTGCTGCAAGTTGGCGTGTCATCATTGGCGCGTCTCGGTGCAAAGTCGTACGCACTGACTTACTTCCCCTCTGCATTGGTTCTCGCTTTATTGTCCAGCATGAGCCCGGACGAGGCTGGCAAGATTGCCTTGGGCTTCGCTTGGTGGCTGGCCGTGGTGTTCTTGTTGCTGTGGGCAGGCTTGTGTGTCGTGCTGCGCCGCGTTCCCTCAGGAACCTCGAAGGGGGAGGACAGCTTTGTACAAGTGACAGACGTGCTGTGGAGGAACGTCATGCAGATGTCGGCAATCTTCCTTTTTGTGGGCTTTGCCGGCAACAACGACTCTGTCATGCATTACCGCATGAAAGCCGAGGGCATGCTTGTCAAGCGTGATTATGCCGGGGTGCTTGCCGTTGGTGAGAAGTCTGACGAAGCCGATGCTGCCCTGACACAACTTCGGGTGTATGCTCTGGCTCACGAGGGTCGGCTGGCCGACGAACTGTTCAAATATCCAGTGAAGGGGACTTCAAGCGACATGATACCAATGGACGGTGCTACCAGGTGCCTTCTTTACCCCAACGACAGCATCTATAGGTTTCTTGGTGCCAAGCCAGCCAAGCCAATGGACGCCAAGCTATACCTGTCTGCATTGCAGCATTCAGGCCACGCGTCCGAGGCGGTACGTGACTATGTGCTGTGCGGATATCTCATAGACCGCGACCTGGACGGATTTGCCAATGCCTTGCCGAGGTATTATGAAATCAACGACAGCCTGCCGCAGCATTACCGCGAAGCCCTGACATTATACACACATTTGCGCGCCAATCCTGTGCTTGTGTATCACAATGATGTCATGGACACCGATTATGAAGACTTGCAAGAACTTGAAAAGACATTCGCGTCTGACGAAGAGCGTAAAAACGCCGTTCGTCCACAATACTCAAGTACATACTGGTGGTATTTCGAATATGGGCATTGACAGTGGAAACGCATGTGATTTTCATGGCAAAATGATTAATTCAATATCCGGCCAAAGGTGTTTTGGCCGGATATTGAATTATGTAGCCACAAGCAAGATGCGCAAACGAAGTATACTATCATGGCATTTTCATGCAACAAGACGCCAACAGGTTTGCACTGATTTTGCCCTCCATGAACAGTAAAAAGCCATTGGGGCACCGGCGAAGGTGGCAATTTGGCGGATGGGGCAAGGCTGTTGCCATTGCAGCTTTGCCAAGAACGTAATAAAGAAAAAAGCATATCAACATGTGACAAAGGGATATGTAGGGCTCAACAAAAGCCAAACATATCCCCTTTGCACATAAAACTATATACGGCCGTCACGCCTCAAGGCTAACCAATTCGCTGCCTCAAGGCTGCCAACAGTTCGTTGTTTTCAGTTTTGGTGCCTATCGTTATCCTCAGGCAATTGGCACACAGGGCAACCTTGTTGCGGTTTCTTACAATTATTCCTTTCCTTACAAGATAATCGTATGTTGCCTGTGCATCGTCCATCTCGGCAAGGAAGAAGTTGGCATTGGTAGGATACACTTTCTTGCAAGATGGCAACATGCCAAAGGCATCAATCATTCGTGTGCGTTCAAGCAGTATTATCTTAATCCACTTGTCCACCTTATACGGGTCTTTGAATGCCTCGATAGCCTGTTCCTGCGTCAGCGAGCTTATGTTGTATGGATATTTCACCTTGTTGAACAGGCTGATAATCTCCTTTGAGGCAAAAGCCATGCCAAGTCGGATGGCGGCGCATCCCCATGCCTTGCTCATGGTGTTGAGCACGATGAGATTGGGAAATTTGTCCAAGTCGAGCCTGAAAGGCCTTTCGGTAGAGAAGTCGCTGTACGCCTCGTCGACTATCACAAGTCCATGGAAACGTCTCAGCACTTCTTCAATCTCATTGCGTTTCAGGTTGTTGCCTGTCGGGTTGTTGGGGCTGCAAAGCCAAATCAGCCTTGTGTCAGCATCGCATGCCGACAGCAAACTGTCTGCATTCATCTGGAACCCATTGTCAAGCAACACCGGCCTGTACTCTATATCGTTGATGTCTGCGCATACTTTGTACATGCCATAGGTCGGCTCTATGGCAACAACGTTGTTCACCCCGGGCTGCGTAAAGCATCGGTAAGCCAGGTCAATGGCCTCGTCGCTGCCGTTGCCGAGGAAGATGCACTCTGCCGGAACCCCCTTGACTCTTGCCACAAGCGCTTTGAGTTCGCTTTGCAAAGGGTCGGGATATCTGTTCAGAGGACTGTTGTAAGGGTTCTCGTTTGCGTCGAGAAACACATTCGCCGTGTGCCCACTGTATTCATTGCGTGCACTGCTGTACGGAGAAAGGTTCCATATGTTGGGTCTTGTCAATTCTTTTAAATCCATCATTGCTTATATTTGGTATGCACATTCATATAATGGCCACATGAGGCATCTGCCGCGATCAGTTGCCAGAGAGGCTTTTCATTCTCAGCGTCATGGCATTTTTGTGGCCATCAAGCGACTCTGCGGCAGCCATTTCCGCTACAGCCGGCCCAATGTTTGCTATGCCCCGGCTGCTGATGTGCTGGAAAGTTATCTTGCGGAAATAGCTGTCCAGGTTCACCCCGCTGTACGATGTGGCATATCCGTTGGTGGGAAGCGTGTGGTTTGTGCCGCTCGCATAGTCGCCGGCACTCTCGCATGCATACCTGCCAAGGAACACACTGCCGGCGTTTACCACTCTTTCAGCCAGTTCGGCATAGTTGTCCGTTTGAATAATCAAGTGTTCGGGCGCATACAGGTTGGCCATATCCATGGCCTCGTCATCGTCATGCACCAATACCAGCTTGCTGTTATCGAGTGCTTGTGAGGCTATCGACTTGCGCGGGAGCGATTCAAGTTGGGCGATTACTTCCTGCTGTACGCCGGTCAATGCCTTTTCGCTTGTCGTTATAAGTACAACCTGCGAGTCTGGGCCGTGCTCAGCCTGCGAAAGCAAATCGGCTGCAATAAACGCGCAATCGGCGTTTTCGTCGGCAATCACGCAAACCTCCGAGGGGCCAGCGGGCATGTCTATAGCCACACCATGCAGGCTCACCTGCTGCTTGGCTTCCATGACATACTGGTTGCCCGGGCCGAATATCTTGTACACAGAAGGTATGCTTTCCGTGCCATAAGCCATTGCGCCAATGGCCTGGACGCCTCCTGCCTTGAATATGTCGCTGACGCCGGCAACCTTTGCCGCAAACAGTACGGCAGGGTGAACCTTGCCGTCTTTACCCGGCGGCGTGCACAGCACAATGCGCTCGCAGCCCGCAATCTTGGCCGGGGTGGCCAGCATTAGCACCGTGCTGAACAAAGGGGCGGAGCCTCCCGGGATGTAAAGGCCTACGCGTTGAATGGCCACCGGCTTTTGCCAGCATGTGACTCCCGGTTGCGTTTCAATCTTCGAGGGCGAAGTGAGTTGCGATTCGTGAAACACCTTGATGTTGTGGTAAGCAAGGCGTATGGCGTCTTTCAGCTTGTCTGACACGAGCTGTTCTGCCTCGTCCATTTCTTCTTTTGAAACAGACAGCGACTGCAAGCAGACGTGATCGAATTGCTCTTCGTATTTCTTTACGGCGTCGTCGCCATCGCGTTTCACGTCTTCAAGTATGCTTGAGACCGTCGAGCCCAACCTGGCAGCGTCGATGTGAGGGCGCTCCAAAATGCTTTTCCACAGGCTCTTTTCCGGGTACCTGACTATTTTCATGCGCTTATTACAATATCATTTTTTCTATCGGGGTCACTAATATGCCCTGCGCCCCAAGTTCCTTCAGCTTTCCTATTATCTCCCAAAAGCATTTCTGGTTGAGCACCGTGTGCACAGAGCACCATTCATCGTCTGCGAGTGGTATCACCGTGGGGCTCTTCAGCCCCGGCAGAACGCTTATTATCTCGTTGAGCTTATCCTTCGGGGCATTCATTCGGATATACTTTTTGTCTTCGGCGCTCCTCACGGCTTCGAACCTGAAAACCATCTGATTGAGCAACGCCCTCTTCTCGTCGGTCATGTTTCGGTTGGCTATCAGCACTGCCTCGCTGTGCATCACTACCTCAACCTCGCGCAGGTTGTTGCTCACAAGCGTAGAGCCGCTGCTGACGATGTCGAATATTCCGTCGGCAATGCCAATGCTCGTAGATATCTCGACGCTTCCGGTGATGACGTGTATCTCGGCGTCGATGCCTTGCTCTTTCAAGTATTTTGACAGTATGCCCGGATACGACGTTGCAATCTTTTTGCCATTGAACCATTCTTTCCCCGGATATTCAATGTCCTTAGGTATGGCTAACGACAGGCGGCACTTGCTGAACCCCAGTCGGCATATCACATCGGCTGCTTCCGAGCGCTCTTGAAATTCATTCTCGCCCACAATGCCCAAGTCGGCCACTCCGCTGGCTACGCTTTGCGGAATGTCGTCGTCGCGCAGGTAAAGCACTTCGAGTGGGAAGTTTACCGCTTGGGCAAGCAAAGTGCGTTTGCCCGCGCTTACTTTTATGTCTGCCTCAGACAAGAGGTTAATGGAGTCTTCAAACAACCTTCCTTTGGATTGAACTGCAATACGTAACATAATAATTCCGAGTTATATTAAAACGTGGCAAATTTACTCAAAAATACATGATTGTGCAAGATTTTGTGTAATTTTGCAGTCAAATTGTTAAGGTTTTGAGAGTAAATAGAATATTAGCTGCATATAAACATATAATATGCCACGGTGTTGGCCTGTTTGCTTTGTGCGTCAGCCCTGCCGTTGTTATGGCTTTGTCGGCCTGTTCCAATGGCAACAAGGGCGACGAGCAGGTTGTTGCACCGTGGGGTGTGGTCAACGACACGGTGGCATCCAATGCCACATTCGACCTTGATGAGATTGTCGGCAATGGTGAGATGATAATGGCAACGCTTAGCGGCCCCGAGTCGTATTACGATTACCACGGCAAGCATCTCGGCCTTCACTTCCTGCTTTGCCAGCGGTTTGCCGACAAGATCGGGGTCAGTTTGCGTGTTGAGGTGTGCCGTGACACCATGGAGCTAATGCGCAAGCTGATTGACGGCGACGCCGATGTCGCGGCATACTGGGTGTCGCCTTCCGACACGGCTGCGCTCGCCGACAGCAGTGGTGCCGTTGTGATGTGCGGGCCGCGCAACAATTCCGACGGTGCAAGGTGGGTGGCAAAGGCAAGCAGCGACATGCTGGTCAAAGCCATTGACGAATGGTTCAAGCCCTCGATGCTGGCCGATGTCGAGCGCGAAGAAGACTTTTTGCTTAGCTCCAAAAGTGTAAGCCGCCGTGTATATGCACCGATGCAAGACCGCCAGAAAGGCATAATTTCGCGCTATGACGCATTGTTTGTGAAGCACAGCCAGCGCATAAGGTGGGATTGGCGGCTGCTTGCGGCCCAATGCTACCAGGAGTCTACGTTCGACCCGAACGCAAAGTCGTGGGCTGGGGCATGCGGACTGATGCAGATAATGCCGTCGACGGCGGCGCATCTGGGGTTGGCCCTTTCAGACATATTCACCCCCGAGACCAACATCGAAGCGGCTACAAGATACTTGGGTGAGCTGGAAAGCAAGTTCAGCGACATTGCCAACCGCAACGAGCGCACCAACTTTGTGCTGGCAAGCTATAACGGCGGCTATCACCATATTAGGGATGCGATGAGCCTTGCGGCCAAAAACGGCTCCGACCCGAAGTCGTGGAGCGAGGTGTCGCGTTATGTGCTGTTGCTCAGCGAGCCCCGCTACTACCGCGACCCGGTGGTAAAGCACGGGTATATGCGTGGCTTCGAGACGGTTGGCTATGTGTCAAAGATACGCCAGCGGTGGCAACAGTATGGTGGGGTGAGGAGCCCCCACGGCAGCGCCTCTGGCCTTACGCCGCGCAAGGCCAGGCACAGCAAGAAAAAGTTTAAGCTGAATCCCGACGGGCAATAGCCTTGCGGGCCGTTGCCTTGCCATGCCTCCGGCTTGCCTGTAACCGCGGCAAGCCGGAGGCATGGCTGCGCTATAGGAATAGCAAAAGCACTATCTGGGCCACTATAACCCTCATGAACATGCACAGCGGGTATACCGTGGCATAGCTTATCGATGCCGCGTCGCCTTTTATAGTGTCGTTGGCGTAGGTAAGGGCCATCGGATTGGCCATGCTGCCACACAAAATGCCGCATATCGTGCCGTAGTCGTATTTCTTGCTGTGAAGGGCTATGAGGCCTACTACGAGCACCGGCACCACCGTCAGCACAAAGCCCAGGCCCACCCATAGCAGTCCTTCCGGGCGCATGATGGTGTCGAAAAATTGGCCGCCCGACTCAAGTCCAAGGCACGCAAGGTACATAGACAGGCCCAGCTTGCGCAACATCAGGTTGGCGCTTTGCGTGGTGTATGTCACGAGGTGGAAGCGCGGGCCGAATGCTCCGACAAGTATGCCCACCACAATGGGCCCACCTGCAATGCCCATGCTCACAGGTATGCTTATGCCGGGTATGCTCAGTGGGACGGCGCCGAGCACAAGACCGAGCACAAGACCGAGATAGATGGCGCCCAGGTTGGGCTCGTCGAGGCTGCGGGCAGCGTTGCCCAAGAACGGCTCAACGTTGTCGAGGGCCTTGGCCTCGCCTACAATGGTCAGTCGGTCGCCGTATTGCAGCCTCAGGTTGTTTGTGGCCAGTATGCTCATGTCACCGCGAATCACGCGGCTCACGTTGACTCCGTAGGCACTGCGAAGCTGCAGGTGGCCCAGCATCTTGCCGTTTAGTTTGGGCCGGGTTATCACTATCACGCGCGATTCCACCTTTGAGTCGATGGCGTTCCAGTCTATTTCTTTGTTGTTCCAGTCTTCTTCTGCCTTTTTGCCAAAAAGTATTTCCAGGGCGGGCGCCTCTTGCTCGGTTGTCACCACCATCACGCTGTCGTTCAGCTTCAGCTCTGTTGTTGACCGCGGCACGATGACGTCATTGCCGCGCCAGATGCGCGAAACGATGAAGTGGCGGTGGCTCATCTCGTTGATGCGCGCCAGCGTGCGCCCGTCGATGGCCGGGTTGACCACCACAAACCTGGCGATGTATGTGTTGTGCTCGGTGGAGTGGTGCTCTTCCAGATCGGATGCCCTGACGAAAAACTTGCGCATGATAAGCATTGCCAATATCACCCCGACAACGCCGAGGGGGTAGGTCACGGCGCAACCCAGTGCTGCCCCGTCGGCATTGAGCCCGAACAGCCGCAGCGTCTGTTGTGCGGCACCAAGGGCGGGGGTGTTGGTTGTTGCGCCGCACAGCACGCCCATCATGTCTGACAACTGCACCGGCAGAAACCAGCAGAAGGCAAGGGCCATCATCGTTCCGGCAGCAACGACGGCAAGCCCCCACAGGTTTAGGCTGAAACCTTCGTGGAAAAGTGAATTGAAAAAGCCGGGGCCGACGTGCAGCCCGAGCGCATAGACAAACAATACCAGGCCGAATGTTTCGGCATAGCTAAGCATGCTGTGGTCGACAGTGATTCCGTAATGACCGGCAACGATGCCTATGAAGAATACAAACGCAACTCCTAATGAGATGCCTGCCACACGTAACTTGCCGAAAGCCAGTCCGACAGAGCATATTAGTGACAGAATTATTATTGTCTGCAGTGCCGACGGCGTAGCGAAAAGACTTTCAAGCCAATTCATAATATGGTTGTTGTTTCTTTATTCGGCCGCGAAAGTACAAAATATTATTCATATTTGGCGCATTACGATGCAGAATCTTTGGTATTGCGGGCCACTTTAGGCCTTTATGGACACGCCGCTTGATGATAAGGGCAAATGGCGGTGCTGCAGGGCCCAAGGTTTTTTCCATGTTTGACAAAATGTCAACAATAAGGTTGCATGCCTTGTTTCACACTGTGGCACGGGCCGTTTTGCATGTCGGAAAGGGCTGTTTCACAGCCTCATACGGGCCGTTTCATGATGCAGAACGGCCACCGTGCTGAAGCAGCTGTGCCACAGGCAGTTAACGGCATGGCCTCTGGCTTGAAATATTTTTACCCTTTCCTGTTTCATTAATTTCACTGCCGGATGGCTGATATTGGTTATTTTTAGGTAATTTTGCGCAGAAATGACAATAAGTAGGTGTTCAAAATTAATTGCCATCAAATTGTGCGCTATTTCTGAGATGCATGCCACAGTCCGAAGAGAGAGCGTAGCGGGCTACGCGACCGATGAGACTTTGGCATGCGGCCTGAAAGAGCACACAAGATGGTGGCAAAGATATAGAGGACACCTGCAAGGTCTATTGTATCGGTTAATTTTGAACAGCTACTTACATAATTATATATAGGCAACAATGACCCTACATGTTTTCAACCCTGAGCACGACCTGGCTATGGGGGCAAACCTGGCAAACTTTACACCGCCGCTGGCAGCAAGGCGCCTGCGCATGGGCCTTGGCTTCATTCCGGCCTTGTGGGCTGCCGACGGCGACGCGGTGCTTGTAGACGACGTTGAGCTGGCCCGCAGCAATTTGAATGAGGTGCTTACGGCCCTGTCGAGGCCCGCCCAGCGAGTGCACTTCGTAACCACTGCCGACCTGTGCGGCATGTCACCACAGTCCGTAAGCCCATGGGGGTGGGACAGGGCCGTCTGTCACAGGCTGCTACGCCACGGGGTTCGGCCCTCGTCATGCCCTACGGAAGACTACATCGATGCCGTGCGCTCATTGTCACACAGGCGTACGGCAGCCATGCTCCTGCCCGCATTGCAGCAGGAAGGCACCGTCGGCATGGCCCGCGAGTGCACTTCGGCCGCCCAGATATCAGCCATGGCAGAGGCCCTTGGCCACGTGGTGGTCAAGGCGCCATGGAGCAGCAGCGGCAGGGGAGTGCGCATAATGCACGCCGGCGAGGAAGGGGGCAGCCTGATGGGATGGATAAAAAACATGTTAAATCAGCAGGGGTGTTTGATGGTTGAGCCGTATTATAAAAAGGTAAAAGACTTCGGCATGGAGTTCTTCAGCGACGGACGGGGAGGAATAACCTATCTCGGACTGTCGCTGTTTGAGGCAGAAGGCAGTGCATATACAGGCAACATGCTTGCTTCAGAGAGCGTAAAGAGTGCAGCCATAACGGCCTGCCTGCCCGGCGGCTTGCTCGATAGCGTCAGGGCACGGATACAGCAGAGCCTTGCAGTGGGCATCGGGGAGGCCTACACCGGGCCCTTCGGCATCGACATGATGGTGGTGGAGGGCAATGCCGGCACGGGCTTCCTTTTGCATCCCTGCGTCGAGATAAACCTGAGGCGCACCATGGGCCATGTGGCGCTATCGCTCACCCCTGCCGACGAAAATGCCGTAATGACGATGAGAATAGCAGCTGGAAATAATTGCAAACTAAAAATACAAGCTTTATGAAATTACCTTTGTTGTTGCTCATGGCAGCACTGCCAATGGCATCCATGGCTCAGTATCGTTCGCAAGTGTGGTGTCCCGACAATGGCGACGGCACTTACACCAACCCTATCATCAATGCCGACTACAGCGATCCAGACGTTTGTGTGGGGCCGTCTGGAACAGATTTCTACCTTACCGCAAGTTCGTTCAACTGCGTACCCGGCCTGCCCATCCTGCATTCCAACGACCTCGTCAACTGGAAAATAGTAGGCCACGCCATCAAGAAGATGGTGCCCGAAGAGGTGTTTGACAAGGCTGCCCACGGCATGGGGGTGTGGGCTCCGAGCATCAGGTATCACAACGGTGAATACTATATATACTGGGGCGACCCCGACCATGGCGTATTTATGGTCAAGACCAAAGACCCGGCCGGCGAATGGGAGGAGCCTGTGCTGGTGATGAAGAGCAAGGGCATCATCGACACCACGCCATTGTGGGACGACGACGGCCGTTGTTACCTCGTGTTTGGCTGGGCCGGCAGCAGGGCGGGCTTCAAGAGCGTGCTCTCGGTGTGCGAACTGTCGGCCGACGGCACCAAGGCCATCGGCAACCCGGTGATTGTCTTCGATGGAAACAACACCAACCGCACCGTAGAAGGGCCGAAGTTCTACAAGATTGACGGCTGGTATTGGATATTGGCTCCCGCCGGCGGCGTGCCTACGGGATGGCAGCTGGCCATGCGTTCAAAGAGCCCCTTCGGCCCATACGAGAGCAAGATGGTGCTCGCGCAAGGCAAGTCAGAGGTGAACGGCCCTCATCAGGGTGGCCTTGTACGCACGTCGCAAGGCGAAGACTGGTTCCTTCATTTTCAAGACAAGGGCCCCTATGGGCGCGTGGTGCACCTCCAACCGGTCAATTGGGTTAAGGGTTGGCCGGTGATGGGCGTCGACAAGGACGGCGATTTGTGCGGCGACCCGGTCACAAGATACAAAAAGCCAAACGTTGGCAAGACTTACCCGATACAGAACCCGGTTGAGAGCGACGAATTCAACGAGCCCGTGCTTGGCAAGCAATGGCAGTGGCACGCCAATTACAACCCCAAGTTCGGCCAGCCAACTCCTTACGGTTTCTACCGGTTATACACCAACAAGCTCAGCGAAAACTTCGTGAACCTGTGGGAAGCGCCCAACCTTTTGCTGCAAAAGACGCCGGCCGACTCTTTCACGGCTACGGCGAAGATAAAGTTTGCGGCCAAGAAAGAGGGCCAGTATGCCGGCATCATCATGATGGGACTTGACTACAGCGCCCTCGTTGTGAAGAGAGTGGGCGACAAGTTCCAGCTTCAGCAAGTGACATGCCATAAGGCTGACAAGGGCAAACCCGAGGAAGTGAAAGTCATTGCCGAGCTCGACGCTACCGACAAAGACAAAATCGACTACGAACCGGCTATATACGAGGAAATCTATTTGCGCCTGACGGTGAAGGATGGAGCCAAGCTGACGTTTGCATACAGCAAGAACGGCAAGAAGTTTGAGACTGCAGGAGACGAGTTCCAGATGCGTGAAGGCAAATGGATCGGAGCCAAATTCGGCTTCGTGGCAGAGGAACCTGCAGGCAAAGCCCCGTCCGGCTTCCTCGACGTCGATTGGATCAGAGTAACAAAGTAAGTGCCACCATGGCATGTCAGGCTTAGTCTTGCCGCATGGTTAAGCCTGTATGAACATAAAAGCCCGCCATCAATCATGGCGGGCTTTTATGTTAGAATGTGTCTGTCTGATGCCTTACTTCAACTTATACAGTGTGACCGGCGAATTCAAGCCGCTCTTCACAGGCTTCCAGTCGGCGTATGTGCCCTTCTTATAATTAAGGCCCACCATGTTGATTTCTTTGAACTTACGCCATTTTACACCCCGTCTGTCGAGGTCGGCAATCCTGTTTGCAGGCAGGTTTGTTACTTCGATGCATATCTTGTTGCTGCCCGCCTTCAGCTGGTTCTTGCAGTCCAGCACGAAAGGAACCGACCATGCGCAGCCAATAAGGCTGTCGTTGACATACACTCTGGCGCTCTCACGCACGTCGCCGAGGTCGATTGCCCAATTGCTCTTGGCCTCGTCCTTGGTCAGGTTGACGTAGGTTGTATAAGCACCGGTGCCCATCGTAACCTTCACTGAGTCGTCGTCGAGTGCTTCCCATGTAGTCAGTGTGGGCAGGTCGAATGTCTTTGCCACCTTGGGAGCGCTCTCAACGAAGCTCAAAGTCCACTTCCCGTTGAGCTGCTTGGCCTCGCCGAGCGACGTCTTGCGCTCAACCCTGTTGTCGGTAAGGGCATGGTCGTAAGTCTGCAATATCATCGACTCACCGCTGCGCAGGTTCATCTTCACACCTTCGGCAGTCACGTCAGCCTTGTATATCTCGCCATTCAAGGGGTTGAACCAACGTGCATCCTTCATGCCTACGGCCAGAGGTATGCGCGCATCCACGTCGTTGGGCGACAGGTTTGCTATGAAATAGTGGTGGCCGGAGTCGTTCTTGCGCCTTATCGCGCGCAGCCCGAACTGATACTTCATGGGCTCCGGCTTGGCTGCCGAGGCCATTTGCTGCTTGTCGATGCCGTAAATTATCTTCGCGCCCTGGCTTTTCAGCTCTTCTATGTGTGCCTTGACGTTTTCCGGCATGTTGCCGCTTCCGGGAATAATAAGCGCATGGTAGCGTGTGCCGGCAGCCGTCTCAAGCATGCCTTCGTTGAACTTGGTAGTCAGGATGAAGTTTTCGCTGATGTAATCGCAGTCGAATCCCTCCATGTCAATCTCCAGAATGCTCTTTATGAAGTCCGGTGCTTTCTTGTCCATGCTGTGGATGTCGAACATCATCAGCAGTGATTTGGGGCCTGTTCCGCTGCGTTCGGCCCACATGTCGCGCACAGGCAGCAAAACAAGGAAGTCGTTATCGGGCTGCCCCATCTGCAGGAAGCTCTGGCATCTCTCAATGTATTTCATCAGATAAGGGGCGTCACGCCAGATGCTGTTGGTCGGGCTCATGTCGATGGAAGCATAGAACTTCCATCCCGGCCATGCGTCGTTGCGTGGCGAATAAGTCGTTCCATGGAAATACATGTTATTGACTCCGCATGTGAACATGAGGTCGATGTCGGGCTTGCACTGCGACAATGATGTGCGGAAGTGCTCTGTCAGCCATGTGAAAGTCTCGCTGCTGGCGAATGTCTTGCCGGTGATGTGAGCTGCGGATGCCGCATATTTCAGCATTGATATGTCGCTGTCGTTCTTGCGCGTAAACCCGCTGTCGGTCCGAAGGCCCTTGATGCCGAATTCAGAGAGGCCGAACCCCTCGATCTCCGGTATGTCTACGGCCGAATAAATGTCTATCAGGTTGGCTGGAGAGCCATGGGCCTGATTGCGGGTCTTGGCCCCGTGCTTGTGGGCCCAGGCCGTCCACTGGTTGACGTAGTTTTCCAGAAGCAGCTCTCCCAGGGTCTCCCTGTAGTCTACGAGCACTTTGTTGCCGGCGTCTTCCTTGTAGCCAAGCAGCTCGAGCAGGTGTTCCTCGAGCTTGTATCCCCTGCGTTTCTCAAACTCCTCGAACAGCTTTGGCGTCCAGTTGGCCTGGTAAACCTCATACGAGTCGTTGAAGAACGTGTGCGGATATGGCGTGCCGCTCTTGTCGAAAGCATCTTCAAACCGTTGCAGGTAGTGGGCAACAGCATCGTGGTCGAAGTGGTCTATCACGTAACCTTCGCCACCGGGTGCAGCCCGTTTCACCTTCTGGCGTGTGCGTGAGCAGTAAACAGAGATGATGCGGTACTGTCCCTTCTTTGGTGCTTTCTTCCATGTCACCATGCCGTTGGCATCTGTGAATTCGGTCAGGTTGGCCACTGTGCCGTCTGCAGCGTATGCCATCACCCTGCTGAGCTTGGCATATTGCTTTTCCTTCTCGTCCTTGACACTTATGTCTACGCCCTTGCGCAGCTCCTTGCCAGTGGCATTCACGTCGGTGCAAACCAGTTTTGCGGCAGCTTCTTCAATAGGCACGTACGGTCCGCCGAAGGGCCATCCCGTACCGTTATTCATGTCGATGAGGATTCCGTCCTTAGCTCCTTCGGACTCAACAAACTTAAGTGCGTTCATCCAGGGAGTCGACAGAAACTCCAGTTCGTTGTTGTCGTTGCCCTGGACGCCGTAGATAGGCGTTATCTCCAGGGCGCCAATGCCCGCCTTGGAATATTCCCGCATATTCCATCTCAAGTCTTCCTGGTTGACGGCAGAGCCCATCCACCACCATCGCGCTCCCGGTTTGGCTTCGGGCTTGGCTACGGGCCACGATTGTGCCCACATGCCGCCGGCCACCATCAGTGCGCCGGCAAAAGCCATGAATCTGTAGTTCATATAATCTGTTGTATAATGTTTTGTTGTAAATCAGTTTACCGCAGTATGTCGGATGCACCGTCAATTGCCGTCGGGCTTAGCCAGCTCGACGTTGCGTGCGGGCGCCCATTTGAATGTTTTCCAGTCGTCCGGCTGGCTCGGGTCAAAGTCCTTGAAGTCGGGCCTTATGTCTTTCACGAGCGGAAGGTTTAGTTTCTTCATGCCCATGACCACGATTTTAGCCACCTCATAAGCCCCGTAGGTGTTGAAGTGAGTGTTGTCTGCCAGGGCCTTGTCTTGTCCGGCAAATGTGTTTGCCGGGTAATGAACCAGGGCCCGCTTGCTGTCTTCATATCCCAGGGCCTCAAAGAACGTCGTCGTCTGCTGGTGCAAGTCAATCAGAGGCACATTCTCGCGTTCAGCCACAGCCTTCATTGCAGCGGGGAAGTCGCCGTGTGTGTTGATGATTGTTTTCTTGTCGTCGGCAAACCTGCGTCGTTGCGTGGGTGTGCAGAATATTATTGTGGCACCCTTTGAGCGCACGTTGTCGATGAAAATCTTCAGGTTTCGGGTGTAGTGGTACCATGCTCCCGTGCCCGGGCCCTTTTCTTTCTCGTCGTTGTGGCCAAATTCGCAGACCACATAGTCGCCCGGTTTAAGTGTAGTCATAATCTTTTCAAGGCGCTTTGAAGAAAGGAACGAACCGGCGGTGAGCCCGCTTTCCGCGTGGTTGGATATGGCGATGCCCGAGTCAAACCACCTTGGTATCATCTGGCCCCAGCTTGCCCACGGCTCGTTGTTTTGGTCTACCACTGTAGAGTTGCCGCAAAGGTACACCGTGGGGCAGCTGTCGTCACGCTCGATGTGTATCGACTTTACGGCCGGGGCGTCGCCGTTGAACTCAAGCGTGAGCTTGTTGTCCCAGTTGAGATATCCCTTTTCGCGCTCTTTAATCCTCACACGCTCTTTCTCATTGATTTGAGGGTTGCGCTTGTTTACCACAAATTCGTAGCTCGTGTACTGCCCTTTCTTGGTGTCAACATTCTCAACCATCAGCCGGCGGCCTTCAGCCCGTACTGTTGTGTTGCCTGCTTTCTTCTTAGAGCCAAGCTCAACCTTGACTTTATAGTTCCCGTCGGGCACTTTGACAGAGAAGTAAAAAGGGTCGTTGCTTTTCTTTTCCGGCTCTCCGAGTATGTCATACCCATAGCCGGCAGCATCCGTGTAGACTGGTTGTTTCTTTGTCATGTCGAAGTCGAACGTCTGTGCCTGCGACATGAAAGGAACAAAGGCCAACATGGCCAAAAACATTTTGTTTACCATCAGTTTGGTTTTTAAGTTATTATTTATTGATTGTTTAATAGCGTTTCTTTAGTTGTATTGGCACGTTAAAGCAATGCAAAGGTAATAAAAAAATATGTTTCAGCAGGCAGCGTGTCATGCTTTCATGGTTAAAAGTCATTAACTGATGGATAGATATTTCTTATGCAGCCAATTAATCATGTCTTTCCCAACATGCCTGGCATGTGGTAATAATGATTTACAAACATCCCGTTGCCGCATGAGCAGAGCCGTTTTGCATCGCAATATGGGCCGTTTAGCAGTGTAAAACGTGCCGTATGGCGTTGTAAAACGGCACGTTTTAAATCGCTTTATGCCCAATGTGGCAACACACTTTCTGTCAGGTAGTTACGCAACAAGTGATTTGGTTGACATTAAGTTTACATTCACCCATACGGTACATCCGTTTGCCAAGCCGCTGGCATTGAGCGTTTACCATGCTTCAATGCATAATCCGCAATAACTGTCTCCCCAATTCCCGATGCCAAGTCTCTGTCCGGCCGTCAGTGACTTTAAATAAGCCGTAAGCCGACATGCCCGGCAATGTGATGAAACCGACTCGTGCCCAACGCCCTGTTACAGGTAGATGGGGGCGGAAAAGCAAGTCTGCCCGGTAAGCAGCGGTTGCCGTAGGCATTCTGCCCAGTGCCCATCGTGCATCGGCCAATGGCAGTGTTTCAGCATGCAAACAAATTGCCAGCAATCTGTCAATGGAATTGGCAAACGGCTGTGGCGTAACCATTATTTCACACACTAATGCTTGGTTGTTGGTTTTTTATGTGTAATTTTGCAGCCAAAAACGCGAGATATGGAAAAGACATTCAAGGCCGCATTGTTTGATTTAGATGGAGTTGTTTTCGATACCGAACCACAGTACACCGAGTTTTGGGGAGCGCAATGCAGGGAATTTCACCCAGAGAAACCACATTTGGAAAGAGACATCAAAGGCCAGACACTGGTACAGATATACGACCGCTATTTTGCCGGAGAGCTTGAGGCCGTAAGGCCAATCATAACGAAGCGGCTGAATGAGTTTGAACAGCAGATGGAGTTTGTCTACGTGGCCGGATTCGAATCGTTTATGGCCGACCTCAAGGCTTCAGGCGTATATACCGCCGTCGTGACGAGTTCGAACAACCGTAAGATGGAGGCCGTCTACGGCAAGCACCCCGAGTTTAAGCAGATGTTCGACGCCATACTTACGGCCGAAGACTTTGAGCGCAGCAAGCCCGACCCGGATTGTTACCTGAAAGCGGCCTTGCGGTTTGGTGCGGCGAGCAGCGAGTGCATCGTATTCGAAGACAGCTTCAACGGACTGAAATCGGGCAGGGCGGCAAAAATGAAAGTCATAGGACTGGCCACCACCAACCCGGCTGAAGCCATCGGGCCTTACTGTGACATGGTGGTAGACGACTATACGGTACTGGACTGTTCGAAGTGTAAGGCTCTGCTGTAAAAAACGGCTTGCGGAGCCACCGGGGAAAAGTTGTTTTATAAAAGTTTTGCTTTTTTGATGAATTGGTGTAACTTTGCACCCCGAAATTTAAATTGAACGAATTTATGGCTGGATATTTGGTAAGCGACACACGTAAGGTTACTACGCATCGCTTCATGGAGATGAAGCAGAAGGGAGAGAAAATCTCAATGCTCACATCCTACGATTTTACGACGGCAGGCATCGTGGACGCTGCCGGGGTAGACGGAATTCTCATTGGCGACTCGGCGTCGAACGTGATGGCCGGCAACACCACCACACTTCCTATAACCATAGAGCAGATGATATATCATGCCCGTTCGGTGACAAATGCAGTAAAGAGGGCTCTCGTTGTGTGCGACATGCCGTTTGGAAGCTATCAGGCCGATTGCAGCGATGGAGTGAGAAACGCCATAAGGATAATGAAAGAGAGCGGCTGCGACGCCCTGAAGCTTGAGGGCGGCGTTGAGATATTGGACACTGTGAGGCGCATTCTCGACGCCGGCATACCCGTGATGGGCCATCTGGGACTGACGCCACAGAGCATCAACAAGTTTGGCACGTATGCCGTGCGCGCCAAGGAAGAACAGGAAGCCGACAAACTGATGTCCGACGCCAAGGCGCTTGCCGAAGCCGGTTGCTTTGCCATCGTGCTCGAGAAAGTGCCTGCCAAGCTGGCTGCCATGGTCACGGCAGAGGTGCCCGTGCCCACCATTGGCATCGGGGCGGGCGGAGCCACCGACGGACAGATACTTGTTGTGGCCGACATGCTTGGCATGACAAAGGGTTTCAGCCCCCGCTTCTTGCGCAGGTATGCCGACCTCAACTCAATCATGACCGACGCCATAGGCAACTATGTGAGCGACGTAAAGAGTAGCGATTTCCCCAACGAGTCGGAGTCTTACTAAGTCTGGGTTAAACGATATGCACACGCAAAACACTGTGGTTCACATAGATGTATGGCATAAGGACTTCTGGCTGATGGTCATGTCGACGTTTTTGTTGTCGGCATCGGTTTACATCCAGATACCGGCCCTGTCAGAGTGGTTGCCCACTGTAGGGCTTAGCCATGTCGAGACGGGGGCTGCCTTGGGGGCGCTGGGCATCGGAATGTTTCTTTTCGGGCCTCTATGTTCGTTTCTTGTACAGCGTTTCCGGCGTAACATGGTCTGCGTGTGGGCCGTCGCAGGCATGATGGCAACAGAGCTTGGGCAGATGTATGCCGACCGTTTTGAGGGCTCGCCAGAGTTTGCCTTGCTCGTCATCGCGGTGCGTTTTGTCCAGGGTGCATGTTTCGGGTTGGCCCAGATGGTTCTGTGCAGCACGCTCATCATCGACACCACCGAGTCGTTCCAGCGCACTGAGGCCAACCACATAGCGTCGTGGTTTGCGCGTTTCTCACTGCCATTGGGCCCACTTGCCGGATATTATTCGTATGAGTTGACCGGCTTCGATGGCTCGGTCATAGCTTCGCTGGCCTGCGCATTCTTGGCGATTGTCTTCATAAGTATGGTCAAATTCCCGTTCAAGGCGCCCGGAGAAGACACTCGCCTGTTTCGGCTCGACCGTTTCTTCCTGCCTCAGGGTACGCTGTTGTTTGCCAACCTTGCAGTCGTCACGACCGTTGCGGGACTGTTGCTGTCGATGCCACCTCAGCCATTGTTTTTTGCAATGCTGTTTGCTGGCTTGTGCCTGGCCGTGATCTCCGGCCGATTTGTGTTCCGCAATGCCGAGTTGAAGAGCGAAGTGATAACCGGGCTCATCATCATGGCAGCGTCGGTGCTGGCCATGCTCACCCGGACGCAGGCCATAGTGTCGTACATGTCGCCGCTGCTGCTTGGATGCGGAATAGGCATCATCGGGGCGCGATTCCTGCTTTTCTTCATCAAGCTGAGCCGCCACTGCCAGCGGGGCACTTCGCAGAGCACATTCATACTGGGGTGGGAGTCGGGCATAGCCATAGGCCTGTTTGTAGGCCACGCAGCCTTTGAGGGCTCGGTACACGGGCTGCTGTCGCTGGCATTGTGCATACTGGCCTTTGCCTTCGTGCTGTATAATTTCATAACCCACAAATGGTTTATGGCCAACAAGAACCGGTGATTGCCCGGTTCTTGTTGGTTACAGGCCGCAGATGGCGGCGTAAGGGCATGTCTTGCAGATGTTGTCGTCGGCCGTTGGAACAAACGGTATGTCGGGGTTGAACATGTCGTTTACCTTTTCCTTTATTTGTTCTGAAAACCTGTCGCGGTGTTCCATGACATCTGTTATGGGGGCCTTGCCGAAGCACAGCGTCGGGTCGTAATCGTCGCCGGCAGTGTGCTGTATGAAGAGCAATGCCGGGCTGACAGGCAACTTGGCCGGATTGAGTTGCGCAGACTCTCCGGCAATCAGGCTGTAGAGCATGGCCTGCAGGTAGTAGTCGCTGTGGTCTTTGAGCCTCGACGGGTCGAACACTGCCTCTATGTCTGGCAATGGCTTTATCTTTTTGCCGCCGGTCTTGTAGTCTACGACACGAAGACGCTCGCCGGCCCCGTCGCTTATACGGTCGATACGGTCGACCCTGCCGCCAATGGTTGTAGAAATGGTGCTGCCGCCTGCTTGAATCACGAAGTCGCGACGCACATCTTCCTCAAGACCGACAATGCTGAAAGGCGCCTGCTTCAAGTCTATCTCGATGAGACGGCGCAGGTACATTATTATGACGGCCCTGTTTATCAGTTGCAGTCCGTTATATTCAGTGGCCCTCACTCGGCCCGACTTTATCTTGAACAGTTCGCTGTTGAAAGCCGAGTCGACAGCCCGCTCAATTGCCGCCGGTTGGCTGAGCAACGACTTCAGGGCACTTGGTGTTATCACGTCTTGCCGGCTTGACAGCTGCTCGTATATGTATTGGGCCGCCAAGTGGAATATGTTGCCAAACACCCGGTTGTCTATACCTTCGTCATCGTCTTGAAGTTCCTTGATATTGCAAACGTAATTGTAATAGAATTGCAACTGGCATCTCATGTACCTGTTGATGGCCGATGGGGTGAGCAGCGCCTGTGGGTTGCGCGACAAATCAAACCTGGCCAGCAGGTTGTCCATTATGTGGCCCGACTTCTTTACCTCCCTGGGATTGCACACGGCCGGCGTCTGCCCCGACTGAAGGGCTTTTTTGGCAATGGCATGGTTGCTCTCAACCATTATCTGCAACATGAACCGGCTCATCTCGCCGGCATTGCCGTTGCTCACGGCGTTGTTATATAATATGGTGATGTCGGTGGCGCGTTGTAGCAAGCGGTGGAAATAATAAGAGTAGACGGCCACCTTGTTGTCGACCGTCGTCAGTTCGTGGGCTTTCCTTATGCTGTATGGTATGAAAGATGTGTCGTTGACGCCCTTGGGCATGTTGCCTTCGTTGCAAGAAAGGATGAGCAAGTGGTCGAAATCAAGGTTTCTTGTCTCCAACACCCCCATCACCTGCACACCCACAGCCGGCTCCCCGTGGAAGGGGATGCTTGTCGACTGTATTACCTGGTTGAGCAGCCGTTGCAGCGTTATGACGTCTATTGTCAAGTCGCCCGAGGCAATCAGCCCGTCGAGACGGTTGACCAGCGTGTACATTTTAAACAACGACTCCTTGAAGAGCGGATCTTTTTCGTCGGCAGAATTGTCGGCTATGCGCTTTAAGAGCTTGATGACCCATGAGGTGATTTGCCCCGCCCGCGTCGCATCTGCCGCGCCGTTGGCTGCGTCTTCAAACAGCAGTGAAAGCCCGTCGTCAATGCACAAGGTGGCTCTGTCGGGGTAGTAGACTTTGGCGTCGGTGTTTATTGCCTTGTGCAACTCTTTGCTTCCGGCAGAGATGTAGCACGCATAAGGGTGATTAAGCACAGCGTTCACATAGTGCAGCCGGTATCTGTCGTGGTTGGCATCGTATCCTGAGGTCTGCAAGGCTATCAGGGCATAGAGCAAGGAGCTTAGCGGTGACTGCGAAAGCGGGTAGCCTGTTGTTATGTTAACGCTCCCGATGTCGTCAGGCAGGCTGTGTATCACTGCATTCAGCAGGCTTTCGTTGCACAAGACTACAGCCGTGGAACGGCCTGCCGCCATGCGTCCATTGTCGTGAAGCCATTTGCTAACATAACGCGCCTGTATGTTTTCTGTCGGTGCAGAGATGTATGTAATCTGCTTGTTGGCGGCAAAGTTGTCGTATATATCGGTTGCGTGGCTGTCCAGTTCGTTGGGGAAGTCGCTAAGGTACGACGAGATGTAATGGCCGGCCTCATGCTGCACAGGGCCGTCGGCAGCCATGTAGTACTTGTCCAAGTCCCAATAGAAGCGGGCCTTGCCTTCGCTCTTGAGATGCTTGAAAAGCTGCCTTTCAACTTTTTGCAGCAGGTTGAAGCCTACGAAGATGTAGCGGCTATGACTGAACTCCACGGCCGTGTCGGTTACAACCCTACGGTATAGGGCACCTTCGTATGCCATCCCCTGGGCCGTGAGGCGCTCGTTATAGTCTGAATAGATGTCGCCGAACTTGCTCCACAGCCTTAGGAAGCGTCTTTTCAGTTCCGAGTCGTGGTCTTCTGTGAAATTGCTGAAAAACGTCTTTATTGCCTCTATCTGCTCTGGGCTGAGGTAAGCAACGCCATCCAGCTCGTGTATGTCTTTTAGGTTGGCAAACACTTTGCCGGCATCGGCCATGTTCTTGTCAATGTCGTCGAAGTCGGAAAGCAGCAGCTGGCCCCATCCGTAGAAATGGTCGAGGGGCTCGTCGATTCCGGTGCAGGCAACGAAACTCTTGTGAAGATCGCAAACCAACTTGATGTTGTCGCCGACTATGAGGTCGGAGTGCTCCCTGAACAAGTCGCTGATGGTTGTGTACACAGGGCTCCACACGGGCTTTCCCGCTGCACGCACCAAATATTCGTTGAGAAAGAGAGACGCACGCTTGTTGGGGAACACAATCACTGTGTCAGCAAGGTTGGTGCCGTGTTTCGACACTATATCCCGTGCGACGTATTCTAAAAATGTTTTCATACTTCTTCTATCCTGTTGTTGTAAACATACCAAAGGTAACCTTTAACGTCTGCATATCCCATAGACGAGATAAGCTCCATGTATTCGCCCACTTGGCGATGGTGCTCTTCGCGCGGCGTACCAAACTTGAAATCGACCACTATGACCCGTTTGCCGTCTGTCATCACCCTGTCGGGCCTGCGCTCCATCAGTTGCCCGTTGCCATCCATAGACAGGATGGAGCATTCATTGAACAGAGTCCATTTGCCAGAGAACCAGTCTTTCACCCTGCTGTCGGTCAGTCGCTTGTGCAACATATCTATTATAGTCTGGCTCTTGTTGCTGTCGGTGGGCAATATTCCGTCGGCCCGAAGTTGAGCAAGCACCTGCCCTATGTCTGCAGTGGTGGCTATCGAGGAAAACACCTTGTGCAGAATGCAGCCCATCTTGATATAGTTGTCTTTCTCGTTTTCTGCATTTGTGGTTTCGGTAAACTCCTTGCTCTTGTTGCTCTGCCTGAATTCGGTGGTGTTCCTGTACGTTTCTATGACAATGCCCTCGGTTTCGGGCTCTTCCAAGAACATGTTGTCTGTGTGCCCCGACTTTTTCTTTACGCCAAGGCTTAGTGTGCCATATTCAAACGTCATCGGCTCATCTGGGGAGTCTGGCTGGCACAGGCGTGCGTCGCCAAGGACATCGGCAACTTGAGGCAGGCACTCTTGTATCAATTCCGAACGTGAATTGGTGGCGTTGTATTTGCCAATCACGAACAGGTTGCGGCTGGCACGCGTGAATGCAACATACAGCAGATTCAGATTGTCGACGCAATTTTGCAAGCGCTCCCTGACATATTCTTTTTCGTATACGGTGCCCATCAGTCCAGTGCCATAATCGACCGGAATCAGTGGAATCATGTTGAAAGGCGCCGTCTCGGGCCTGCACCATATTATGTTACCTGTGGTTTTTTCCATCTGCCAGTCACAGAAAGGCAGTATTACGTTGTTGAACTCAAGCCCCTTGCTCTTGTGAATGGATATGAGCCGTATGCCGTTGAGCTTGTTGCTTTGTATGGTTGTGCTGCCAATGCTTTCGTCCCATTTGCTCACAAAAGTGTCGATGTCGGCCGCCATGTCTGATGTGAAGTTGCAAAGCTGGTCGAAAAAGGCACATACATAAGCGCTCTGGTCGTCAAGGCGCTTCAGCTGGAATATGTAGTATATCCGTTCGGCCAAGTCGTATAGCGGGGTGCGGCGAAGCGATTCCATTGAGTCTACATAGGCTTTTGGAAGGAGCGACTCAGGGCCACCATATCCTGTAATCTCGTCGTCTGTGATATTGTTGCCGCAAACTGCATTCTGGTATGCCTTGGCCAGGAACACCTTTGCTATTGAATCGTCAGGATGGTTAAGCAGGTGCAACGCATTGACAATCACCCTGACAGCTATTGAGGCGTCGAGGCGGAAGGCCTCGTCGGACACTATGCTTACCGAAGGCTCGTGTTCGGCAAAGTATCCGGCGATGAGCGGTATGTACTTGTTGTTGCGCACTAAGATGGCTATCTCGTTCTGTGGTATGCCCATGGCCGTCAGTTGTCTCACTCTTTCGGCTATTCCCTCCAGAGTCTGTTGCTGGTATTCGGCAGTCGGCAGCAACTCTATGCTCACATAGCCCTCGGCGCGCCTGTGTTCGGGTATGCCCTGGCATACGTCGCTGTAAGCACTACGCAACTGTTCGGCTGCAGCGGTGTCTCCCTCGGCCTGCGCGGCATATTCCTTCTCGGCGGCGGCTGAGAAAAATGCGTTGTTGAACTCAATGATATTGCGCTCCGACCTGTAGTTGGTTCCAAGATTCCTGATGTCGAGCTGGCGGTCAGGGTGGGGGAACTCGTGTTCTATATCGTTGAGAAGCCGCCAGTCACTGTCGCGCCATCTGTAGATGCTTTGCTTGACATCGCCCACAATAATATTGTTGGCTGCCTCGCGGCTCATGCAGTCGGCAAGCAGCACCTTGAAGTTTCGCCACTGTATGGTGCTCGTGTCCTGAAACTCGTCTATCATGATGAACTTCAGCAGGGCACCTATTTTTTCATAGATAAATGGCGAGTCGCTGTCGTTGATGAGCGACATCAGCAAATACTGTGTGTCACTTAGCAGGAACCTGTTGGATGTCTCATTCAGTTCGCGAACCTTCTGTTCTATGCTTCCAAGGAGGCGCAGCTGGCTCAGGTGGCGCAGCGTCAGCTCTGCCGACTTATACCTGCACCATTGCACAGGCCTGTCGTCGACTGCCTTTTTCAGCAGGCCGATGAGCTTCTCTTCTGCCAGTGCACTGATTAACTTGCGATTGGGATGGGTCTTGCTGACCCATTTGTCGGACTGCTCCATGCATTCGGTTATGCGCTTGCCCACAATCTTTTCGTCAAGCGTGCCTTTCTGAATCTTCAGGAAAAAACCGCATACGCCGCGGTCTTTGGACGCGAAGTCGTCGACAACAAGGCCGTTGTCAGAGATGATGTCGAAAAAAGTGTCGGCATAGCCTTTCATGCGTGCTGCAGCCGATGCCTTTTCTGCATACAACACCGACTTGTACTCATCGAACAAGGCGCCGTTGCCGATGGTACCAGCCAGCTGGCCTCTTGCTTCCTTATAGAATTCTCTGAAAATGGTAGTGCCAAAGGCCTTGATCGAACCTATTACATTCCAGCTCTTGTCTTCCGAAATGTTGTCGGTGATAAACCGCATTATCCATTGCAACAGTTCGTCGTGAGGCCCCAGGCCCTCGATAAGGGCGTCGACGGCCTGCTCTTCTATCTGCTTGTCGTTGAGCTCTATGCGCAGATTGGCCGTGAGGTCGAGCTCCCTTGAAAGGTTTCTGAGTATGCTCTGGAAGAAAGAGTCAATGGTCTCAATCCTAAATCCATTGTAATTGTGGAGCAACAACCTCAGCGCCAGTCCCGCCTGCCGGCTGACAAAGGCTGGCGAGGCGTCGAGACCAGCGCAAATGGCTTCGGTATAAGAGCGTGAGTCGTCGAGTTGCTTCCATATCCCGTACAACTGGCTGAGTATTCTGGTTTTCATTTCTTCGGTGGCCTTGTTCGTGAATGTCACGGCAAGTATGGAGCGAAAGTCGTATGGGTTGTGTATAAGCAATTTGATATATTCTATTGCCAAGGTGAATGTCTTTCCACTTCCGGCACTGGCTTTATATACAATTAGGGGTTTGTTCATAATTATAAATATGTGTGAGGGTAGGGTGTTGCACGTGGATGTTCCATGTCATCTCAATGCGGTTTATTATTGCTGTTGAAACTACTGCGGACGCCATGCAAGTGTTCAGGCAATACAGTAACATTGTTGCAACAAGATATTGAAATACAGTAATTTATCAAAAGTCTTGCGCATAACGAAAAACTTTTGCATGGCCAATCAACCATATTGCAAGGCGCAGACCGCCGGCTTATTGCGTTTAGGGCACTTTTTACTACCATCTTCTGAATAATTCGAATGAGAATTTGCTGCCGAACTCATTGAAACTGCCATTGAGGAAACTTGCAAACAGACCTATAGAGAAATATCTGTTGGTGAGTCCGTAGCCTATTTCCGTGTATGGGCGCGTGTGTTCTATCTGTAGGAAATTTGCATATATACGTTCTGTCTCAATGTATTTACCGATGAGGGGTATCCAAGTGACAAGCAGCAGTGGCGACTCGTAGGATACATTAGTGCGGAAGTAATACTTTGATGCATTATACCATTGGCTGTTGAGGAGCTGGAAATCGCCTGTCCAGTCATCGTCCCAGCCACCGGGGATGTAATTGTCGTGGAAGTTGGCGAAGTCAACAAAGTAGTCGGTCGACTTGTTGGTGTAGAATCCGCCGCCGGCTCTTAGGTTGTATTTACGCAGGCTGTGCAACACCTTCTTGAACGAGGCGTCAAACTCCCAACGCTCGTATTTTATGTTTGATTGCAAGATATTGGTAAGTCCTCGCTCATAGTTTGCCGTGAACGTGGGCCCTTCCGAGTGGGGACGGAAAGTCAGCGTGACCATTGGCGCAAAGCTTCTGTATTCTGATGGCTTGCCCAATTGCTCCATCTCATGCCTGTTAACGGCAGAACGCCGGTGGTAGACGAAGCCCAAAGCCATCTCAAGATGCTTGGTAATCTGCATGCTACCCGACAGGCTCACCATCTCATCGTCGAAATAGTCGAGGTTGAGCGACGAGAAGTCGATTGTGTCGCGGTTTTCTTCCTGAATTATTTCCAGTACGCTCGAGTTGGTTATCCTGTTGCCGTTGGCCCATGTCAATTCCACCCATCCGTTGCGTTTCGCATCGAAGGTATAGCGGAGTGGGGCGTTGAAGTAAAACTTCTTAATCTTGAAATTGTATCCCAGCCTTGGCGTGAAGGTTATGTATCTGTCCGGCGCAAATATGTATCTGGCACCAATGTCCATCTTGTATGCAAGTCCGTGGCTGTGGCTATAGCTCAAGTATAGGGGGTTGAACAGCGGCGATAATGTCACCGATGCGTTATCGTTGCTTGCATCTTGGCCGCTAAGGATATAGTCGTCGACGATGTCCCATGTTTTTTTCAGCATCTTGTTCTTGCGCTTCACAACCGTTGCCTGGGCGGAGTCTTTAGCGATGTTTTCTTGGATGTGCTCTCGATAGATGGATTCCTCTATACGTTCCAACGGGTCGGGCCTAACGCTGTCTATTATGCTTTCTGCTTTTTTGTCGTCGATTGAGTCTATGTCTGGCACTTTGCATTCAAAATTTGCATAAAACCTTACCCTGAGCTCGTTGCCCATGAGTTTGAACACGGCCTTTGAGTCACAACGTGTAGGCAGCAGGGCATAGGGGGTGTCGTCATCACCCATGTATGCATTTACCTCAAAGGTAACCATGTCGTATTCTCCGCTAAAGCGTGTGTGGATTATCTTGCCTGTATATCTGTCAATTATTGCAAAGCCTTTGACCAACTGTGTGTTGTTCAACTTCGGGGTAAAGTTGACGCAAGCCCTGCCTTCATCGCTAATGCTTATCCTGTATCTATAGAAAATCCTGTTGTTGTAATTGAACGGCGACAGCATGTATTTGTCAAACAGTGATATGCCATAGAGGTTGGGAATGATGAAGCGCATCATTACGTCCATTGCCTTCCTGTTGTGAGGAATGGTGCTTTTCAGCGTTTTTTGGTCGATGCGGTAATCGTCAATGGCCTTGAATGATATCCTACCGATGTTCTCACCGATGTAATTCCTGTTACCTCTTGCTATCGAATACATCGTGGGCACAAATATAAGGGTGGGGTTGCGTCTCACTGTCCTGAAGCTGTACTTGAGGTAAAAGTCGTCGGTGAAACCGCTGATGCTCGGCGCAAGGTTCCTTTTATATGAAAACAGCCTGTCCATCACCAACGAGTCTGCTGTGACTTTGGCAAAAATAAAACTGGGCATATATAGAAATATGCCCAGTAATATTATTCTTACAAACGGCTTATATTTCACGACTTCAAAAATAATAATAATTATTGAGGCCGCAAAATAATATAACTCTTTTTAGCCTAAATATTTCATCAATATTTTGGCATTGCCGCTATCACGCAATTTGGCTATGCTCTTTTCACGTATCTGGCGAACACGCTCACGTGTCAGACCCAGCTGGTCGCCAATCTCCTCGAGGCCCTTTTCATGGCAACCGATGCCAAAACACTCACGAATGATGGTTATCTCGCGATCTTTCAGAACCTTGTTGAGTACAGAATTGAGCTCTTGTGCCATTGACTCGTGGTCTACATGCCTGTCGGTACGGCTGTCCTCGCCACTGGCCATTACGTCGAGCATGCAATTGTCTTCGCCGTCCTGGAATGGGGCGTCTATCGATACGTGGTGGCCGTCGGCCATCAGGCTTTGGCCAATCTTGTCCTCGTCAAGGTTTGTCGCGGCACTCAATTCTGATACAGAAGGATGGCGCTGGTTCTCTTGCTCGAACTTATTGATTTCGTGATTGATTTTGTTGAGAGACCCTACTTGGTTGAGCGGCAGGCGCACAATGCGGCTTTGCTCTGCAATAGCTTGCAGGATGCTCTGCCTTATCCACCACACTGCGTATGAAATGAATTTAAAGCCTCGTGTCTCGTCAAACTTCTGTGCGGCCTTAATTAACCCAATATTTCCCTCATCTATCAAGTCAGTGAGCGTAAGCCCCTGATGCTGATATTGTTTGGCAACAGATACAACAAATCGAAGATTGGCCGTCACCAGCTTGTCCTTGGCTCTTTCGCCTTCAATACCACCTTTGCGGATTTTTTGAGCCAACTCAATTTCCTCATCGATGGAAATCAGCGGGGCGCGGCCAATTTCTACCAGGTACTTATCCAAAGCTTCGCTTGAACGATTAGTAATGCTCTTTTGAATTTTTAATTGCCTCATATCTATTAATTAATGCCTAAATAGTCCGTAACTGTCTGATAATCAATTGTATATCATATATACTGCTCTTAAGCGGTGCAAAATTACAAAAAAAACAGATACGTTGCTCTCTTTTTTGCAAATATTTAACGTTAAAAAAGATAAACGACGTTTTTTCTCTTGCAAAATTTCCGCGATTCGGTAATAATTATTATTTTTGCTGGAAAAACGAAGAAACGTGAAAAAGATAGCTTTATTTATAATATGTGCGTCCATGGTAGCTATTGGCATGGGGCAGACTATGCCGGGCAGGATTACTCGGACAACCGTATTTGAAACATTCAGGCCAGCAATAATTACATTGAACGATGGCAAGCTCCTCAAGCAAAATGAAGCGAATATCTTCCTTAAGAATAGTTCCTTGGTATATAAGCATGGGCGCTTGAATATGGAGGCTGACATGGATCAGGTGGAGTCTGTAAATTTTGGAGACTGCGAATATGTGCGTGTCGATTCTGTTTTAGCCCGTGTGGTTGATACTCTCAACAATGATAAACTTCTATGCGTATCGCTGATAGATGTGGATGCATACCGCACACAATTGCTCAACAACAGGCAGATAACGAATCTTGAGCTTCGAGAATTTGTAAACGTGAACGGTTCGGACGCTTCGCCGGAGGTACAAAGCAATTATCCGTTGCGCAATACATTTTATTATGATATCGATGGCAAGATAATCAAGGTTCATGAGCGAAATCTCAAAAAGTATATTAACGACAAAAATAGACGATTGTACAAAACCTTACTGCAGTCACCAGACTTCAGTTGGGAAGACCCTACATCGCTCATTAAGTTACTTAAACTAATCACAGCAACCGCCTGACATACAGACATTTATCATAATGCCGATTATCTGAAATTTAACACGGTTGTCGGAGAGGCGATATTGAGAGGTCGTTTTCAGTATTGTCCATTGAGAAACTATTTTTGGTGCAAATTGCTATATATACTTTGCAAATTGCAAATTATTTGCTAACTTTGCAGTTAAGTAGCGAGATGTGTTTAAAATTAAAGTGATATGGAAGCTTTCTTTAGAACCCATGCCTATTTGGTCGAGCATACCAATGCACCGGTACGTCGCATGCTGATGGATGAGATAGACTGGAATGACCGCATGATTGGCATTAAGGGAACTAGAGGTATAGGTAAGACGACTTTTCTTTTGCAGTATGCCAAAGAAAACTTTGATGTGAATGATAGGCGTTGTTTATATATAAATATGAATAACTTCTATTTTCAGGGTCGTGGCATATTTGATTTTGCAGGAGACTTCTATAAAAATGGAGGCCGTGTCTTGTTGATAGACCAGGTCTTCAAGGAGCCGAATTGGAGTAAACAGCTTCGTGATTGTTATGATAAATACGACAAGTTGAAGATTGTTTTTACCGGTTCAAGCGTCATGAGGCTCAAAGAAGAGAACCCTGAACTCAATGGCATTGTAAAAAGCTACAATTTGCGGGGATTTTCTTTCAGGGAGTTTTTGAACCTTCAGACAGGCAATAACTTCCGGCCTTATACTATGAAGGAAATTATAAACGACCACGAACATCTAATCAAGCACATCTTGCCCAAGGTGTCACCCAACAAATATTTCAAGGAATATATACACCATGGCTTCTACCCTTTCTTCCAAGAGCATCGCAATTATTCCGAGAATTTGCTGAAGACCATGAATATGGTGACTGAAGTTGACATCTTGTTCATAAAACAAATCGAGCTGAAATATTTAACAAAGATAAAGAAATTATTCTATCTACTGGCGGTTAACGGTTCTAAGGCCCCCAATATCAGCCAGTTGGCCCATGATATTAAGACAAGCAGGGCAACAGTAATGAATTACATCAAGTATCTGGCTGATGCAAGGTTGATAAATATGATTTATCCTATTGACCATAGTTTTCCCAAAAAGCCGACTAAGGTGATGATGCATAATTCGAATCTCATTTACGCAATATACCCGATAAGGGTTGAGACACAGGATGTTATGGAGACATTTTTGGTTAATTCCCTTTGGAAAGACCATTTGGTTAATCAGAGTGGCCGCGACAATTTCTATACGATAGACGGCGACATGAAATTCAGGGTGTGTGACGCCAACGATTTCAGCCGGATAAAACCGTCATCCGATACGATATATGCGAGATATAATACCGAAGTGGGTAAAGGTAACGAAATACCCCTTTGGTTGTTTGGTTTCTTATATTAGACATAAAGGAACTTTTGTTTATTCATTAATATTTTATCTATTCAAAAAATGGCTAAAGAAAAAAAATTTATCACTTGTGATGGTAATGAGGCCGCTGCTCACGTGAGCTACATGTTCTCGGAAGTGGCTGCCATCTACCCTATCACTCCGTCATCTCCGATGGCAGAGCATGTTGATGAGTGGGCCGCCCGTGGTCGCAAGAACCTGTGGGGCCAGGAAGTCACCGTGCAGGAGATGCAGTCTGAGGCAGGAGCAGCAGGAGCCGTACACGGTTCACTGCAGGCCGGAGCCCTTACGACAACATTCACTGCATCGCAGGGACTTCTGCTCATGATTCCAAACATGTATAAGATTGCTGGTGAGCTGATTCCTTGTGTTTTTGATGTTTCAGCACGTACACTGGCATCTCACTCACTCTGCATCTTTGGCGACCATCAGGATGTCATGGCTTGCCGCCAGACAGGCTTTGCCATGCTTTGCGAGGGTTCTGTACAGGAGGTTATGGACCTTACCGCTGTTGCCCACTTGGCATCACTTAAGACATGCGTTCCGTTCGTAAACTTCTTCGACGGATTCCGCACATCGCACGAGTACCACAAGATTGAACTCATGGAGGAAGACGACATCCGTCCGCTTGTAGACGAAGCAGACATCAAGCGTTTCCGCGACCGTGCATTGTCTCCCGAGCGCCCTGTTACCCGTGGTACAGCAGAGAACCCCGAAACATTCTTCACTCACCGTGAGGCTTGCAATGAGTATTACGACAAAGTGCCTGAGGTCGTTGAGATGTACCTTGGCAAAATCAGCGAAATCACTGGTCGTGAGTACCACCTCTTCTCATACTATGGAGCAGAAGATGCAGACCGCATAATCATTCTTATGGGTAGTGCAACCGAGGCTGCACGTGAGGCCATTGACTATCTGAATGCAAACGGCCAGAAGGTCGGCATGGTATCAGTTCACTTGTACCGTCCGTTCTCTGTCAAGCACCTGCTTGCTGCAGTTCCCAAGACCGTTAAGCGCATAGCAGTGCTCGACCGCACAAAGGAGCCCGGCGCAGAGGGTGAGCCGCTGTACCTTGATGTAAAGAGCGCATTCTACGATGTTGAGAACAAGCCTCTCATTGTAGGTGGTCGTTATGGCCTTGGTTCAAGCGACACCACACCTGCCAAGATCATTTCTGTATTCAACAATCTGGCATTGCCAGAGCCCAAAAACCATTTCACTGTTGGTATCGTTGACGATGTTACATTCACATCGCTGCCACAGGTTGAAGAGATGGCATTGGGCGGAGAAGGCATGTTCGAGGCCAAGTTCTACGGACTGGGTGCTGACGGTACTGTTGGTGCAAACAAGAACTCCGTCAAGATTATCGGCGACAACACCAACAAGCACTGCCAGGCATACTTCTCTTACGACTCAAAGAAGTCTGGTGGTTTCACCTGCTCACACTTGCGCTTTGGTGACTCCCCCATACGTTCTACTTATCTGGTGAACACACCTAACTTCGTTGCATGCCACGTTCAGGCATATCTCCACATGTACGACGTTACCCGTGGTCTGCAGAAGAACGGCACATTCCTGTTGAATACAATCTTCGACGGTGAAGAGCTTGTGAACTTCATACCTAACAAGGTAAAGCGCTATTTCGCCCAGAACAACATCACGGTATATTACATCAATGCAACAAAGATTGCACAAGAGATTGGCCTTGGCAACCGTACCAACACAATCCTTCAGAGCGCATTCTTCCGCATCACCGGCGTTATACCTGTTGACCTGGCTGTAGAGCAGATGAAGAAGTTCATCGTTAAGTCATACGGCAAGAAAGGTCAGGACGTTGTAGACAAGAACTATGCCGCTGTCGACCGTGGTGGTGAATACAAGCAACTCGCCATCGACCCGTCATGGGCAAATCTGGCTGACGATGCTGTCAAGGAAGACAATGCTCCCGCATTCGTTAAAGAGCTCGTTCGTCCTATCAACGCCCAGGCCGGTGACCTCCTCAAGGTTTCTGATTTCGTTAACCACGGCACAGCCGACGGTTCTTGGCAGGTAGGCACGGCTGCATACGAGAAGCGCGGTGTTGAAGCATTCGTTCCTGTATGGAATTCAGAGAACTGTATACAGTGCAACAAGTGTGCTTATGTTTGTCCTCACGCATCAATCCGTCCGTTCGTGCTTACTGACGACGAGTTGAAAGGCTACGCCTCTCCCACCCTTGAAATGAAGGCTCCTGCAGCAATGAAGGGCATGCACTTCGTGATAGGTGTTTCTGTAATGGACTGCCTCGGCTGCGGCAACTGCGCCGACGTATGTCCCGGCAACCCGAAGAAGGGTAAGGCTCTTACTATGGTTCCGTTTGCTGGAGACGAGAAGAGGGCTTCCGAGTGGGATTACCTTGTAAAGGATGTTACAAGCAAGCAAAACCTTGTCGACATCAAGAGCAATGTGAAGAACTCTCAGTTTGCAAAGCCTCTGTTTGAGTTCTCTGGTGCTTGCGCCGGTTGCGGTGAGACACCTTATGTGAAGCTCATCTCGCAGTTGTTCGGCGACCGTGAGATGATTGCCAACGCAACAGGTTGCTCATCTATCTATTCTGCGTCTATTCCTTCAACACCTTACTGCACAAACGAAGAGGGTCACGGCCCTGCCTTCAACAACTCGTTGTTCGAAGACTTCTGCGAGTTCGGTATGGGTATGGCCCTTGGAAACAAGAAGATGAGGGAGCGCATTGAGTTGCTGTTCAACGAAGCCATAGCCAAGGAAGGCACACCGGCCGAGTTCAAGGCAGCTGCCGAGGAGTGGATAGCCGGCAAGAATGACGCCGATGCATCTAAGGCTGCCGCGGCAAAGCTGAAGCCGCTTATCGCTGCCGGTGCCGAAGCCGGATGCGAGCTGTGCAAGGAGCTTAAGACTCTCGACCACTATCTGGTTAAGCGCAGCCAGTGGATTATCGGTGGTGACGGTGCTTCTTACGATATCGGTTACGGCGGACTTGACCACGTTATTGCAAGTGGTGAGGATGTTAACATCCTGGTGCTCGACACCGAGGTTTACTCTAACACCGGTGGCCAGGCATCCAAGGCTACTCCGCTCGGTGCCATCGCCCAGTTTGCTGCCCAGGGCAAGCGCATCCGCAAGAAGGATCTCGGCATGATAGCAACAACTTATGGTTACGTTTATGTTGCTCAGATTGCCATGGGAGCCGACCAGGCTCAGTGCCTCAAGGCCATACGTGAGGCCGAGGCTTATCCCGGACCGTCACTCATCATCGCCTACGCTCCTTGTATCAACCACGGTCTGAAGGCCAAGGGCGGCATGGGCAAGAGCCAGGCCGAAGAGGCAAAGGCTGTTGAGTGTGGCTACTGGCATCTGTGGCGTTACAATCCTACGCTTGCCGACGAGGGTAAGAATCCGTTCTCACTCGACTCAAAGGCACCGGATTGGAGCAAGTTCCACGACTTCCTCATGGGCGAGGTTCGCTACCTCTCTGTAAAGAAGGCATATCCTAACGAGGCAGAAGAGCTCTTCGCCGAGGCAGAGCGCATGGCACAGCTCCGTTACAAGAGCTATGTGCGCCAGACCTTGATGGACTGGAGCAATGAAAACCAGCCTGAAGCATAACAAGGCATTACCTGCATTATAACTTGAAGCCTCCTGCCCGAAAGGGCGGGAGGCTTTTGTTTGTTGGCCATACTGTCCGCGAGGCAGATTGCAGAGCGGGCAATCAAAGCAGCCCGGCGAGCACGTCCCAAACATACCCCATCAAAGCGATGGTCAGCTTGACGAGTATGTATATTACAACAACCATGAGCACAATAAGCACCACAGTGATGGCAGCCTTTTTGTTAACGGCACTTATCGTGGCCCTGTCACCATGTATAAAACCATCTATTAGTTTGAAATTCTGCATGTACGACCGTTTGAAAATATCCATCAGGTCGCCTATTCCCAATGGAATCATGCCTATGGCAAGGTCACATAGAGAATTATATATGATGGCAAGAGTAAGTGGCAGCGACTTTATTTTGAATATGCTGATATACAGATACGGCAATGTCAATAGTTGAGTAATAAAGTCGCCTACCCCTTCAAGCAACAGACCAATTACGGCATCGAGATAGTATCTGTCCATCCATTTGGCAATTTGCCCAATGCATCTGTACGCCACTGATTCTTTTATGCCGGCATATTTTAAATGATTGTATTCTCCCATGTCTACTTGTTTGGCATTATTGAAAGCAACATTATTTCGCTGCAAATTTAGCATAAATATTTCCAAACCCTATCATCCGTGCCATTTAATGTCGCCCAAGGATATCATGTATAGTTAAAAACGTAGCTGATGTAATGGCAGATAGCATACGGTTGGCAACCATTTCTGCCAATGGGCCGTGCCATGGTGGTTTATCGCGCTGCAACACCACATGTCGGCAAATAACAAATCATGCCGTTTTGCAGTGCAAAACGGCATGATAAATAAATGTAAGTGGCTTTCCGCCGATTGTCAATGCCACGCAAGTGCAGCACGAAATCCAGCCCGTGTTGCTCAGGCGCCAACACCATTGGCTGTCACTTATTTCCGCGCTTCAGCATCTCCCTTGCGTACTTTGTCGGATAGCCTGGCCTTTGAGGACGCTCAGCCAATCCGGTGGCAGTGCGCAAGAACCTGCCCGACTTCTCGGGTTTAACCACCATGTCGTTGTACTTTACAATGATGTGCACTGCCAGTTGCTGCCATCGTGCGAGCATTTGCTGGGCTTTTTCGGTTGAGTATCTTGTAAGATAAGCGGCCGCTTCAGCCGGAGATTGCTTGTATAAGCTCTGGGCGTGACTTTCAACCGACTGCTGGGCTGCAAAGTATGAAGCATCGAGCGAGTCGCGCACGGCCTTCAAACTTGGGAACATCTGCTCATATCGCGGATATACCATGTTGCTAACCCAGTTCTGCATCCAGAACGCGTTGTCCTTAGAGAATGTCACAGCGTCGGCCCCGGGGGTATTGTAGCAGTTGGGAGCCTTGTCCACACAACAGTAAACAGGAGTAAAGGGAGCCATGTTGGCATCATCGTTGGCGAACCAAAGCACACCGCCAATCTCACGCGGCAGCCATGAGCGCATCTGGCTGACAAACACAAAGCCCGACTGTTGGGTTGATATGGGGCGCTCATTGAAGCATTTTTTGCCGTCCACCTCGTATTCGAGCGGTGTAAGCCGATAAGGCATCTGCCATATTCCTCCGCCTATGTCACCCTCTTTGTCGAGCGCGAAAGGTGTTCCCTCGTAGTGGTCGCGCATGGCGTTTTCAATGTCGGCTACCGTAAGTTTCTTGTTTGGGATAATCCACAAGGGCATGGGTTCTGCATCGGTTGCGGTGCCCTCGGCGTATGGAACATACTTGTCCATGCCATTTCCAAACATGTTGAAGAAGCTCCAAACCCTGGCCTCGCACCAGCGGCGACCGCCAAAGTCGGGGGCTGCATAGGTCATGCAGAAATTAAAATCGGCGTCTTTCCCATCATACCAGCCTTTCTCGCGTGCAAACTTTACAACATTCTTTGAGAACATAACGTTCTTCTTGTCTTTCTGGTCGAATGTCCTAATCCGGCTTTGGTTGGCATGTGCGCAAATGGCATCGTCGGGTATGCGTATGGCTACCCAAACAACGCTTTTGCTTCCGGGGCCGCATCCCATCATCTCCATTATCCACGCCTCATTGGGATCGCATATAGTGAATGTCTCGCCCTCGCTGTTATAGCCGTATTCCTCGGCCAGCTCGGTCATTACAGATATGGCCTCCCTTGCCGTGCGCGAACGCTGCAAGCCTACGTAGATCAGCGAACCGTAATCCAAAATTCCGGTAGAGTCAACCATCTCGGGGCGACCTCCGAATGTGGTTTCTGCAATGGTGACCTGAAACTCGTTGATGTTGCCAATCACATTGTATGTCACAGGTGCCTCTGGTATCTGCCCGTGATACTCGTTGGTATCCCAGTCATATATGTCGCGCATCTCTCCTTTGGCGTGCTTGCCGGCAGGATAATGGCAAAGGTTCTGGAACATGCCGTAGTCATCGGCACTGTACGAACACATCACAGACCCGTCCGCGCTCGCTTTCTTACCTACTATCAGGTTTGTGCATGGCAGTGCATAAACAGCTACTGCAAGCATGCTTAAAACTAATGATATCTTCTTCATTGATTGTTTTGTTTATGTTAATTACAGGTTATGGTGAATCATCAAGTACCAGACGCAAAGTTTAATACACCAGTGCGTCTCTGACTACAGTCTTGTTGTTTCTGTTGTCGGTGACAACAAACGTCAATGTGCGCAAACGCCCAGTCTTTTTCACTGGAGTATCTGTCAGCGAACATACGTATCGGCTGCTCTTGTCGACATGCTCAAACAGAATGAACTCATTGTCGATGTAGCCTTTCACGGATTTCACTCCGCTTTCTCCGTCGGTTACGTTAAACTGCAGCCTGTCGTTGTTGCCCCAGCCATTGCGCCCAACCTTGACCACCGTAGGCGGGCGGTCGTCATAAGCAAGTCCGTAGGCAACCCCGAGCTCGCGTATGCGTGCGGTCACCCAGCCATTCTTGTAGGTGCCTCCGAAATACCGGCCGTCGCCGCTCCTGACATACAGCTTGCTTGGGTCTATGCCTCTCGCCTGCACGGCCAGCCCCAACTCAGCCCACGACGCAAGCGGGCAAGCACTGTCATAAAAAGAATACATAGACATGTTGGGGTCTTCCCTCTTTATCTCTATCGGACGGAGCATTATGTTGCCATCGAGTATCCCTTTAGGTATTACGAGCCAAACGCCGGGATATGAGTATGTTGAAATTTCATTATGTTTCATTTTCTTTCCGTTGGCAGGCTCTTTCTTGTGGCCTAACTGCGCCTTGACGCCGCTCACCACAAAGCTGTAGACAGAGGTGTTGCCATAATAGTCGGTAAGAGAATACTCTACCGTATAGTCTCGCTCTTCGTTGAAATCGACGATGCCGCCGTTGCTGTCGGTAGTGATAAAAGGCAATGTATTGCCCGGTGTACGGAACGATTTCATATACCAAACTCCGTAGCGCAGGTAATGCTCATAGTCGCCCCAATAGTTTATGCGGCGGTTTGCAAATGGCGGTATACCGTCAACGCAACTCCTGAACACCTCCCTGCCGTCTACCCTCAGCACAGTTTCCCTCACTCCGTACCTGTTGTATGTGGCCTCCGTGTAATCGTTGGCCCATATTCCAAAGCCCACCTTGCCCCATGCAGTAAACCTTCGGGCCAGCTTGTGTGAACCGAAGCCAAACGAACGCTTGGCCGACCCTCCCTCAAAGATGCCTTCGCCCGCCACGGGATACGCCATGAATGCATGGGCCATTGGCGCCATGCCGTCGGCCACGCAGTTGCCCAGAACGTCAAGCGGGTCACGCAGCCGGCCCGTGCGTGTGTCGTGCATCTCAAGATGCAGGTGTGGTGCTTCGCTTGCTCCCGTGTTTCCGCTCACTGCCACAAACTGGCCGCGGGCCACCGGACATGCCAACGGCTCCAGGCGCACGTCGGCCACATAAGACTTATGCGCATACTGCCATTTGCGAAGCAATCTGGTAATTGCGGGGGTGAAAGATTTCAGATGGCAATACACACTGGTATTGCCATCTGGGTGGGTGATGTACAATGCATTTCCAAAACCTGACAGACCAACAGTTATCCTGCTGACATATCCGTCTGCCACAGCCATGAGCCGTTTGCCTTCCACCCCATCGGTCTTTACGTCGATGCCGCAATGGAAGTGGTTGAGCCGTGGTTCGCCGAAGTTGCCAGCCAGGGTGACGTCATAGCCTACAGGCGAAGCATAGGTGACGCGTATCGCCAATAACAATCCTGCTATTGCGCTCAGCATGCCTTGAAGCTCATGTCGAGCCCTTTCACAGAGTGGGTCAATGCACCTACCGACACAAAGTCGACGCCACACTCGGCATATTGGCGTATGGTGTCGAATGTTATGCCGCCGCTTGACTCTGTTTCATATTTACCGCCAATCATGTCGACGGCTTTCTTCGTGTCTTCAACAGTGAAGTTGTCGAGCATTATGCGGTCTACCCCGCCGTGCGAAAGCACCCTTGAAAGCTCATCGAAGTTTCTCACTTCAATCTCTATTTTCAAGTCGAGCCCTTTCTCCTTCAGGTATTTGTGGCATCGGTCGATGGCGTTTTCAATGCCGCCTGCAAAGTCAACATGGTTGTCTTTGAGCAATATCATATCGAACAGGCCAATGCGGTGGTTGCATCCTCCGCCTATTTTCACGGCCTGCTTTTCAAGCATCCTCATGCCCGGAGTGGTCTTACGCGTATCAAGCACACGCGTGTGCGTGCCTTCCAGTTTCTCTACATACTTGTGGGTCATCGTGGCTATGCCGCTCATGCGCTGCATGATGTTGAGCATCAGGCGCTCGGTTTGCAACAATGAGCGCACCCTGCCGCTTACCACCATGGCCACGTCACCTGTGTGTACCGTAGAGCCGTCGCCCATGAGCACCTCGACCTTCATGTCGGGGTCGAACCGCCTGAACACCTCTTTTGCCACCTCTACACCGGCCAGTATGCCGTCTTCCTTGATAAGGAGCTTTGAACGGCCCATTGCCTCTTCGGGTATGCAACACAGTGTTGTATGGTCACCATCGCCAATGTCCTCGGCAAAGGCCAGGTCTATCAGCCTGTCTTCTAATTCGTTAACGCTTAGCATATTTCTATTCTTTATACTCTAAAACCCAATTGAGGGTGTTTTCTTGTCATTGATAAGCACCGCCAGATGGCCTTTTACGTCATAAGTATATTCCGAAGCCAACCCTCAGGCCTATAGTGCTGTAGTCGCTGTGGTTTTTGAACGACTGGTTGTAGTAAATCTCCGGTTCGATGGTGACGGTACGGCTGAGGAAGAAAGCATAGCCGAGCTGCACTCCCGGCAGGAAGTCGTCGTAAGAGTCGCCGGCGTGCATGTAGCTCATCGAGGCCCCGAGATACAGCCCGTTTTGCACTATATAGTACCTTGCACCTACTGCCGCGGTGAATGTCGATGGTATTTCATGCTTCTTGGAATATCCAATCTGTGCCGTTGCCATCCAGTTGTCTTCAAACATGTATCCGCCCTTTGCCTCTACGCCGAAGCTGCCTTTGTTCATACCGTTGTAACTCAGGTCAAGGCTTGACAGCGAAGCACCTATATATTTCTTGCCCGACTCAAACTGAGCCTTGCCGGCAAGTGACACCATCATGGCCATGAGCAATAGGAAAGTTTTCTTTCTCATAAGTTTATGCATTATTGGTTTGTTCACTATTTTATAGCCACCGGCCTGCCGTGACGTGACAAGCAGTTGCTGAAATGTATGCCGCAGACCCTCCGATTTTGGGTGATTCCGGCGTCGCTGTTGTCACTATTCGCCTAACTGTGCCGAATGATAGTGCAAAAATAACCATTTAATTTGAGAAATGAAAAAATAATCATAACTTTGCAACTAAATAATCATAATTATGCGACTTTTCAAACTAACAATGCCCTGCATCGCGGCGGTAGCGTTTCTGCTGACAGTGTGCCAGGCTACCGGTTCAACCATGAACTCGCGTTCACCCAAACATGAGGTCAGAGCCGTTTGGCTGACAACAATCGGAGGGCTCGACTGGCCGCACACCTACGCCCGCACGGCAGCGGCTGCCGCCTTGCAAAAGCGCGAATTATGCGAAATACTCGACCGTCTGAAAGAAGCCAATGTCAACACGGTGCTGTTTCAGACCCGAATCCGCGGCACCATGATCTATCCGTCGGCCATGGAACCGTGGGACGGATGCCTGTCGGGCCAACCCGGACTGTCGCCCGGATACGACGCTTTGCAGTTTGCCATAGACGAATGCCACAAGCGGGGCATGGAGCTCCATGCCTGGGTGGTTACCATACCCATAGGCAAGTGGAACGGGATGGGCTGCCAGAAAATCAGAAGGCGGCACCCCGGGCTTGTGCATAAGATTGGCGACGAGGGCTATCTTGACCCGGGCAAGCCGGCCACTGCCGAATACTTGGCACAGATATGCCGCGAGATTACGACAAACTATGATGTCGACGGCATACACCTCGACTACATACGCTACCCGGAAAACTGGAAACCTAGGCCAGAAGGCTACATCGGCCGTAGCAACATCACCCGCATTGTAAGACAGGTATACAACACAGTGAAAACCGAAAAGCCTTGGGTGAAGGTGAGTTGTTCGCCCATAGGCAAGTACAGCGACCTGGCGCTATATGACAGCTATGGGTGGAATGCCTACGCGAAGGTGTATCAAGACGCACAAAGCTGGCTTCGCGAGGGCATCATGGACGCTCTCTTTCCTATGCTTTATTTCCGGGGAAATCAGTTCTATCCTTTTGCACTCGACTGGAAAGAAAATAGCAACGGACGAATAATCTCCGCAGGGTTAGGCATTTACTTCCTTTCGGATAAAGAAAAAGATTGGGACATAGAAGTGATTAAGAGAGAGATGAACGTGCTCCGCAGCAATGGACTTGGGCACGCATATTTCCGCAGCAAGTTTTTCACCGACAACACGAAGGGGGTGTTCGACTTTGCCAAAGACGACATAGACCGCTACCCTGCCCTCGTGCCGCCGATGACATGGCTGTCGGACGCGCTCCCAAAAGGCCCCACCCGTCTGTCGGTAAAGAGAATGGCCGATTCCGACCGGCTCTCGTGGGGCGGGGCAAAAGACATGTCGACAGGGCCGTATCTCACCTATAACATATATGCGTCGGAGACTTACCCGGTAGACATTGCCGACGCCAGAAACATCCTGGCGGCAAACCTCAGAGACAGCAACGCCACGATTCCGCTGGCAGCCGAAGGCGCATTTGTGAATTATGCTGTGACGGCAGTCGACCGCTTCGGCAACGAAAGCCTTCCGCTATGCACCAAGCCAAACGTGCCGGCCATGGTTCGGTCTACCTATCTGGGCAACGATGGCAATTGGTTGGCACTGCCCGACAAGGGCAAAACGCTCGACGCAGAGTTTGTGGCAATAGAGACTCCACAGGGAGGACTTCTCTGTACACGCCCATACGACGGCCCAAAGGCCGACATTTCGTCGTTGCCTGAAGGTGTATATGTGCTTAAGTCACTTAATTCAAAAGGCATTACGCACCGCCTGGGTCACTTCATCATACGCAGGCAAAGGGGAATGACCACGGACAACAAGCTGACAAGCGGGCGTGAAGACTGCCGCTGGCCGCATTTTGGAAGAGATGGCAAGCCATCGGGGCTCTGACGGATGGCAAAACTAAAGTGGGCACAGGCCTTTTTGCCCATTGGCATGACTCCACAATGTGGCCGGCCTTCATGCCAGGATATTGCAGAGGGCACGCCGGGCGGCAACGAAACCGTTGCCACAGAGCGGTATGGGCAGGCAATCAACCACACCTTATGGCTAACGAAATGCCGGCACCATGGACATGGCCCTATCGGTATTCAATGTCACTGTGGGGTGACGGTCGTGCCTTGTCATTATTGCCCCGGCCTTTGCAAACGGCAATTCGGGCTGAGCTCTGGCATTGCTGCTGCCCGGTTGGGGCAAGGCCGGATAAACGCCTGGCGGTAATAATATTTGCATTGGAACATAATTGTGGTGGCTTGCCTTTAGGTTGAGATTTAAATTAAGTATATATGCATAACATATTGTTATCAAGCTGTTTATAATGGAACACCATTTCTTGTAGAGATATCGGCCGTTTTGCGATGCCAAAAGGGCCGTTTCATATTGTCACGGAGCCTGTTTCGCAATCCCGAATGGCACATTCCGTGATACCGGGCACGAAAGTCGCCTATGGTGACAGGGCATGGTGGCTGTTTTCTGTTTTGCCTGAATATTAACCATTGATATAATAAAATGCTGTCGGCAGTTTTGCCGTCTCAGCCATTTGAGTTACCTTTGTAACATGATATTTTATTTTTCAGGAACCGGCAACACCCGTTGGGCCGCACGGCAAATAGCCGAAATAACGGGCGAAAGACTGCTGTCAATAGCCGGCGAGGCTAATGGCAACTGCAGGTATGCACTTGCCGAAGGAGAGCGCATTGGCTTCTGCTTTCCCGTACACGGTTGGCAGCCACCGGCCATAGTGCGCAATTTTATTTCAAAGTGCAAGTTTGACAATGCCAAGGGGCACTTTTGCTTCGCGTTGTGTACGTGCGGCGACAATATAGGCCGCACGATGGAGATGCTGGCAACAGACTTGCATAAGGTTGGCATACAGGCTGACAGTGTGTTTTCGCTGGCCATGCCAAACACTTATGTGTGCCTGCCGTTTATGAACACCGACCGTCCCGACTTGGAACGGAAGAAAATAGCCGACGCCGGCAGGGCCATTGTGGAAATAGCCCAGGCAATAAAGGAGCGCCACAAGGGAGTGTGTTCGACAGTGAAAGGTCCTGTGCCATATCTGCTGTCAAATGTCATCGGGCGGTATTTCAACAGCAGGATGATAACCGACAGGCCTTTCCGGGTGGACAGCTCAGCCTGCATCAGGTGTGGACGCTGCGCCGCGGCCTGCCCTATAGGCAACATATCTGGTGGCGCCGGAAATCTGCCTGTATGGCATGACGACGGACACTGCACTTGCTGCATGGCCTGCTACCATCACTGCCCTGCCCACGCCATAAGCTACGGGCGCTCCACAAGGCACAAGGGACAATATTATTTTGGAAGGAAAAACAACAATGGAAACGCATGAGCGGTGTTCCGGCGGATTTCCATGGCGGCGACATTTTGGGCATTAAAACGGCTCTGCCTTCAAGATATGTGGGCGCGCTTGCATTGCCTTGTGCTTCCCGACGACAGTCGGATGCCATGAGGCTGGACTGATGGAGTGAATAAAACAGGACATTGGCTATACTGCGCTGACAGATGTTGGCGAATGCACCAAGTGGATGGACCGCCCCCGGGGAAGCGCCCGTCGCTACGCGGTCGAACATGGCATTGGGCAAGCCGGCGGGCGCCATGGCATGGCACATGCCTCGGAAAAAATAATAATCCGTTTGGGCAATATGGCAAAAGCCCAAACGGATTATTGATAAAGTATCAAAAACACAACTGTCTTTAAAGACACTGCGCCCCCTTTTACTTTTTCTTGCTCTTGTCGTTGAGCGTCGATTTATACCTCTTGTTCAGTCCGTTTATGACGTCGTTGGTGATGTCATGGCGCTTGTCGGCAAGCAGTATGTTGTCGCCGGCCTTCGAGATGATAAGGTCATACTTCTTGGTCTTGTTGTAGTCCTTCAGGAAGTTCTGCAATGAGTCGCGCAGCGCATTGTTGTACTTGGCAGTCTCAGCGTCGAGCTCGGCTCCGAGGCGGCTCTGCAACTCCTGCAGGTCTTGGTCCTGGCGCTGTATTGCAGCTTGCACACTGGCAGCCTGCTCCCTGCTGGCAAATCCGTTGTTCTGCAGCTTCTGCTGGAAATTGGCAGCGGCAGCCTGCAGCTGTTTTCCCTTCTGGGTGATAGTGTTACGGGCGTTGTTGCTCTTTTTCTGCAGCACGGCGGTGTACTCCTTGCAGAACTTGTATTGCGACATCAGCGAATCGACCTCGACATAGGCAATCCTCATGCCTGTTGTTGCCGCGGGTGAGTCCTGAACTGGCTTCTCGTCCATCTTGGGGCTGGAGTTGTTGCATGATGTCAGCATGAACGATGCAACTGCCAATGCCAACGAAATACGAATACTAATGTTTCTTTTCATCTTCTTTATATTTGTTCTTTTAAATTATCTTAACAATCACTGGGCTCCGCTGCAACAGCCTTACACTGGCGAATGCCATAGCTTTTCAGCATGAAGCACGCATATTTTACCATCATACGAAAGAAAAATGCTAATAGCAATTATTAACGTGCTAAATAACATATTTTCAAACATAATTCTGTAATTTTGCGGCTACAAAGATAATACAAATAAATCAATTTACAGGCATGAATGCCTCAAAAAAGAATTAACATGGATAAAAGAGACTTGAAACCAAGTTGCGTCTTCGAGCAATTTGCTCGGGTGTGCGAGATACCACGCCCCTCGAAGCGTGAAGAGAAGATGATTGAGTATCTGCGTAACTGGGGCTTAAGCCACAATCTTGAGACAAAGGTTGACAGCGTAGGCAACGTGCTCATAAAGAAACCCGCCACTCCGGGATATGAGGACAGGCAGACCGTGATACTGCAAAGCCACATGGATATGGTTTGCGACAAGCTGGTTGACAAAGAGTTTGACTTTGACAACGACTCCATACAGACTCACATTGAAGGCGAGTGGCTTACCGCCGACGGCACGACACTTGGCGCCGACGACGGTATCGGAGTGGCTATAGAATTGGCCATACTCGATTCTGACGACATAAAGCACGGGCCGTTGGAGTGTGTATTCACTCGCGACGAGGAAACCCAGCTCACCGGGGCAAGTGGCATGGAGGCTGGTTTCATGAACGGGGACATGCTGATAAACCTTGACAGTGAGGATGAAGGCCAGATATTCGTTTCGTGCGCAGGCGGACGTACAACAATAGCAACGTTTGATTTCAAAGCCGAGAAGGCACCGGCCGGCTATTTCTTCATCAAAGGATGGATAAAAGGGCTCAAGGGCGGACATTCGGGTGACGACATAGAGAAAAAGCGCGCCAATGCAATCAAGATTCTGGGCCGCTTCCTTTACAAGGAAATGCAGAGCCATGACATAAGGTTGGCAGCCTTCAATTCAGGCAAGATGCACAACGCCATCCCGCGTGACGGTTCGTTCGTGATAGCTGTTCCCAACGATGCCAAGGAAAGCATACGCGCAGACTGGAACATCTTTGCGCACGACGTGCAAGAGGAATATCACGTGACGGACACCGACATGGAGTTTGGCATGGAAAGCACCGATGCCGCAGACGTAATGCCGCAGGAAGTTTCGGGCAAGTTCATCAGGGCAATACAGGCCGTAGACAATGGTGTGTTTGCAATATGCCAGGACAAGGCGCTCAACGGAATGGTTGAGACATCAAGCAACATAGCCAGCATAATTACCGACAATGGGAGCATCAAGATTGTTGCCTCGCAGCGCAGCAATGTGATGAGCAACCTTGAAAACCAGTGCAATACCATCAAGGCCCTGTTTGAATTGGCTGGCGCAAAGGTGGAGCAGACTGACGGTTACCCTGCATGGAAGATGAACCCAGACAGCAAACTGACCGACATTGCCGTTGATTCGTACAAGAAACTGTTTGGCAAGGAGCCCATCGTCCGCGGAATCCACGCAGGACTCGAGTGCGGCCTTTTCTCCGAAAGGTATCCCAATCTCGACATGGTGTCGTTTGGCCCGACATTGCGCGGAGTGCATACGCCGGATGAGAGACTGCACATACCCACGGTCGAGATGGTGTGGAACCACCTTCTGGACATTCTTGACAACATACCCACAAAATAGGAATATGAAAATAAGACACATTTTGTTGTCATCTGCAATGCTGTTGCTCGCTTCGTGCGGGCAACAGCATAAAGCCGAATCTGTTGTAGAAGACTTTATGGAAAACAACCTGAAAGATGCCTCAGCTCTGCAAATAGTTGAGTACAGTGATATTGATTCAACGAGGTATCTTAATGACTCTATAATAAATAAGCTGCGGAATACTGCCAAAAACTCGTCGATGTATGCCGGACGCACAGAGTTTGCCCAGAGGAACAAAGACGAAAAGCTCATTATCATAAGGGTGAGATACAAGATTAACGGGCAGGATTTCCATGACACCTTTTATTTAAATAAGGAGATGACCGGCGTCATAGCGCTGAAAAACAATTAATCTACCGTTGTTTGTAAAATTAATTAGAAAAAATTTGGTAGTGTGAAATAAAAGCAGTACCTTTGCATCGCATTTGAGAGAAGATGCCTAAAGAAAAGAAAATCTGAGGAAGTTTGGGTGAGTGGCTGAAACCAGCAGTTTGCTAAACTGCCGTGCGAGTTTATCGTACCGGGGGTTCGAATCCCCCAGCTTCCGCGGAACAAGGTATTGCGGTGGATTCATCTAATGGTTAGGATACAAGATTCTCAATCTTGGCATAGGGGTTCGATTCCCCTATCCACTACACGAAAGAGTTCATCGACTGAGCTCTTTTTCTTTTCTATATACAGATGTATGGTGGATTCATCTAATGGTTAGGATACAAGATTCTCAATCTTGGCATAGGGGTTCGATTCCCCTATCCACTACAAAGAAGGCCCGGAGTTTCTTCGGGCTTTTTTATTTCACTATGTCCATATATGCAGAACGAAACAATTTCAAGAACAAAACAACTATTAGGCGATGCGGCCATAAAGACATTGGAACACTGCCGTGTGGCTGTGTTCGGTGTAGGTGGTGTGGGCGGCTATGCCGTTGAGGTGCTTGCCCGTAGCGGTGTCGGCCAACTTGACTTGTTTGACAATGACCGCGTAAGCCTGTCTAACATAAACAGGCAAATCATAGCTTTGCATAGCACCGTTGGGAAACTAAAGGTTGATGTTGCCAAGGAGAGAGTTATGGACATAAACCCTGAATGCTCAGTTTTTGCCCATGCCGTATTTTATCTGCCTGACAACGCAGACAACTTTGACCTGACAAGATATGATTATGTGCTCGACTGCATAGACACGATAGCTGCCAAAGTAGAGCTGGTGAAACGCTGTAAGTCGCAAGGCATACCTGTTATCAGTTCTATGGGCGCTGCAAACAAAATGGATCCTACCGCATTTTGCGTGACCGACATATTCAAGACAAAGATGGATCCAATAGCAAAGGTAATGCGAAAGAAACTGAAAGAGCTTGGCATAAGAAAACTGAAGGTTGTTTGCAGCTATGAGCAGCCAATAAAGATTGTATGTGACGATGGTGACAATCCGTCGAGGCATGTTCCGGCAAGCAATGCTTTCGTCCCTGCCGCAGCAGGGTTGGTGATGGGCAGCGAGGCTGTCAAGGATCTAATTGGCTACAATATGAAATAATGATTTGTGGAACAATCAATCACGAGCGCCATTGCAACTATGTAATGGCGCTCGTGATCAATATGTCAAGGATGGCTGTTTTGCAGCAACAAATAGTAAATGACAAATATCCTGAAACGCCGTGATATCTTATTAACCTGAACACAAGACAGAAAAACACAATCTGTTCCATCCCCCTTGCATCCGGGAAGAACATTCAGAATCATTTATATCATTATGGTTGCTAATTCTCTGAATTTACATTATTCCATGCCATAATTGGACAATTCCAGCATGTCCTTCATACAGATTTTTGCTTACCGAATGCCACAATATATTGAAGCAAATGGTTTGGGGCATTTATTTTGCGGTTTTGTTGTGCGTTTACAAAAATTAATTTACCTTTGCAAGGTAAACATATAATACCTAAAAGCTAAATCATTATGTAATGAATACATTAGAATACCTTAAAGTGTTTTTTGTATGCACTGTTCTCATGTTTGTCTTTCCGATGGCAGGCATTGCGACAGACAATGTCCTCACGCGACTCGACCGCTGTCTCGACAGCAGCAGCTTGTATGACGAGGCCAAGGCTAATGAGATTGCCGAGCTAAATAGAAAGGCAATGTCAGCCACTAACGACAGAGAGCGATTCATGATGTACTTGCGGCTTTACAAGGCATATGAGTCTTATAAATACGACTCCGCCTCTGTATATGCAGACAAGGCATATAGCCTTGCATGTAAGATTAACTCCTACGATTTTATTGTAGAATCCGTTTGTGCCAAAGTGTTCTGCCTATTGTCTGCCGGCATGTATAAAGAAGCATTCGACGAACTTAATGTGGTGGACATTGCCAAGGCCTCGCTCCCTTGCCGCTACAAGTACTATTTCGTAAAGTGGCGCCTTCTTGCCGATGCTGCTGACTACTGCCATACCGAACCCTATTATTCCAAATACATCCGCGAGGCCCACAGTCTTGCAGACTCCTTGCTAAGCGTTAACGGCAACACACTGATGGTGCCATATATAAAAGGTATGCAACTTATGAAGGAGGGAAAGTATGACAAAAGCATAGACTTTTTCTTGCAAACACTTAAGGACAAACGCCTCGGCATGCATGATCGTGCCATCTGCGCCTCGTGCGTGGGCTGGATGTACAGAAATCTTGTGATAAGAAAAGAGGGCTAGACTATCTTGCTGAATCTGCCATGTGCGACATAAAGTCGTCGACAAAGGAGACAACAGCGTTGAGGCAGGTCGGAGAACTATTGTATGCCGACGGCGATTACAACCATGCAATAACTTACGTACAGAAAGCACTTGATGACGCCAACTTCTACAATGCGAGGCAACGGAAACTTGAAATAGGTAGCATACTGCCAATAATACAAGAAGTGAGATATAAAGATATGGCATGGCAGAGAAATATCATGCTCCTGTGTGCAATATTAGCGTGCGCGCTGCTTGTTGTACTTGCTGCGGGTACTGTAATAATTCGCAAGCAGATGAAGAAGTTGCAGCAGGCAAAGGATACTATCGAAGAACACAATCGCCAACTTGCAGTAGCGAATGGACAGCTATCGGAGGCAAACAAGATAAAGATAGAGTATATTGGTAAGCTGTTCTATGTAAGTTCTGAGCACTTCTGCAGCATGGAGAAACTATACCGTACCATCGACCGAAAGATTGCCGCAAGGCAATATGATGACTTGCGACGTTCTTTGTCTGAGAAAACAATTGTGGAGTCCAGGAAGAATATGTACGAGGATTTCGATGAAGTGTTCCTGCAGCTTTTCCCCGACTTCGTGGAGAAATATAACAGACTCTTTAATGATCCGGAAAAGAAAGATGACAATGACGGAAAAACTCTTACCAACGAGATGCGAATATTTGCACTCATCCGCCTAGGCATCACCGATTCAGAGAGAATTGCAAAGTTTCTTAATAACTCAGTAAACACAATTAACACGTATAAGTCGAGAGTAAAAAACAAGTCGAATGTGAACAATGACATCTTTGAGCAAAAGATAATGGAGATATAAACATTTATATTACGATTATACAATCAAAGGAGCTTGATTTTGTAACACCTTAGCATTAAGGATGTTACAAAAGCCGAGCTCTTTTTTTGCTTATACATTCCTTTTCTATTTTTGAGCATATGGCATTTTAAATTATTTTTGCAGCGTAAACATTAACAACCTAAAATTAGTAACAACAATGAGAAAACATCTGTTAACAAAATTGCTCGTACCTTTGTTATTGGTAGCGACAAACATTCTCCTCATTTCGTGCAATACCGTTGAGGACGGAGGATATGTGGCTCCAATCACATTGTATGAGAAAGTTGCCGGTCACTGGATGGTGAATTCCGTCACCCAGACTGATGAACTTGAGTCTACAAAGATGCCGATTACAGACTTGTTCGACTTCGACACGTTTGGCATAAATCTATCAGTTGACGAGAACAACAACCCTGCAAACTTTATGGTGGAAGGCAACGCACCGGCCATCATCCCCGTCTCAGGAACATGGAAGATGGCCAATCCGTTCATAAACTCAGACGGCTCTTCGGCCGATATAGTGCTCAACGACGGTGTACACCTTACGTTGACATCAGTACCGGGGACTAATCCAGTGCTAGAGTTCAAACTTACTCGTTCACAGAACGGCAAACCTTTTGTGTCGTACACTTACAACCTCACCCCTACGGCAATGTCTGCAACATCATCAAATAACGAATAAAACAAGAGGACATATCTATGAGAAAAGGCGCATCTTACTTATAGCATTTGTGTTCGCGGCATTGGTAACAGCCATAGGAGCCAAGGCCAGCACCAAGGTAGGAACTCCCGTTTGCTGGACAGTTCCGGCAATCTATACACCCGATCAAGAGGTGACGTTCTATTATGATGTGACAGACGTTGGTTTCCCCGAGGGAGTAGACCTCTATCTATGGGCATGGCAGCCAACAGAGCCAGACGCAGGCAACGGCAACAACTCGTCCGACTTTGCGAAGCTAACGTATCTTGGCGACAATATCTATTGCAAGACGATGGTGCCTACGGAATATTTCCATTCTGAAGTGACTACAATGAACGGCGACAACTTCCCAGGCTTCTGGCAGCAGCTCAAGACCAAGCAAGATGATCTATGGAGCACAGAGTTCGCCGCCCCCGACAGCCGCACAGAATGGGCTGAGATAATGAAGAAAACCAATCAGGGCGTGTTTGTTTATTCGGGGAGGAAATCTACTGGCTTTACTGAGAAATGGACTATCAACCAACCACTCACGTTAATATTCAATCCAGGCGTGTTCCAGGTGAACGGCATATCTATGTCTGAATTTGAAAATACCACTGGCTTTCATGGATTCAACTTCCACTCAGGAATTGACGACTGGACATATCTGCAGGGCGTGAAAGTGTGGATTCCTGACTGCATGGCCAAGACAAGGCTCACAAAACTGTCAAATGGCTACTGGTCAATAAGCATGTCGTCACCTTACGACTACTACAGCTACAACTATGCCGACGACGGATCCCGAGTCAGCACCGGCCTTGAGAGCGACTACGAGCCTACCAACATCGCTTGGCTTTTGGTCGGGATTGTCAATGGTGACTGGGGCGGTACGTGCCCCGACCAATCAACGCAGGCTGGACAGGCTGTACCTTATCCAGATCCAGTATTTTCTTATTTCCCGTCGAGGCTGTCTTCGCTTGACATACTGACATTGACACGTCAGTACAATGGCAAACTTGATGGTGAGCTGGCGTACACCATTACTGTCGGCGGCAAGACTATCACCGGAGTGATGGACGGTAAACGAGACAAACGACAGACTTCCATAAACCTGCTCGACGAGCTCAAAGGCATTAAAGCTTTAGAGATGAATCTCAGCATAAGGAACGCAAGCGGGAAAGAAGTGGTTAACACAATGATTCCTCTTGTGCCGCTGTCTGAAGTAGAATAAACAAATACTGACCAACTATTAATGAAGAAAACAATGGACTACAAGCATTTCCAAATATTCAAGGCAACATTTCTTTTATTCATGATGTTGCTGTCCGGCCAAAGTTCCTTGGCCCAGAAAATAATTGCATCGGGCACTGTTTCCGATCCAAACGGCATTCCACTTACAGGAGCGTCCGTGCGTGAGGCAGGCACACAGAATGGAGCTGTCACTGACCTTGATGGCAAATTCTCGTTATCTTGCGACAAGTCGGGCACTTTAGAGATATCTTATCTCGGCTACATCACCAAGAATGTCAAGGCCGGCAAGGGTCTTATAGTCACCCTTGAGGAGAATGCCACCATGCTCGCAGAGATGGAAGTTGGTTGGCGTTGGCTATGGCACTATGCGCAAGAACGATCTGACCGGTTCGATTGCCAGCGTCAATGCCAAAGATCTTAATCATGGCGTCATTACCAGCACTGAGCAGATGCTCCAAGGAAAAGTGGCCGGTCTTTCTATTGTTCAGAGTTCTGGTTCGCCGGAAAATGGTGCGTCCATACGACTGCGTGGTGGTACATCGCTTTCAGCAAGCAACAGTCCTCTCATCGTTGTCGACGGCATTCCAGGGGTTGACATGAACACTGTACAGCCATCGGAGATACAGAGCATCGACGTACTCAAAGATGCCTCGGCAGCGGCTATATACGGTAGCCGTGGTGCCAACGGCGTCATCATAGTGACGACAAATCGCCATGCAGGTGACAGTGAGAAACTCAGTGTGCAGTATAACGGCTATGTGGCTTTCTCCACTCAAGCAAAATACCTTGATGTATTGTCTGGAAATCAATGGCGCGGCTACGTACGTGAAAATAAAGTGTTAGACGCACAAGACTATGGTGCTAACACCGACTGGCAGAAAGAGCTGACACGCACTGCTATTTCACACTCACACAACATACTGTTCAGCAGCTCGAAGAAAAATTCTGGCTACAGCGGTTCGCTCACCTACCAGAACAATCAGGGCGTCGTGAAGCGAAACAATTTCACGCGCCTTGCCGCAAGCCTCAGTGCCTATCAGAAGACTCTCGGCGGCAGGATTACACTTAAGGAAGCCATTCATGCCAACTTTGACACATGGCACCCAACCGATTCACGCATCTTTGAACGTGCATTCAACCTAAACCCCACATTCCCCGTATACAATCCAGATGGCTCTTACGCACAACTCAATGGAACAAATACAGAGAATCCTGTGGAGATACTGAACAACCGAACCGACGACCAAAAGCGCCATAGGCTCCTGGGGTACTTCAAGGTTGACTATGAGTTCATTTCAGGGCTCACCGCCACCGCCAACATCAGCTACGAGTACAACCGGGCCACAAGCGGACTCTACAAGCCCACTTACGCCCGTATGGAAGGACAGAGCGAAAAAGGATGGGGTCAGCGAACGGAGGCTGAATTCACTAATCGCCAGATAGAAACTTACCTCACATACGACAAAAAGTTGACCGACATACATCATATCAACTTCATGGCCGGTTACTCCTATCTTGACAACACTGCCGAGGGATTTGGCGCAACACGCAGCGGCTTTGATACAAACGCCTTTAGCTACAACAATCTCGGGGCTGGCACCGACTTCCGTCAAGGCGATGTTTACTCTTACAAGAATTCCTCTAAACTCCTCTCTTTCTACGGCCGCGCCAACTACAGTCTAATGGACAAGTATATGGTTACCGTAACTTTACGGCGTGACGGCAGCTCGCGCTTTGGCAAAGACCACAAGTGGGGAACATTCCCGTCGGTTTCGGCGGCATGGCGCATAGGTAGCGAAAAGTTCATGGAGTCTGTATCAAATTGGCTCGACAACCTAAAGCTCCGCTTGGGTTATGGTGTCACCGGCAATCAGAACGGCGTAGCACCGTACAAGAGCCGTGCGGTGCTCTCAGCTGCCGGCGCGGCTTATTATGATGCTTCGACAGGCACATGGAAGAATGCTTATGTGCAGTCGCAGAACACCAATCCCGACCTTAAGTGGGAGTCGACGGCACAGTGGAACGTCGGTTTTGACTTCGGCTTCCTCAATCGCATCGACGGTACTCTTGAATTCTATCGCAAGAAGACCAGTGACCTGCTATGGACATATCCCGTTCCACAGCCGCCTTACCTCGTGGGCACGATGCTCGCCAACGTAGGCGACATGGTCAACAAGGGTGTTGAACTTACCATCGGAGCAACCATCCTGCGCTCCAAGGACTTCTCGGTGAGTGCCAACGCTTCTATAGCCTACAACAGCCAGAAGATAACTAAGCTCTCTAACGATAACTACCAGGCTACAGGCCTCCAGGCCGGTTCATTGCACAACATTCGCGGTTTGAGTGGCATCTACTCCCAGGTTATTGAGGAAGGTTATCCCGCCGGTGAGTTCTATGGCAACGTATGCCAAGGCATCGACGCGGAAGGCAATTATATCCTTAAGGCCGATGAGAATGGCGAGGCCGTGAAGGAGCACCTCGGTTCGGCCATACCAAAGTGGAACCTTGGTATTTCTATAAACGCAGCTTATAAGGACTTTGACTTTAGCATGTCCGGCTACGGTATGTTTGGCCATAAGATACTCAACGCCACGAAGATGGAACTTTACGACGCCACGCGTCTGCCATCACAGAACACTCTTGATGAATTCCTCGGCAGCGGCATCAAGTCTGGGGCTGTATATTCCGACTACTTCATCGAGAAAGGCAATTTCTTCCGCATGCAGAACATCACCATCGGCTATAGTATACCGGGCGTAAAGAAGGCTGGCCTTGAGCGTGTGCGCTTCTACTTCACCGCCGAGAACCTGTTCGTGCTCACCGGATATTCAGGAATGGATCCTGAGGTCTACATCCCCGACAATGTGCTCAGTGGCCCCGGTATAGACAGGCTTATAACAGACAGTTCCACAAGTGAGGGCTCAACATTCTCGCCGCGTCCGCGCACGTTCTCATTCGGGGTCAACGTGGCGTTCTAAATACTCAACTGACGTATTATAACTTTAAACCCAAAGATAATAATCATGAAGATAAAGACATTATACTGCGCAATGCTAAGCAGCGCCCTTGTATTTTCGAGCTGTACAAATCTCGATGAGGAGCTGTACAATCTGGTCTCTGCCGACGACTACGGGAAGACAGAGAGTGAGATTAACACAATCGTTGGTGGTGCTTATGCCTCACTGCGAGGCTACGGCTCATCTACAGATGAGGGCAATGGCGTCAACTGCTACCCTGCCAGCGAATACGTGTTCTTCCTCAACGAGTGCAGCAGTGACGAGGCTTGCATACCAACCCGAGGCACCGATTGGTACGATGGCGGACGCTATCAGCAGTTGCAGCGCCACAACTGGACGGCAGACAACACTTGTGTGCTGGCAGGATGGAGATACGCCTTCGTGGGGGTGTCGAAGGTGAACGCAATCGTCTATCAGGTTGAACAGAGCGGACTCACTGATGAAGCTAAGCAAAAGGTGAATGCAGAGCTTCGCGGCCTGCGTGCATACTATTACTACCTGCTTCTTGATGGGTTTGGCAATGTGCCTATTACCACCGACTTCACCCAGACCGAACTGCCGGTCAACTCCACACGAAAGGAAGTGTATGACTTCGTTGAGAAAGAGCTCACCGAGGTCATCGACCTGCTGCCATCCGGAGTACAGTATGGTCGCTTCACCAAGAACGTGGCCAACACCCTCCTGGCACGTCTCTACCTAAACGCCGAGGTATATACCGGTACTCCGCAGTGGCAGAAATGCCTGGATGCCTGCGACAAGGTGTCGGGCTATTCGCTCACACCCGATTACAAGGCAAACTTCCTCATAAAGAACGAGACATCAACTGAGATTATCTTCGCCATACCTTACGATCACAAGCAGGGCACCACAGGCAATTACCTTGCCTCTATGACCTATCATTACAACCAAAAATGGGCGTTCTCAGCTGACGGCTCATATCAATGGTGCGGCAACGGCATCTGCGCCCAGCCCGGTTTGTACTCTTCTTATGAGGAGGGCGACAACCGTCGCGACAAAACTCTCCTGATAGGCCAGCAGTATCGTGCCGACAATGGTTCTGAAGTGCTTATGGACAATGGTGAGCCCCTGTGCTATACTGAGGAGATAAATAGCAACGACGATGCCACTCAGCCACAGGGAGCGCGTCTTGCCAAGTACGAGTGGAGTGCCACGGACTCTTGGGAGCGCGACAACGATTGGGTGCTCATGCGCTACGCCGAGGTGCTGATGATGCAGGCTGAGGCTAACTACCGTCTCGGATACACATCGACGGCTCTCAATTATATCAACAAGATTCGCGAGCGTGCCGGACTGCCCGGCCTCACCGACCTTGACGAGCAGAAGCTTGACGACGAATGGAAGCATGAGTTTGCCTTCGAGGGACTGCGTCGCACAACCAACATACGCTTCGGCACCTACTTCAAGTCTTGGTGGGAGAAAGATGATGACGCTGATGACCACCATACCGGCATATTTCCCATACCAGCAGAGGAACTGAAGAAGAATCCCAACCTGCGTCAGAACCCCGGCTATTCAGATAACTGATCACCAGGAAAAGATGAAAAGGTTATTGCTTTACACAATGCTTTTCACTGTTTGCGCCGTCATGCTGCCGTCATGCAGCGACAGCAATGACGGCGACAGTGGAAACGGTGATAAGGATTACACAGAAACGGTGAAGTCCGTATTGCCCACCAAGACAAACAACATGAACGTGTATGTCCATTTCATGCCTTGGTTCGAGACATCCTCGTCAAGCCTCGACGGAAAATGGGGTTGGCACTGGATCATGAACACCTCGATTGATCATTCTACAGGAGATGTCGCCTCGCACTATCATCCCCTAACAGGCCCTTACGCATCTGGCGACGAAACCATTCTCAAATACCAATGCTTGCTGATGAAGTATTCAGGCGTTGACGGTGTTATGGTTGATTGGTACGGTTCAGATGCCGACAATACCACTGCGCGACATACAAGCAACACGGGGCCTTGTTCAGCATAATCGAGAAGACCGGCCTCAAGATGGCCATTGTCTATGAGGACCAGACGCTGTCTAAAGTTTCTGACCCTGTTGCAAAAGGTCGTGAGGACATGAGATACCTCGCCACGCATTTTTTCCAATCCGACAACTATGCCAAAGTGAGAGGCAAACCTCTGCTCCTCGTATTCGGGCCACAAGCTGTCAAGACGCCCAAGCTGTGGTTTCGCATTTTCCAAGCACTAACGGACAGACCGGCCTTTGTGGTGCTCAACGGCCACTCCTCACTTGTCAACGATGAGTCATATTCCAACAGCATGGGCGAATATCTTTGGGGCAATGCGGCTTCCGACAGCTGGTACAGATGGGCGAAAGGCAATTTCGACTTTGTCATTGGCGGCGCCATGCCCGGCTTCAAGGACTATTATAAGGAGGGCAACGCCGGAGACGGCTATGCTTCCTATGATGACGAGGGTGGGTCGCTCTTCGACAGACAGCTGAGGGCGGCCGGCGACGCCGGACTACAGTGGCTGCAAGTCTCGACATGGAATGACTATGGCGAGGGCACAATCATAGAACCTACCGCCGAATTTGGTTACCGCTATCTATCAAAGCTGCAGGCCTTCACCGGAGTAGGCTACAAAGAGTCAGACCTACAGCTTATATATAGGTGGTACACTCTCATGGTGAAACATGCGTCAGAAAGTTCCGCGCTCAAGACTCTCGATGAGTGTTTCAACCTCTTGAACACTCTTCAGCCTGACAAGGCATCCCAACTGATGGACAATCTTTAATGTATCAACAATGTTTAAGAAACAAAACCATTTATGCCGTTGCCTGGCCGCCGCGCTACTGTTCGTGGCGGCCCCGACGGCGGGCTTTGCGGCCGATGTGGTGACTTCGCCCGATGGAAGCATCAAGGTGACGATAGGTGTCAAGGACGGCAGGCCGTATTACACTGTCAATCACAACGACAAAGTTGTGGTCAACACGTCCTATCTTGGTTTTCGGCTCAGCGACGCACCGTTCGACAACGATTTCAGGATAACGTCAAAGTCAAGGAACACGAAGCATGGGACGTGGACACAGCCGTGGGGGGAGGATCGCGTTGTAGACTGCCACTACAATGAGCTCCGTGTCAATCTGCAGCAGAAGGACAGGCTGAGACGGCAGCTCTCTTTGGTGTTCCGAGTATTCAACGACGGGCTGGGCTTCCGCTATGAGTTTCCGCGCCAAAAGAACCTTGGTGACTTCCAGATAATGGAAGAGAAAACACAGATTACCATGCCGGTTGATGCCGAGGCATGGACCGAACCCACCAATCGAACCCGATACTATGAGGCTCTTTGGACGAAAGCTCCGCTCAGCACTAAGGATACCGTATCTACGCCAATCACCATAGAGGTAGGCGACTCACTGTTTATGGTGCTCCACGAAGCCAACCTCACCGACTATGCGAGTCTCAATTATACTCCGCGCCATCTCCCCGGAGCGGCTGTGACACTCGTCGCGGCACTCACACCTTGGAGCAACGGCGTTAAGGTGTATGCCACAGCTCCGTTCGTATCGCCATGGCGTACAATAACCATCACTAAGACTCCCGGTGAGCTCATAACGTCGAAACTGATGCTCAATCTCAATGAACCTTGCAAGATAGCTGACACTTCGTGGATTACAACAGGAAAATATGTCGGCATTTGGTGGGAAATGCATATGAGGGATTATACTTGGAGTCAAGGGCCGAACCACGGAGCGACTACATATAATGCCAAAAGATACATCGACTTTGCCGCTCGCCATCACATGAAAGGGGTGCTAGTGGAAGGTTGGAACTATGGTTGGGACGGCGACTGGACAAAGGATGGCGACAAGTTCAGCTTCACCAATGCTTACCCAGACTACGACCTCGAGGGCCTTCAGCGCTATGCTCTCGACAGAGGCGTAAGCCTTGTGGCACACAACGAGACAGGCGGCGCGGCAAGTAACTATGAGAACCAGCTCGACAGCGCGTTTTCTCTTTACCGGCGGCTTGGCATAAAGGTCATAAAGACGGGTTACGTCAATCCCCTCATGGATGACAAGGAAGACCAGCACTCGCAGTACGGCATACGCCACTACCGGAAGGTCTTGGAGACGGCGGCAAAATATCACATCATGGTCATCAACCACGAACCGGCCATGCCATCAGGTCTCTGCCGCACGTGGCCAAACCTGATGTCGGGTGAGGGCATGCGCGGACAGGAGTACAACGCGTGGAGCTCAGATGGGGGCAACCCGCCGTATCATGTTTGTGTATTACCGTTCACGCGCGGCCTTGCAGGAGCAATGGACTTCACTCCTGGCATTTTTGACTTTACAAATAAGGCACAGCCAGGCACTCGCCCGCAAACCACCGTCACGAAGCAACTTGCAGAGTACATACTGCTATATTCACCGTGGCAGATGGCTGCGGACAAGATAGAGAACTATGAAGGTCATCCCGCCTTCAGTTTCATAGAGACCGTGCCCACAAATTTCGAGAAGACGGTGGTGCTTGACGCGAAGATTGGCTCATTTCTGACTATCGCCCGAAAAGACCGATACAGCGACGATTGGTATGTGGGGAGTGCGACGGATGAAAACCCGCGTGACATCACAGTCAACTTCTCCTTCCTCGACAAAGACAACCAGTATGTCGCTGAGGTGTTTTCCGACGGGCCTGGAGCCGACTATCGTACAAATCCCTATCCGATAAGCTATGAAAGGATATTGGTGAAAAGCAACGACTCCCTTAAAATACATCTCGCACCAAGCGGTGGCGCAGTGATAAGAATTAAATATGCAAGATAACATAAGGAATATCGACGCACGCAATTGACTTTCATTGGATGAAAGCAAATACCAATCGATTATGACATGGCATGAGCTTAGTCTGAGAATTTATCCTGCACACTGTCCTATGACCATACATTGACAGGCATTGTACCCCAAATATGCAGCAGATATGAATTAACTCTATGTGCATCAAATAGAATGCCCGAGGAGAGAATCCTCGGGCATTCTATTCTTATTCTCCCAAAATATGGCGGCAGTTTTTTATATTCTCTCAACCTGTTTCACCCCCTTTACAGTGCGCAACCTCTTTATTAGAGACTCAAGGCGCGAGGTGTCTTCAAGCATAACCACCAGGTTGCCCCTAAACAAGCCATCGTTGCTGTCGATGCTTATAGAGCGCAATGTCAGTCGTTCGTCTTTGCTTATTATGCTTGTAAGGTTGTTTACGATGCCTATGTCGTCATTTCCAATAACTCTGAGTGTGATTGAATACTTCGACGAACCTTTGCCGCTCCATCGGGCTTTGACAATACGGTAGCCGAAACGCTTTCTCAACTCTGCCGCATTAGGACAGTCGGTTCGGTGTATCTTTATTCCTCCGTTGACTGTGACGAACCCGAAGACGTCGTCACCATAAATCGGTTGACAGCAACGGGCAAGTTGATAGTCGATGCCCTTAAGGTTTCTGTCTATAACCAAAACATCGTCATTGGGCACAGACATCTCATTGGCAGCATTGAAATTGAATTCCTCCGCACTTCGGGCAGGCTGGTCCCCTGCCCCACTCTTTTCCTTTGACTGAAGCTCAACGTACTTGTCGATTACCTCATTGGTGTCCAATTCGCCATCTGCAATCTGCCTATAGAAATCGCTAACCTCTTTGAAGCCCATCTTTTTGATAAGCCGGGCCATGGTTGACTCATCGAATTCAATCTTGCGGTTCTTGAATTTCCTCTCTATGACTTCTTTCGCATACTGCCCTTCCTTCACCTGCGTTTCTTTCAAGGCCAGCCTTACCTTAGCCTTGGCGCGCGATGTCTTCACGATGTTGAGCCATGCCTGCTTGGGTTTCTGGGTGCTTGAGGTCAGTATCTCAACCTGGTCGCCACTGTGCAGTTCTTCGCGCAAGGTTACAATCTTGTTGTTTATCTTGGCCCCTGTGCAGCTACTGCCTATCTTTGAATGTATGTGGTAGGCAAAATCCAATACTGTTGCGCCTTTTGGAAACTTAAACAAATCTCCTTTTGGGGTGAAAACGAATACCTCGTCCTCATACAAATCCATTTTAAACTGGTCCATGACCTGCAGGTCATCGCTCGTTTCGAGGATGTTGCGTATGTTTGTAAGCCATTCATCGAGCCCAATTTCACCTTTTATGCCCTTGTATCTCCAGTGTGCCGCCACTCCCCGCTCGGCTATCTCGTCCATCCTCTCGGTCCTTATTTGCACCTCAACCCATTTCTGTTCAGGCCCGAGCACCGTGATATGCAGGCTTTCATATCCATTTGACTTCGGCACAGACAACCAATCGCGCAAGCGCTTCGGATTCGGCTGATACATGTCAGTGACAATGGAATAAGCCTGCCAACACTGCATTTTCTCCTTGTCTTGCGGCGAATCGAGAATGATACGTATGGCAAACAAGTCGTATATGCCTTCAAAGGCACACTTCTGTTTCTTCATCTTTTGCCATATCGAATGAATGCTTTTTGTCCTGCCTTTCATGTGGAAGCGCAGTCCCGCATCCATAAGCCGTTTCTGTATCGGTTCGATGAACCTGCTGATATAGGCATCACGGGCCTGCTTGGTGGCATTCAGCTTGTCCTTTATCATGTAATAGGCATCGTGCTCCAAGTATTTCAACGACAGATCCTCAAGTTCGCTTTTCAGCTTATACAGGCCAAGCTTGTGGGCCAGCGGGGCGTAAAGATAGGCAGCCTCTTCAGACACCCTCATCTTGGCCTCTGTGTTCTCCGTGTCGCGTATTTGCCTCATGAGGTTAACCCTGTCTGCTATCATTATTAGAATCACCCGCATGTCTTCGGCGAAAGACAGCAACAGGTTGCGGAAATTCTCACTCTCAATGACAGGATTCTTGGCATACAGGTCGGCTATCCTTTCCAGCCCGTGGAGTATGCGGGCCACGGAATCGCCGAACTGCTCACGCACTTCGTCTATTGAAACATAACCGTTAGACACGCTTGGGTGCAGCAGTATCGCCAGCACGGCATCTCTTTTGAGCCCAATCTCGTCAACAACAATCATGGCTGTTTGGAAACCGAACAATACCGGGTTAAGCCCAAACACATCACGCTTGATGAGATTCTGCTTTACAGAATCAGCAAGGTGGCCACGTATCTTCTTCTCGTCATCGGGAAGAAGTGACGGCCCAATCTTTTCCTTCAGCGTGGAGTATAATAGCAAAGATGCTGCTTTTTCCTGATGTGTAAACTCAAATCTATCGGCCATAATTACTCTCTGTGTGTTAATATATCATTGCAAAGGTACAACTTTTATCTCATTATTTCAATTTTTCGGCGGAAAGTTAGTATATTTGTGACGAAATTACTTTAAATTCAATATATATGTTATCACAAGACGACTTGAAACAGATTGCCTCCAAGGGCATTTCAGAAGAGCAAATCAAGAATCAGCTTGATGAGTTTAAAACAGGCTTCCCATTTTTGAGATTAGAAGCAGCTGCCGGCATCGGCCATGGAATCATGGCTTTGACCGACGACGAATGCAAACAGTATGAGGCTGCATGGGAGAATTACAAGGAACAAGGCAAGCAGATAGTGAAGTTTGTTCCTGCCTCTGGTGCCGCAAGCCGTATGTTCAAAGACTTGTTTGCTTTCCTTGACGCTGATTACGATGTTCCGACGACAGATTTTGAAAAGCATTTTTTCGACGGCTTGAAGCGGTTTGCTTTCTATGATGCGCTTGACAAGGCTTGCTTAAACAACGAAGGCAAGTCTGTCTGCGACTTGATAGCCGACGGCAACTATAAGGCGATTGTGGCCAACCTACTGGAGAGCAAGGGGCTGAACTATGGGCAGCTGCCTAAAGGCTTGTTGCTTTTCCACAAATATGATGACGGTGTTCGCACTCCCGTGGAAGAGCATCTGGTTGAGGGCGCCCTCTATGCTTCAAGCAAGGGTAAGTCTCGCATCCACTTTACAGTAAGCCACGAGCACCTGCATTTGTTCAAGTCGATGGTCGAGGCCAAGCTTGGATATTACAGTGAAAAATTCAACGTAGACTATGACATCTCGTTCTCTGAGCAAAAGCCCTCAACAGATACGATTGCCGCCAACCCAGACAACACCCCCTTCAGGACTGAAGACGGCAAGCTGTTGTTCCGCCCGGGAGGCCACGGCGCGCTCATCGAGAATCTTAACGAGATAGAGGCCGACATAGTATTCATAAAGAACATCGACAATGTAGTGCCCGACAGGCTCAAAGGCGACACAGTGCTATACAAGCAAGTGATTGCTGGCGTGCTCGTAACGATACAGGAAAAAGTGTTTGAATACCTCAACCTTCTTGAGACAGGAAATTACTCACACGAGCAGCTCGAGAGCATCATACGTTTCGTGCAGAACGACCTATGCTGCCGAAAGCAGGACATCAAGCACTTGGAGGATGCCGAACTGGTGATATACCTCAAAAACAAGCTGAACCGACCGATACGCGTTTGCGGTGTGGTCAAGAACGTGGGTGAACCCGGCGGAGGCCCGTTCCTTACATACAACCATGACGGCACTGTGAGCCTGCAGATACTTGAGAGCAGCCAGATAGACAAGTCTAACAAGGAGTATGTCGAGATGTTCACCAAAGGCACACACTTCAATCCCGTCGACTTGGTCTGCGCCGTAAAGGATTACAAGGGCAACGCGTTTGACCTGCCTAAATACGTAGACAAGACCACTGGCTTCATCAGCAGCAAGAGCAAGAACGGCAAAGAGCTCAAGGCCCTCGAACTGCCCGGCTTGTGGAACGGGGCCATGAGTGACTGGAACACCGTTTTCGTAGAAGTTCCGCTGACAACGTTCAATCCTGTGAAGACTGTCAACGACCTGCTCCGCGAGCAACACCAGTAACAACCAACCTGAATAAAGCGAAGTGGCAAGCCCGACAACCGGCTTGCCACTTCGCTTTGCCATTCTTAAAACTGGAAATAGATGAACGGTTGGATGGTGCTGCTCTTTATCTGGATAACTATATAGATGACAGCTGTTATAAGCAATGCGTCGACAACTATATTGCCCCGCTTCAGGCAATATATCATGCGCTCCTGCCACGAGTCTGGAATGAAGTGGGTCAGATAGCCCAAGGCAATCAGCATGAACACATATTTGTAGTTGACGACAACCTGCCAGAACAGTTCGGGGTGGAAGTCGGTGAATATTTGCTTCAGCATTACACCACTTGCCTCGAACGTTCCGTTTCTGAAAAATATCCACGTGAAGCATACGAAATGGAAAGTGATTATGCACGCCAATGCCTTGCGCAAGCCGTGTGAACGGTAATTCCTGTCGTGGTGAAGCACATCGGTGCGGAAATACTTATGAGCAGCCAGCGCCAAACCGTGCATGCCGCCCCAAGCCACGAAATTTAGGCTTGCGCCATGCCACAATCCGCCAAGAAGCATGGTAACCACCAGGTTTACATACGTGCGCAGCTTTCCCTTGCGGTTGCCTCCCATCGATATGTATATATAGTCGCGTATCCACGTAGAGAGCGAAATATGCCAGCGCCTCCAAAACTCCGATATGCTGCTGCTGACGTATGGTGCGTTGAAGTTCATTGGAAAATGGAATCCCAGAAGCAGCGCCAAGCCAATGGCCATGTCGCTGTATCCGCTGAAGTCGCAATATATCTGCAGGGCATAGCCATACAATCCGAGCAGATTCTCTATCCCGCTGTACAATCCGGGATTGTCGAATATACGGTCAACAAAGTTGAGGCTGATGTAATCGCTTATCACTGCTTTCTTGAAGAGGCCTATGGAAATAAGGAACACGCCCTTGGCAAACATGTCGCTTGTAACGACCAACGGATGCCGTATCTGGGGGGCGAAGTCGCGCGCCCTGACTATGGGGCCGGCAACGAGTTGGGGGAAAAACGACACAAAGAACGCATAGTCAAGCAACGAGGGCAGAGGTTTGAGCTGCCCGCGATACACATCTATCGTATAGCTGAGGCTTTGAAACGTGAAGAAGCTTATGCCAACGGGCAGGAAGATGTCCCACGGCTGAAAGTTGAAGTCAACCATGCGGGCAATGAGACCTGCAAAGAAATTGGTATACTTGAAATAGCCCAGCATGCCCAATCCGATGCAAAGGCTCAGCGCAACCAGCACCTTTGGCAACAGTCTGCGCTCGGGGTGGCGCTGCCTGTAGTTCCATATTCCGGCTGCAATGAAATAATCGCTCACGGTGACAATGGCCAGAAGCACAAAGTAAACACCGCTGCTCTTATAATAGAAGTAGTATGAAAAGGCCGTGACAAACAGCAATCGCAGAACTCGCTGCCTCTGCAGGAGCATGTAGACGAACGAAAAGCCCAGGAAGAGAAACAGGAAAAGGCCGCTGCTGAATATCAGAGGCTCGTCTGGATTGTATGCCAACAAATGTGAAATACTGTCAAGCATTGTTCTATTTAATGTTGTTTCGACGTTTATAGTTTTCAAATCCGGCCATGAATGATTCAAAGATGTAGTTGGCCACATGCTTCCCACCGGCAAAGCTCAGGTGGGTGTAGTCTTTGTTGGCCCATCCTTTGTCCACCATGGCTTTCATGCTCTCGCGCCCTCCCATGGCCTCGAACAGGTTGAAATAAGCCACACGGCACTCCGAGGCCATCAGCTGTTGGTAAGCGGCGAGCGACTCAACCCCGTTCATGGTACGTATGCCGGCAGCCGTGCGCTGGTCACGGTCGGGCACGCTCACTATGAGTATCGATGCCTCGGGGAATGCCTTGCGCAGGTTGTCGACAGCCTTCTGCATACGCTTTGTGTATGCCTTGTAATTGGCAATCTGGCTTTTTTCATTCAGCACGTTGAGTCCGAAATGCAGCACGATAAGGTCGTATGGGCGAAGCCTGGCAAAATCTCGCAATGTTTGCTGCGGTATGCTTGCCAGAGTATATCCTGCCGACCCCCTCATGCTGAAATTGTCGAGCACCACCCCTCCGGCCGATTCGAGCGCCATGCCGTAGACATAGGTGTCGCGGCCAACGCCGGTGAAGCTGTATGATATACTGTTGGTGGTGTCGGCCATGGTAAGCATCTGTACCGACGGCGACGACTTCACGTTGTACGTGTGCCGCCTGCCGTTGTCCGTCTGTGCCGTCACTGTAAGCGTGGTGTCGGTACGCAAGAAGAGGCGGGCCACTTGCCACGAAGCCGAGTGCGGCTTGTATGTCGTGCCTTTAGTTGTGACAAAAGCCCCTTCAGACGGTATGAAGTATCGCTGGTTTATGCCCTCCACCTTGTGTGAGTAGGGTTTCTTTACCACCTCATACTCTGCAAAGCCTCCGAAATTTTGTGTTATCGTGCGCCGGAAACCGTTTATTTTGCTTCCGCAGTCAACCCACCCAACTCCGTTTCCGCCAAACGCCTGTTGCAGTTTTTCGCGCAAGTCGCACGTAAGTATGTCGCCCTCGATGAACGAATCGCCAAAGTAGGCAATACGCACCGGACGCCCAGCCGCCCCCGCACCGGCAAGCATGTGGTAAAAATGATCCATTCCACCGGCCTCGCCTGCAGAATAGTCGGCAATCATGGTAACACCATCAGGGTGTACCTCCTCCACCCTTGCTGCCGTACTGTCACTGTCGGCAACGGCAACGGGCGCAGGTGGAGCTGGTGGCGCAACTACTTCGGCTGTGGCGCCGTCGGTTCCATAAGGTTCGGGCAGCACGTCGCTCAGTATGTTTACGTGGCGCAATTCAATGTCATTGACATATAATGTGGGCAACATGTGCATGGCCAGCAGTATTGCCACAACAAGGCCAGTCAGCACAAATGCCCGGGAGCATTGGTTCATGATTTGATGTTTATGAGGAAACTGTCCAAGACTTCTATGCCCTTGTTGGTACAGATGCCGCGCAGAGAGATAAATATAAGGTTGTAGAATATTTCTTCCATAGAGTACATGTTATAGAGTTGCGACATCATTATATATCGTTCTTGCGCGCTTAGTATATATATAATAAGGTCGTAATTGACGTCTTCACGAAAATATCCCTCACCAATGCCCCGGTGGAGGAATTCGCGGAATTGCTTTTGCGACTTTTTCTTGTCTTCCTCGAAATACCTCATTATCCTGGGATATTTCATCAGGTCGGAATAGAATACTGGGTTGGTAAACTTGAATTGCTCTATTGTGAGCCTGAAAGAGTGAAGTACGATATCCATAACGTTGTCGGCCCCTTCGGCAAATTCGCGCAGTGCTTCCTGCTGGGCACTCTTGCGCTTCTTGACGCCTTCAAACAGCAAGTCTTCCTTGTTCTCGCATATCTCGTAGATGGTGCGCTTCGAAATCGACAGCGAATTTGCAATGTCATCCATCTTCACCGCCTTGATTCCTTTCTCTGCAAACAGGGCCATCGCAGCAGACAGTATTTTCTCCTTGAGCGATTCTTTATATGTTGTTATATTTTTATTTTCAACCATAATCGATAATTTAATTTGCAAAGTTACTAAAATAATAAAAAAAGCCGATAGTTTTCAATTAGTTTTTCTTACCTTTGCATAGAAGTTAATATGCATCAAGCACCATTCTGCATGCTCACCGGGCCAGCCCGGATGGGAATCGCGGCCGAGCGTTTTCTTTACAGAAACGGGGGCGAGGGATGCCGGGCAAGGGCCCAGTGGCCCATACGGCCCATACGGGCATGCCGGACAGGCCGTTTGGACATCCCGTACAGGGCGTTTCGGGGCGGCAAATGGCGCATGTTGCAACATGTTGAACCATAGTTTGTTACATACAAATGGCAGGACAGGTAATTTTAACGTACGAAACGGGGCTGCTCAGCCAGCCATGCAACAACATAAAAACGAATTAAGGAGTAACTATCATGGTGAAAATTTCAAAGGAGGCCGCATTGCAGTATCATGCCAATGGCAGGCCGGGAAAAATCGAGGTCAAACCCACAAAACCCTATCGGACGCAGACAGACTTGAGCTTGGCGTATTCTCCGGGCGTGGCATATCCGTGCCTGGAAATACAGCAGAACAATGAAGATGCCTACAAATATACCGACAAGGGCAACCTTGTGGCCGTGATAAGCAACGGCACCGCCGTGTTGGGTCTCGGCGACATAGGGGCAATAAGCGGAAAGCCGGTGATGGAGGGCAAGGGCCTGCTGTTCAAGATATACGGCGGCATCGACGTGTTCGACATAGAGGTGGCCGAGAAAGACCCGGAGAAATTCTGCGAGGCCGTAGAGCGCATAGCGCCCACTTTCGGAGGCATCAACCTTGAAGACATCAAGGCACCCGAATGCTTTTACATTGAGGAACGGCTGAAGAAGAGCCTTGACATACCTGTGATGCACGACGACCAGCACGGCACGGCCATAATATCTGCCGCAGGCCTGAGGAATGCCCTTGAAGTGAACGGCAAAGACATCAAGGACGTCAAGATTGTGGTCAACGGAGCCGGCGCGGCTGCCATATCGTGCACCAAGCTGTACATGGCGCTCGGCGCACGCCGCGAAAACATAGTGATGCTCGACTCAAAGGGAGTGATAACCAGCGACAGGGCTAACCTCACAGAGCAGAAAAAGATGTTTGCCACAGACCGGCGCGACATCCACACTCTCGAAGAAGCCATCAAGGGAGCCGACGTTTTTGTCGGGCTGTCGAAAGGCAACGTGCTCACGCAAGACATGATAAGGTCGATGGCCGACCAGCCCATCGTGTTCGCGCTGGCCAACCCTGTGCCGGAGATTAGCTACGAAGAGGCCATGGAGAGCAGGCCCGACGTGCTCATGGCCACGGGCCGCTCTGACTATCCAAACCAGATAAACAATGTGATTGGGTTCCCTTACATATTCCGCGGAGCGCTCGACGTGCATGCATCGGCCATCAACGAGGAAATGAAGATGGCCGCCGTCAACGCCATTGCCGACCTGGCCAAGCAGCCGGTGCCCGACGTGGTGAACGACGTTTATCACGTCAACAACCTCACTTTCGGCCCGTCGTACTTCATACCGAAGCCCGTCGACCCGAGGCTCATCACCGAAGTGTCGGCGGCTGTGGCAAAGGCCGCCATGGACAGCGGAGTGGCTCGCACGTCGATAACCGACTGGGCTGCCTACAAGAACCAGCTCAGGGAGATGCTCGGACAGGAGACAAAGCTCACGCAAAAGCTCTATGACACCGCGCGCAACAACCCACAGAGGGTAGTTTTTGCCGAGGGCATTCATCCCACCATGTTAAAGGCTGCGGTGCAGGCCAAGGCCGAAGGTATATGCCAGCCCATAATCCTGGGCAACGATGAGCGCATTGCCAAATTGGCAAAGGAACTCGACCTGAACCTCGACGGCATAGAAATTGTCAACCTAAGGCACGACAACCAGGCCGAACGGCGCGAGCGCTACGCAATGATTCTGGCCGAGAAACGCCAGCGCCAGGGCTATACTATCGAAGAAGCCAACGACAAGATGTTTGAACGCAACTATTTCGGCATGATGATGGTGGAGACCGGCGAGGCCGATGCGTTCATCACAGGCCTCTATACAAAATACTCGAACACCATAAAGGTGGCCAAGGAGGTCATAGGCATACGCAAGGAGTACAAGCACTTTGGCACGATGCATATCCTGAACTCCAAGAAGGGCACGTTCTACATTGCCGACACGCTCATCAACCGCCACCCCGACAAGGAGGTGCTCGTCGACATAGCAAAGCTCAGCGCCATGACAGTGAGGTTCTTCAACGACACACCGGTGATGGCAATGTTGAGCTACAGCAACTTCGGAACCGACGAGGCCGGAAGCCCGCTGCAGGTTCACCAGGCTGTTGAAGAGCTGCACAGGCAATGCCCCGACCTCGCTGTCGACGGTGAGATGCAAGTAAACTTTGCCCTCAACAAAGACTTGCGCGACAGCAAGTACCCCTTCTCGCGGCTCAAGGGCCTCGACGTCAACACGCTCGTGTTCCCCAATCTGAGCAGCGCCAACAGTGCCTACAAACTGCTGCAGACGCTCGACCCTGACACAGAAATAATAGGCCCGATACAGATGGGGCTCAACAAGCCTATACATTTCACCGATTTCGAATGCAGCGTACGCGACATTGTAAACATCACAGCCGTGGCAGTGATAGACGCGTATGTAGACAAGCTGAAAAACAAATGCTGCATGGACTGATGCCGGCATAGCCACATCGCAGCCAAATAAATCCAGCCGCTCACTAAGACTGACACTCCGTCGGGCTGCAGTGAGCGGCTTATTTATGTTGTCAATCGTGCAAAAGAACTGTGGGCACGATTGTTGTTTACGCACACATTTTACAGTACAATTTTGTCATTTTTCCTCAAATTAATCATAAATTAATGGCAAAAAGATAATATTTTCGCAAATATTTTGATAAAACGCTTGCAATTTCAAGAAAATGCTTTATCTTTGCAAGCGATTTTCGGATACGCAAACACAATTAGAACAACCAACTAATAAAACAGAAGATTATGAATGCAGCACAAGTCGTAGAGAATCTTAAATGCAGATTCCCCAATGAGCCTGAATACATCCAGGCCGTAAGCCAGGTACTCCCGACCATAGAAGAGGAGTACAACAAACACCCTGAATTTGAGAAAGCCAACCTCATCGAACGACTTTGCATTCCTGACAGAGTTATCGAGTTCCGCGTTACATGGGTTGACGACAAAGGCCAAGTGCAGACCAACATGGGCTACCGCATCCAGCACAACAACGTGATAGGCCCTTACAAAGGCGGCATTCGCTTCCACAAGTCAGTAAACCTGGGCATATTGAAATTCCTTGCCTTCGAGCAGACTTTCAAGAACTCGCTTACAACATTGCCAATGGGAGGCGCAAAGGGCGGCTCCGACTTCTCTCCGCGTGGCAAGAGCGATGCAGAGGTGATGAGGTTCTGCCAGGCATTCATGAACGAATTGTACAGGCACATAGGCCCGGACATCGACGTGCCGGCCGGCGACATAGGCGTTGGCGGACGCGAAATAGGCTATCTCTTCGGTCAATACAAAAAGCTTACCCACGAGTGGAGCGGTGTGCTGACAGGCAAGGGCCGCGAGTTTGGCGGTTCGCTCATCCGCCCGGAGGCAACAGGCTATGGCACTGTTTATTTCTTGCTGTCAATGCTCAGCACCAGAAACATCGAGCTGGCCGGCAAGAGCGTGCTCATCTCCGGGTCGGGCAACGTTGCACAGTATGCTGCAGAAAAGTGCATACAGCTCGGCGCCAAGGTTCTCACCCTGTCAGACTCTGACGGCTATATCTACGACCCGGATGGAATAGACCGCGAAAAGCTTGACTATGTCATGGAGCTCAAGAATATAGAGCGCGGGCGTATCAAGGAATATGCCGATGAATATCCCAACGCCGTTTATCACGCCGGCGAAAGGCCTTGGGGCGAAAAGGCAGACATTGCGCTGCCATGCGCCACACAGAACGAAATCAACGGCGACGAGGCTCAGACGCTTGTGGCAAACGGTGTAATAGCTGTTGCCGAGGGCGCCAACATGCCTTCGACTCCCGAAGCCATCGAGGCATTCCAGAGTGCCAAGATTCTTTATGCACCGGGCAAGGCTTCAAACGCCGGCGGCGTGTCGGTGTCGGGCCTCGAGATGAGCCAGAACTCGGAAAGGCTCAGCTGGACAGCCGAAGACGTTGACAACCGACTGAAAGTCATAATGAAGGACATTCACGACAACTGCGTGAAATACGGAACCGAAAGCGATGGCTACATCAACTACGAGAAGGGAGCAAACGTTGCCGGATTCATGAAGGTGGCCAAGGCCATGATGGCACAGGGCATCGTATGATGAGACCACTACAAGACAACACAAAAGCTTGACATTTCCAAGAAACGGGGGCGCACCTGCAAGGGGGGCGCCCCCATTGTTTTTTCACGGCCCACGATGCCTGCCCCCAGGGGACACCGGCACCATCACCGCCCAAGCCAGCCTGGCGGCGGCCGCAACCGAATAATGCGTCGTAAGCCAGCAAAATTGGTTGCTGTTGCCCAAAAGCCTGCGATAAATGCTCACAGAAGCCCCTCCCATTTGGCCATCTCGGAAAATTATATTAATTTTGCGCTAAATTTACAGACAGTGTTGTTTTTACAGTAAAATAATAAGGCAAAGAGATTATGATCACAGTCACAAACTTGGCTATTCAATTTGGGAAGAAAGTACTTTACAAGGATGTGAACATCAAGTTCACCAATGGAAACATATATGGCGTCATCGGTGCGAATGGCGCGGGCAAGTCGACATTGCTGCGGGCCATCAGCGGCGAACTCGAACCCAACAAAGGCTCGGTGGAACTCGGGCCGGGCGAGCGCATGTCGGTATTGGAGCAGGACCACTTCAAATACGACGGCTACAGCGTGCGCGACACCGTCCTCATGGGCCATGCGCCTCTGTGGGAGAACATGAAGGAGCGCGAAGCTCTCTATATGAAGCCTGACTTCAGCGAGGAGGATGGCATCAGGGTAGCCGAACTTGAGGATAAGTTTGCACAAATGGACGGTTGGAACGCCGAGAGCGACGCCGACCAGTTGCTTACCAACCTGGGCATCAAAGACGACCTGCACGACAAGATGATGAGCGACCTGTCAAACAACGAGAAGGTGCGTGTCATGCTGGCCAAGGCTTTGTTCGGCCACCCCGACAACCTTTTGCTTGACGAGCCTACCAACGACCTCGACCTGGACACGGTGATGTGGCTTGAGGAATATTTGAGCAACATTGAGCAGACCGTACTGGTGGTGAGCCACGACCGCCACTTCCTCGATGCCGTGAGCACACAGACCGTAGACATAGACTTCGGCAAGGTAACTGTGTTTGCCGGCAACTATTCGTTCTGGTATGAAAGTTCGCAGCTGGCCCTGCGCCAAGCCCAGAACCAAAGGCAAAAGGCAGAAGAGAAACGCAAGGAACTCGAAGAGTTCATCCGCCGTTTCTCTGCCAATGTGGCAAAGAGCAAGCAGACGACAAGCCGCAAGAAGATGCTTGAAAAGCTTAATGTTGAAGAAATACGCCCCTCATCAAGGAAGTATCCCGGCATCATATTCCAAATGGAGCGCGAACCTGGCACACAGATTCTCGAAGTCAACGACCTCAAGGCAGTAGACACTGACGGCACCGTTCTGTTTGACCACGTTAATTTCACAATTGAAAAAGGGCAAAAAACGGTATTCCTCAGCCGCACGCCAAAGGCCATGACGGCCTTGTTCGAGATTATCAACGGCAACCGTAAGGCAGATGCCGGAGATTTCAAGTGGGGCGTGACGATAACAACAGCATATCTGCCACTCGACAACTCGGAGTTTTTCGACAGCGACCTTAACCTCGTCGACTGGCTCAGCCAGTTTGGCAAAGGCAACGAGGTGCAGATGAAGAGCTTCCTGGGCAGGATGTTGTTCAAAGACGAGGATGTGCTCAAGAAGGTTAACGTGCTGAGCGGAGGCGAGAAAATGCGTTGCATGATAGCAAGGATGCAGCTGAAAAACGCCAACTGCCTGATACTTGACACGCCGACAAACCACCTTGACTTGGAGAGCATACAGGCATTCAACAACAATCTCATAAACTTCAAGGGCAACATTCTGTTTGCCAGCCACGACCACGAGTTCATACAGACTGTGGCCGACCGTATCATAGAGCTCACTCCGAACGGCACTATAGACAAACTGATGGAATACGACCAGTATATATACGATGAGAGCATAAAGGAGTTGAAGGCCAAGATGTACGGCAACAATTAGGCATGGTTTTTGCAGTACTGTTTTGTAATACAACAAAAGACAGACAACTATTATGGAAGAGAAGGAAAAGGAAATAGAAATAGAGAACGGCGACGAGAAGGTCTGCGAAGAGCAGGCCGGCGTTAACGGCGACGAGACTGCAGCAAGCCAGACGAAAAATGAAACCACTGCCGATGAAAAAGAAGCAGAGAAGAGTCCGCTTGATGTTGCCAATGAGCAGATTGCCGAACTTAAAGACAAGTATTTGCGCTCTGTTGCCGAATTTGACAATTACCGCAAACGCACATTGAAAGAAAAGGCTGAGCTGATATTGAACGGTGGCGAAAAAGCCATATCTGCCATTCTGCCAGTCCTCGATGACATGGAACGTGCCATTGCAAACGGAGAAAAAACAGAAGACCCAAAGGTTCTCAGGGAAGGCATGGAATTGATTTATGCAAAATTCCAAAAGGTTCTCGAGGGCTTGGGAGTGAAGAAGATTGACACGGAAGATGCAGATTTCGACACTGATGTGCATGAAGCTGTCGCCATGGTTCCTGGCATGGGCGATGACAAGAAAGGCAAGGTGCTCGACTGCATTCAGACGGGATATATGTTAAATGAAAAGGTAATACGCCACGCCAAGGTGGCCGTAGGACAGTAACCATCAACGACTCTGGCAAAGCAAATGGCAAAGAGAGACTATTATGAAGTGCTGGGCGTAGGCAAAGACGCATCTGAGGATGAAATAAAAAAAGCCTACAGGAAAATAGCAATAAAATATCATCCCGACCGAAACCCAGGCAACAAAGAGGCTGAAGAAAAGTTCAAGGAGGCTGCCGAGGCGTATGACGTTCTCCATGACCCGCAAAAGCGCCAGCAATATGACCAGTTCGGATTCAATGGACCGGCAGGCGGAGGCTTTGGTGGATTCAATGGCGGCAGCATGAACATGGACGATATCTTCTCTATGTTTGGCGACATATTCGGAGGACGTGCCGGATTTGGCGGCTTTGGTGGCGGACAGCGCCGCCCACAGCAGTATCGCGGTAGTGACCTCAGGCTTAAGGTTAGGTTGTCGCTGAACGATGTCGCCAACGGTGTGACAAAGAAATTCAAAGTCCGTAAAGACGTAGTCTGCTCACATTGCCATGGAAGCGGTGCTGAGAGCGGTAGCGCTGCCGAGACCTGCCCCACCTGTCATGGGTCGGGAGTGGTAATGCATACTACGCAAAGCTTTTTCGGAATGGTGCAGACGCAAGGCGTATGCCCGACCTGCGATGGCGAGGGAAAGGTAATAAAGAACAAGTGCCACAACTGTGGTGGCAGCGGTATTGTCAAAGGAGAAGAAGTTGTTGAAATCAACATCCCAGCCGGTGTGGCCGAGGGAATGGTCGTCAACATTCCAGGAAAGGGCAACGCCGGTAAGCACAACGGGATTAACGGCGATATTCAAGTTTATATCGAAGAAGAACCGAACGACACATTCGTGCGCGACGGTAACAATCTGATATACAACCTTTTGCTTGATTTCCCTACAGCAGCACTTGGCGGTGAGGTCGAGATACCAACCATTGAAGGTACCAAGTTGAAGGTTAAGATTGAGAATGGAACGCAACCCGGTAAGACACTGCGACTTAAGGGAAAGGGACTGCCGGCCGTGCAAGGCTACGGACGCGGCATTGGCGATTTGGTCGTCAACATCAGTGTATATGTGCCGAAGACGCTGTCCAAGGATGAGAAAGAGGCCTTGTTGAAGTTGCGTAATAGCGACAACTTTAAGGGAGATTCTGAAACCAAGCAATCAATCTTCCAGCGATTTAAGAATTATTTCAATTAAATATCAACGATGGGGTGCTGATATCGAGGCACCTCATTTATTTTAGCAGACCTATGACTTATAAAGAAACGACAGAGTACTTGTTTAACCAGATGCCCATGTTTGAGAGGCAGGGCGCGTCAGGATACAAGGAAGGATTGTATAACACATTGATGCTGGATGCCCATTTCAACCATCCCCACAGACATTACAAGACAATCCATGTTGCAGGAACAAACGGCAAAGGGTCGTGTTCACATACAATGGCTGCATTTTTTCAAGCCTGCGGATACAAGGTCGGACTATATACTTCACCACACTTGAAAGACTTCCGCGAACGTATAAGGATTAACGGCATGCCAATTAGTGAAGAGTATGTTGTTAAGTTCGTAGAAGACGAGCGCAACTTTTTTGAACCTCTACACCCATCCTTCTTTGAAGTTACGACTGCTATGGCGTTCAAGTATTTCCGTGATGAGCAAGTTGACATTGCAATAATAGAAGTGGGGCTCGGCGGTAGACTTGATTGCACGAATATTATAACGCCTGAATTGTCGATAATAACCAACATCAGCTTTGACCATACCCAGTTTCTTGGCAATACACTCGCGCAAATTGCACGTGAAAAAGCCGGCATTATAAAAGATGGGGTACCAGTTGTAGTCGGTGAATATAACGCAGAGACTCGTCCTGTTTTCGAAGAAGTTGCCAAGAGCCACGGCTCTGCAATCATCTTTGCAGCAGACGAACAAGAGGTCATGGCTGCCCAACCACTGAACAACGGTGGAATGATGTATCAAACAAAGCATTTTGGCGAATTGGTCGGCGACTTGAGCGGACTGTATCAAATTAAAAATGCGAACACTGTATTAACAGCCATCCGCGTATTGAGCGAATCAGGTCAATATCCACAACTTGATGCCAATACAAATCCAAACATGATTGTGGCACATGCAAGGGAGGCATTTAAGCAAGTTGCAGCATCGACAGGACTGATGGGAAGGTGGCAAACAGTGAGCACCAACCCGCTTGTGATATGCGACACCGGGCATAATGTAGGAGGCTGGAAATATCTGAGCGAACAGCTCAAACGTGTGGACTGCCATTCCAAGCGGATAGTTTTCGGCATGGTTAATGACAAGGACATTGATGGAGTGTTGGAATTATTGCCCAAAGACGCAGTTTATTATTTCACAAAAGCCAACACTAAGCGGGCCTTATCCGAAATTGAGTTACAGAAGATGGCAATCCGTCATGGGCTGGTCGGAAATACATATCCGACAGTGAAACAAGCTTATGAAGAAGCGAAACAGTCTGCATCACAAGCAGATTTGATTTTTGTTGGTGGCAGCAGCTACGTAGTGGCAGATTTCCTATGCGCATTCGTTTAGTTGTTTTTAACACTGATGTAAACGTTTTTTTCCGCGTTTAATTTGTCGATTCCGTTTTTTTTCGGTTACTTTGCAATTAATACGATAACTAAAAACAATGGAATTATGACGAACACAGCAGAAAACGTGAATCTGTGTGGTCTGAATCGGAAAGATTTCCAGACCACGATTAACGGGAAGAAAACCGACTTATACATACTTCGAAACAGGAAAGGCTATGAAGTTGCCATAACCAACTATGGTGGTGCTATTGTTGCTATTATGGTTCCCGACAAGGATGGCAACGTGGCAAACGTCATTCAAGGCCACGACAATATTCAAGATGTAATAAACAGTCCGGAACCGTTCTTGTCGACATTGATAGGCCGTTATGGCAACCGCATCTGCAAAGGCCAATTCACACTCAACAAGAAAGAGTATCAGTTGGCGATAAACAATGGGCCAAATGCACTGCATGGCGGTCCGACTGGATTCCATGCGCGTGTTTGGGAAGCTCGCCAGATGGGTCCCCGCTCCCTTGCACTGCACTATGTTTCAGCCTACGGTGAAGAAGGCTTTACTGGGGAATTCAGGGTTACAGTTGAATTCACATTCACTGATGACAATGAGCTAATTCTGGAATACCTCGCCTGTACAAACAAGAAGACCATCATGAACCTTACGCACCATGGCTTTTTCAGTTTAGCTGGCATCGCAAACCCAACTCCGACGATTGATAATCTTGTTTGCGAAATTAATGCAGATTATTACATTCCAATCGACGTCAATTCAATTCCTACCGGCGAGATTCGCTTTGTCAAGGACACCCCGTTTGATTTCCGTACTCCGAAGGAAGTGGGCCGTGATATCGACGCAGACGACGAGCAAATCAAGAACGGCGAAGGGTACGATCACTGTTTCGTGCTCAACAAGAAGGAAGAAGGCGAACTGAGTTTTGCAGCGAAGATAAAGGAGCCGGTAAGCGGGCGCACCATGGAGGTTTATACGACAGAGCCTGGTGTGCAGGTTTACACCGACAATTGGGCCGACGGATATTCCGGGCAACACGGGGCAACATTCCCACGCCGCAGTGCAATATGCTTTGAGTGCCAGCACTTCCCCGATACGCCAAACCATCCGTATTTCCCGTCGGTGGTTTTGGAGCCAGGCGAGCAGTACAAGCAAAAAACGATATATAAATTTGGAGTGGAAAAATAAATGCACTAACAACAATAGTATTTACAAACCAACCACATTATATTCTAAAAAGAAATGAACCCAAGTCAAAGACCGAACTACACGTTCGCACTTATCGTCGTGTTCATTGTATGTTTCCTCATCGGATTCATAACAACAATGAACAACTCTATGATTGCTTTCTGTTCAGAAGCCTTCAAACTCACTGCACAGCAAGGCCAGTATGTTAACACCGCTTTCTACGGTGCTTATCTATTGTCCATCCCATTCGCGTTTTTAATGAGTAAAATCGGCTATAAAAACACGCTCATACTGGGTCTGGCAATATCAGGTATTGGCTTTATTGTCAATTCTATCGGCATAAGGTCTGCAATATCAGCAGGCATCAATGTCTACGCCATCTTCCTGGCGTCGATGTGCCTCGTAGCAATGGGTGTGGTGATGCTTCAGAATGTTGCCAATCCTTACGTCATGGTATTAGGCTCACCCGAGAAGGGAGCTTTCCGAATGACACTTAGCCAGGCTCTCAACTCTGTTGCCACAACGGTTGCCCCGTTGTTTATCACCTACGTGATAATCAATGGCAAGGCTCCCGCTCCTGAGCACGTTCCCGGGCCGTTCATGGGTCTTGGCATCTTTGCAATCATCATTTGCGTTATACTTGTTTTCCTCAAGTTGCCGCAAATAGACGAAGGGAAACAGGCTGAAGAAGCCGGCGAACACCATGAGTATAAGAGCAGTGTATTCAAGTATACTCACGTTTGGTTGGGTGCCCTTGGAATATTTATGTATATGGGTGTCGAGATTGGTGTGCCCTCAATGCTCCCCTACCGTTTCCAGATGCTGTATCCAGACATGGACAGTGCCGCATTGGCAGCATTGGCAACGCAGTACCTGGCATTCTATTGGGGCGGCATGATGGTGGGCCGTTTCATCGGCGCCGGCATCTTGACAAAGTTTGAGCCCCGCAAGCTCCTGTCTGCATGCCTCTGCCTTGGTGCTGCTTGCATTGCGCTGTCGTTGATAACAGCCAGCAGCATGGTCGGCATTTGGTTCATGCTTGCAGCCGGACTGTTCCACTCTGTGATGTGGCCACTGATATTCAACCTTGGACTGCAGGGCCTTGGCCCGCACACCAAAGCTGCGACAGGCATTATCAATACCGGTGTCATCGGGGCTGCGTTGTTGACCCCAATAATGGGTATCGTCGTCGACGCCACAAGCGTCATCGTGGCCCTTTGCCTTATGTTTGTTTACTATGCATATATCATCTGGTTCTGCAACTTCGGTAGCAAGATTGGAATCAGCAAATAATAACCAACAAAATTAGAAGACTTATGGATATAGAATTTGTTAGAAGTAGATTCATCAAACATTTTGATGGTAAGGAAGGCAACATATATGCTTCTCCGGGTCGTATCAACTTGATCGGTGAACACACTGACTATAATGGCGGCTTCGTTTTTCCCGGTGCTGTCGATAAAGGTATAATGTGTGAAATAAGGCCAAATGGCACCAATACGATAATGGCGTATGCCATCGACATGAAGGATCGCGTAGAGTTCAAGGTTGACGACCCGCAGGGCCCGCGTGCAAGTTGGGCACGCTACATCTACGGCATCGTTCAAGAAATGCGTAAGCTCGGCGTCGATGTGAAAGGATTCAATACAGCCTTTGCCGGTGATGTGCCTCTCGGAGCAGGCATGTCGTCTTCTGCAGCCCTCGAGAGCTGCTACGCTTTTGCCCTCAACGACCTCTTTGGCGACAACAAGGTGAGCAAATGGGACATGGTGCTGGCAGGCCAGGCCACAGAGCACAACTACTGTGGTGTTAACTGCGGCATAATGGACCAGTTCGCCAGCGTGTTCGGCAAGGCAGGATGCCTCATGCGCCTTGATTGCCGCAGCCGCGAATTTGAATACTTCCCGTTCAACCCTGTAGGCTACAAACTGGTATTGCTCGACTCTGTTGTAAAGCACGAGTTGGCCGGATCGCCCTACAACGACCGTCGCAACAGCTGCGAGAATGTAGTAAAGCACATTGCAGCCAAGCATCCGGAAGGTAAATTTGAGACACTGCGCGACTGTACATGGGAGCAACTTGAAGAGGTCAAGGCCGAGGTTGGCGACGAAGATTACCGCCGTGCCAAGTTCGTGCTTGGTGAGAAAGACCGCGTGCTTGCCGTTTGCGATGCATTGAACGCCGGCGACTACGAAACAGTGGGCAAGAAGATGTACGAGACCCACTACGGCCTTTCAAAAGAGTACGAAGTTTCTTGCGAGGAGCTCGACTACCTCAACGACATTGCCAAAGAGAATGGCGTTACAGGCAGCAGGATAATGGGTGGCGGCTTTGGCGGTTGCACCATTAACCTCGTGAAAGAAGATTTGTATGACAAATTCATTGCTGATGCGAAGGCTAAGTACACCGCCAAGTTCGGCCATGCACCCAAGGTGTATGACGTTGTCATCAGCGACGGGGCACGTAAAATCTGCTAATCTCTGAATTGACAGTTTAAATTAAGATTCCAATCCCCAAAGTTCGGATGGCAATCATTCGGGTTATCAGTTTGCCCGGTGCCTTTGCCGGCTGAGCTTTGGGGATTTCCGTCTAATATGTGCATCAGGAAGTGCGGCTCTCCATTTACGGCTCTAAAGGCAGCCGTAGAAAGCAACTGACTACAACATTATATTAAAACGATGAAAACGATATTTACTTTGATCCTTACTCTTTGTGCAGCATTATGCCAGGCTAACGGCCGGAACACCATATACGACACCAATGTCAAGACCCTGCAGGTGGTCGTAAATAAAGACTGGCTGTCGCCTGCCGTGATGGAATTGAAAAGCAGCGACGTGCTCCACATCAGTTTCGACGAGATGTCACACGACTATCACCGCTTTGTTTATAAGATAGAGCATTGCGAGGCAGACTGGTCTGTATCGGATGGGCTGTTTGAAAGCGATTACATTGAAGGATTCAACAACAACCCAATAGAAGACTACCAGAACTCCATAAACACCACAGTATTGTATACGCATTACAAATTGGACATTCCCAACGACAAGTGCAGGCTGAAAATCAGCGGCAACTACAGGCTTACTGTATACGATGAAGACAACGACAACCGAAAGGTGCTTACCGTTGAGTTCATGGTGGTCGAGTCGGACATGAACGTAGGCTTGGCCGTCACTTCTAATACTGACATTGACCTGAACGAAAGCCACCAGCAACTGTCAATGACTTTAAATTACGGAGAATTCAGCATAACCAATCCCACCGAGCAGATACATACCGTAATCACGCAGAACAACAGGCCTGAAAGCGCCAGGGTAAACGTCAAGCCAAACATCGTGAACAACAAGGGACTGCAATGGAGCCATAACAAGCAACTCATTTTCGACGCCGGCAACGAATACCACAAGTTTGAGGTGCTGGCCCTGAGCCATCCGACGATGGGCATCGACCGCATTTCGTGGGACGGACACAACTACAACGCCTACCCTTTCGTGGCCGAACCGCGCAAGAACTACCTGTATGACGAAGACGCAAACGGGGCTTTCTACATACGCAACAGCGACAACATAGAAAACGATTATACCTGCGATTACGTTTATGTACACTACCGGCTCAGGTCGCCGGAACTGACAGGATGCAACATTGCCGTCAACGGACAGTGGGCAACCGACGAAGACCAATCGGCCTATGTCATGCAGTACGACCAGGCAAATGCCGAATACCAGGCCACAATATTGCAGAAACAAGGCTATTACTCCTATCGTTTCATAACTGTCGACAACAATGGCATGACAGGCATTCCGCCCACAGAAGGCAACTTCTATCAGACCGAGAACCGCTATCAAGCATACGTTTACTACAAGGGAACAGGTGAAAGGACATGGCGCCTTGTGGGCTACAGGCAAGTTGAGTTCAGGAGCGACAACCCGTCGGCCGTCTCTGTCGGGCTGTAGGCTTGGGGTAGGCCGGCAAATCGTAGATTGCTCCAACACCATGCACAGCAATGCCAATTCCACCAAAGGCGAAGGCGCCACCGGCAGCCATCAGCACACCAAATGCACAGCAGTGCCATGGCAAACGTGTTGCACCGCAATACTTTGGCAGTCTTATCAAGACAAAAGGCGCAACCACACATATTAGTTATGGTTGCGCCTTTTGCGCTTATTCATACACTTAGCCAACCGCCAGCCGCCAAGCTCTGCCAATCAGCCGACTGCCTGCGCGGCACATCTGCCTACGGGGCGCATTCGGCAGACAAGCCGGTAAGACTAAAACTTTTGCCTCTCGCTGTGAGGCAAAAGCTCAAATCTTAAGTTCTTTCATTATCTCGCTTAATTTCTGAAGCGTAGATATGCGAGTAGGCACGAGCGGCAGTCGCAAAACGTTTTTTATCATGCCCATCTCGTGCAGCATAGCCTTGACGCCAGCCGGGTTGCCATCTACAAACAGCAAACCGAAAAGGTCGGTAAACCGATGGTGTATCTCGCGCGCAGCTGCATACTCCCCTTTAAACTCGAGCCTAATCATCCGCGAGAACTCCTTGGGAAGCGCATTGCCAATGACGCTGATCACTCCCACCGCCCCGCATGAAATCATGGGGAACGTCAGGGCATCATCACCACTTATCACGTCAAAGTCGGCCGGCTTGTTCTTTATTATCTCATCCACCTGCTCCAGATTGCCACTGGCCTCCTTTATCGCCACAATATTCTTGCAGTCGCGCGCCAGCCTGACCGTTGTGGCAGCTGTCATGTTGACCCCAGTGCGGCCCGGAACATTGTATAATACCACAGGCAACTTCGTTGCACCTGCAATAGCCTTGAAGTGCAGGTAGAGACCTTCCTGCGATGGCTTGTTGTAGTAAGGGCAAACGCTAAGTATTCCCGATATTCCATTAAGGTCTGCCGACTTCAGCTCTTCAACAACAGCCATTGTGTTGTTGCCGCCAAATCCCATCAATATAGGAACGCGCCCGCCTACTTTCTCAACAACTAAATCCTTTATGCGACTCTTTTCGTCGGAAGTAAGACATGGGGTCTCGCCTGTCGTGGCCAATATGCAAAAGAAATCGGCACCATTCCGCAGCTGGTAGTCAATCAGCCTCGACAAAGAGGCATAGTCAACCGAACCGTCTTCGTTGAATGGGGTTATCAATGCTATTCCTAAGCCTTTAAAGATATTGTGAACCATAAAAACGTTGGTTATTCTGTTTCTACGCGCAAAATTACACAAATTAATTGTAATTTGTCACTTCGTTGAGCTTTTTTTCACTTCTTTGCTCTGATTTAATTCATTATTGATGCCATTCTATCATTGAAACAGGTCAATCTGACAGCACCGCCAGATGGGTTTGCCTGCATCCCGGACGGATGATGTGCCGGGCAGGAAAAGGCAAGCCCGTGATGTTAAAAACCAACATCGCCAGATGCTTATAAAATATATTTCGTATTTTTGCAAACCACACAAAGACATTGTTGTAGCAGAACTTTGCAACTGTTGGCCATCAGTGTCGCCATTCTACCGCATTTAAGCAACTCGTCATGTGGTGCCCATGTCCTAAAGCATCATAGCCCCCGTTGAATGGCTTAGTGGCCCTCAATGCGAAATTATGCATGTAGCCAACAGCGGCAATGGTATGGCCTCATGGCTGTTTTGCTTGACTTGTTGCAGTTTTGCACTGCACTGTAACCGCGTTATGTCGGTTTTTGGCTCGAAAAATGTGCATGAAGGCTTCATAGCCATTGCTCCATTGCAAATTGCAGACTGCAAGTTTGCTCAAGCAACATGCTGTGATGTCCGCGCCACCCCACCCAATCAGCAGTCATAGATGGGCCTACGCTTAATTCAAAGACAATCAAAAGAGAATAATAATAAATGCTCGATGAACCATGAACATATTAAAATCAATTGCCGTTTGGGCTTGCTTCATCCCGTTGGCAATACTCAACGGTGGATTGCGCGAACACGTGCTGACCGAAATCATGGGAGACCTTCGTAGCCTGGCGGCCAGCGGTGTCAGCTTGAGCGGGCTCATATTGTTGGCCACTTGGCTGTTGTTGCCAAGGCTCGTCGAACTTACCCCCAAACTGTCCATGGCCATTGGGGGTGCATGGACTTTGCTTACGGTGTTGTTTGAATTTGCTTTCGGGCTGGCGTCGGGCATCCCCGTCTCTCAATTGGTCGCGTCTTATAATCCGTCTACAGGCAACTTATGGCTTTTGGTTCTGACCACAACAGCGCTGTCGCCCGCCATCGTATGCTTTGCAAAAAAGAAAAAACAGCCATAGTGGCCGCGTGTGATTATGGCCACGAAATATTGCAACGCCAAACAGATTTCGCAACGCTTTCCCACCCATGACGCCAGAAGCCCGCAACCCACAGTCATTCAACACATTACGAAACGGCCCATATCACAGTGCAAGATAGCCCGTATTGCATTGCAAAACGACCCGTTCCGCCTGGCAAAACAGGCCGTATTTATTCACCATTATTCATATTCTGCCCTCAAAACGGCATATTCGTCAAATAATATTCTTGCAATTTCGGCAACGGACGTGCAGGTAACAATATTGCAATAACGATTGCACCCAAAAACTTCAACCATTTAAACACAAAATCATACCGTTTAATCAGCATATTCATTTCTTTATGCTTAAAATGCCATAATAAAGGAAACACGTAGCGTTCAGAATGACAAAATTTTTAGTATATTTGCATCTGGAAAATTCGCTTTATACATTATGTATCATAATAAATGCTCAGTAGTTGCCAAACAGACATTCCACACACTCATAATATGCGTTGCATCGGTGTGCGCAATGTCGTGCGGCGGCCACAAAAGCGGAGATGCAAGGACGGAATATGAGCAGGCTCAATTTATTCGTACAAACGACTCGATACTCAGACTCGACTCTCTGTCATTGCGACTCTGCGACAGCATCATGGCTGCAACAGACGACAGCCTGACATATTATGACTACTACATACTGAAAGGCCGCTATTATCTGCTCTCGGCCACACCCGATTCGGCCCTGCATTACGCCAGGCGCACGAGAGACTTTATGGAAAAGCAGCCTTCCACATCGCGCACGAGAGGAATCAAGGCAATAGCCAACAGCACCGAAGCGTCGTTCTACCACCTACTGAGACACAACCCTCAGGAAGCCATAAGGCTGAACACACTGGCCTATCGGCAAATAATAGACAGCGACCTGAAATACTATGCCCCCGAGATAGCCGCCAACCTGGCCGACGCATACATATCTGTCGACAATCTGCCAGAAGGGGCAAAATGGTACAGACGCGCATTGCTGCTGGTCGACTCGCTCGACTTGCCCAAGACAAAGAACATTACTCTGTATATGGGCCTGGGCCAGATATACACAAGCATGAACGACTTTTCATCGGCAAGGTATTATTACGAAATGTCAGAACGACAGTTTGACATGATGAAACCAAACATGCAGTCGTATTTCCTCAACAATTATGGCAACTATTTCTATTTCAAGCACGACTATGCCAATGCGCTGTCCACGTTCAGAAGGCTTCAAAAGCACATCAAAGACTCAGGCGCCGGAGATACGTATGACATGTATCTGTGCAAGGTTAACCTGGCCGACATATTCCTGAACATCGGCCAGGTGGACAGCGCCGAGGCCTATGTGAACCAGGCCGCCGACTATTTTGAGCGCAACGGCGTAAGGATTGGTGTGTATTATGCCAACACCATACGCATAGGCATAGCCTTGAAACGGCAGGATTACGCAAAGGTGGCAGGCATACTTGCATCAGAAGGCAAGGTGGGAGAATACAACCAGAGCATTAAGAACATACGCAGCAGGTACATGAGGTGGTATTATGAGAAGACAGGCAACTACAAAATGGCTTATGAAGACCTGCTGAAGAACATTGCGCAAAACGACAGCCTGGAGCACAACCGCACGCACATGAAGGCTGCCGAAATAATGATGAGGTATACGGAAGACACCCTCAAGCTGCACCACCAACTGGAAATAAACGAGAAAAACGCCGAGGTGAACAAAAGCAAGGCCACGCTCTGGCTCTTCGTAAGCATTGCCCTGGCTCTCGCATCATTCATAGTGTGCGGCATCATAACCCTGCGCAAGCGCAAGTTGCAAACCCGCATGGAGATTCTGACGCTGAGACTGAACAATGCGCGCCAACGCATTTCGCCGCACTTTGTGTTCAATGTGCTCAACACGCGCATCGGCCCCACAGCCAACGAGGAGACGGATGTGCTGTTGCGGCTTACCAAACTGATACGAAGCAGTCTGGACATGACAGGAAAGTCGTGGGTGACGCTGCGCGAGGAATTGCATTTCATTCGCGATTACATTGCCCTTGAGCGCACGCTGGTGGGCGAGGATTTCGGCCTAACCATAGTTGCTCCTGATGAAAAGACGCAGGAAGAAGTAAAGTTGCCGGCAATGTTCATTCAGATTCTCGTCGAAAACGCGATAAAGCACGGACTGAAGTGCATCGCAGGTCACAAGCAGTTGGACATAAGCATCAGTTGTTCCGACGCAATGACGTATATAGAGGTAGATGACAACGGCCCCGGATTTGACATCCGCCGGACAGACAACAAGCGCACAAAAAACGGCCTTGACATAATAAGGCAGACAATATCGATAGTAAACCAGGAAAACCACGGAACGGCCAAGATGCACTTCAGCATCAGCAACAGGGAAGATGACAACGGCAACATCTGTGGTTGCAGGGCAACACTGAGAATACCAAGGAATATAAAATATATATAAACAAACTATAATGAAAACTATTATAATCGATGACAACGGGCCGGCTATCGACGTACTGGCCGAAAAACTGAAGAAATACGACGACATTCAAATTGTCGGTACGGCAACCAACGGCACCATTGGGCTCAATCTGGCCAAGGAGGTGTGCCCAGACCTTGTTTTCCTCGATGTCGAACTGCCCGACATGTCGGGTGTCGAGTTTCTCGAACAGCTCAACATCATTCTGCCCGAACATTGCAACGCAGTCATGTATACGGGCCATCCGCAATACATGTTGCCGGCGTTCCGCAACAATGCATTCGACTATCTGCTGAAGCCAATAGACGACAGCGAACTGGAAAAAATAATCCATCGCATACATTCGGCAAAGAACAAGCAGGCCGAACAGCCATACTCTGACGGCATAATAAAGCAGAAGAACGACAACAAACTGCTTTTCTACACCAACTCGGTAGACTTCAGGCTGGTTCACATCAGAGACATCGGCCTGTTCCAATACAACCATGAAATAAGGGTGTGGGAGGTTGTGATTGCCGGAAGGAAGACCCCGATAAGGCTGAAGCGCAGCGTCAACAACGAAACGCTGCTCGGCATAGACGAGAGGTTTATCCAGGTGAGCCAACGGTATGTGATAAACATCAATTACCTTTTGGAAGTAAACGACAACAAATGCCAGTTTTATCCACCGTTCGACAAGATAGATTATGTCAAGGTGGGGCGTTTTTTCCGCAAGAAGCTGATTGAGCGCTTCTGCTCGCTTTAGCCTTGCCGACAGGCTATTGCAAAGAACCGTGGCATCGGCTTGCAGCGCAAGCCGATGCCACGGTTGTCTTTTCTGTCGCTGTCTTGCTACTCAGACTTGAACAGGTCTTTTATTCCTCCGATGCTGCCCATAAGGTTTGTGGCCTCGTAAGGCAGGTAGACAGTCTTTGTCTTGTCGCCTTGCGCCACCTCTTGCAGCATCTGTATGTATTTCTGGGCAAGCAGATAGTTTGCCGGGTTGGTGCTCTTGCCAACAGCCTCGGTTATCTTCTGTATGGCAATGGCTTCGGCCTCGGCTTTCCTTATGCGCGCTTGTGCCTCGCCTTCTGCATTCAATATGGCCTCCTGCTTGGCTGCCTCGGCGCGGTTGATGATGGCCGTCTTCTCGCCTTCCGACTGCAATATGTCGGCAGCTTTCTGGCCTTCGCTGGTCAATATGGTGGCACGCTTGTTTCTCTCGGCCTGCATCTGCTTCTCCATTGCGCTGAGCACGCTTGCAGGCGGCGTAATATCCTGCAGCTCAACGCGGTTGACCTTGATGCCCCATTTGTTGGTTGCATCGTCCAGCACCGACCTTAGCTTGGTGTTTATCGTGTCGCGACTGGTCAGCGTCTGGTCGAGTTCCAACTCTCCTATGATGTTTCGCAGCGTTGTCTGCGTCAGCTTTTCTATGGCGTTGGGCAAGTTGTTGATTTCATACACAGCCTTGAACGGGTCGACAATCTGGAAATAAAGCAGCGCGTTTATTTCCGTTTGTACATTGTCTTTGGTTATGACGTTCTGCTTAGGAAAGTCATATACCTGCTCACGGAGGTCAATCGACGTCGTGTAAGAATACCTTCCACGCTGCAATACGACAATCTCTTTGGCCCTGTCAATAAACGGGATGATGAAGTTTATGCCAGGTTGCAGCGTTGCATAATACTTGCCAAGACGCTCTATTATCTTCGTCTCGGATTGAGGGATGATTACCAACGCCATCTTGGCGAAGAGAAGGATGCACACTACGCACCCGATTAATACATAAATCATAGGCTAAATTATTTTAATTTGGTTACTTTCACAATCACGCTTTCCCTGTCTATTATCTTGACCATGGTGCCTGCAGGCAGCTCTTCCGTGTCGGAAGAACAGGCCTTCCAGTCGTCTCCGTCGAGGGCCACGCGCCCGTAGCCGCCCACCGGGATGGCTTGGCTGACCGTCCCCGTACGACCTATTATTGCGTCGGCGTTGCTTACACGCACGTCGTCATGCCTGTGGAGATACTTGAGCGCCAATGGACGCACCATGACTACGCTCAATGCCGATATCAATATGAAAACGCCCAGCTGCACGTATATGCCCGCAAATGGTGCCACTATTGCCGAACATACAGCACCGACAGAAAAACACATGATAAAGAAACCACCTGAGCACAACTCTACAATGAGCAGAACGACGGACAGAGCCAGCCACATTGCCCACAAATTGGCAGCTAAATAATCTATCATAAATCAAAAAGTTAAATGTTATTTCTTTCTGTTTGTAAAATTAAGAAAAAACATTTAAACCACCAAATATATAGATGTGAAATATATAGCCGGCCATAAAAACAGCCCATGCCGCCCCGGCAGATGCCGTGGGATGCATGGGCTGCATGTCCGCCGGAACGCCTCCGGCATGTAATGTCAGCGCGACCCGATGTATAGGAATACCATGCCGAGCAGCACCAAGGCCAGGTCGACAACCTTGGCCTTGAGGTTTTTCTCGTGGAAAGCCACCGCGCCGAAGAGGAAACTAACCACCACGCTGCCACGGCGTATCATCGACACGATGCTTATCATGGCCCCTGGTATTGTCAGGGCATAGAAGTAGACAAAGTCTGCTGCGCTTAGAAAAATGCTCACGCACACTATGCTCCAGTGCCAATGGAATGGTGTGGTGCGCTTGCGTGTGGGCCACCATATCAGAAGCAGCATGGCCCCCATCATGAAAAACTGGTAGATGTTATACCAGCTCTGCACAATCATCTGGTTGAGCCCTACCCCGCCGGCACCCACCGGGGCCATCAGGTACTTGTCATACAGCCCGCTTACTGCCCCCAAGGCGGCCGCGGCAACTATCATCCATATCCAGCTGTTGGTCTTGAAGTCGATGCCTTCCTTCTTGCCGCTGCGGCTTAGCATGAAAAACGAGGCCACGGCAAGCAACACACCTATCCATTGCCAAACATTGAGCCGCTCGCCAAAAAACAGGAACGCGCCAACAAGCACCATCACCGGGCGCGTGGCATTGATTGGCCCGACAATGGTCAGCGGCAGGTTCTTCATGCCGAAATATCCAAACACCCAACTGCTGAGCACTATGCAGCTCTTCAGCAGTATGTACTTGTGAACCTCCCACCCGGCTGTTGGCACGTAGAACACCGACCCGTCGAGCAAGTCGGTATAGGCACTGGCCAGTATCAGCGGCAAGAAAATAACGGAACAGAACATCGTGTTCAGAAACAATACAGGAAGGACGGCATTGCCCGACAACGCTTCTTTCTTGAAAGCGTCATAAAACCCCAGCAATGCTGCCGACAAAAATGCAAAAACTAACCACATGATAATAATTAATATTTAATGTCTTCCAAGAACAATGCGTGTCCGGGCATCGACTCGCCGGCTTCCGTGCGGGCCTTGCCTTCAACCACCTTACGGAATTCGGGCAGCGTCATACGGTGGCGGCCCACCTCTATAAGCGTGCCCACCACGGCCCTCACCATGTTGCGCAGAAAACGGTTGGCACTTATTTCAAAATACCATGAGCATGGCGACACCTGGTGCCAGGCAGCCGACCTGACGTCGCAAAGCGTGGTCTTGACGTCAGAGTTGCTTTTGCAGAAAGCGCCGAAGTCGCTGTATTCCGTCAGCATGGCGGCAGCACGGTTCATCAACTCAAAGTCAAGGTCGTAATGGATTGCGCAGGAATATGCCCTCACAAACGGGTCTTTACGCAGGTGAATGTAATAATGGTAGGTGCGGAGCGTGGCGCTAAAGCGCGCGTGCATGTCGTCGGGCACATGCTCGACGCTGCATACAGATATGTCGTAAGGCAAAAACCTGTTCAGCTTGTATACAAGATTACCGCAGTCTATCTCGGAGTCGAAATCGAAATGTGCCACCATCTTCCGAGCGTGCACGCCTGCGTCGGTACGCCCGGCCCCCACTATGGATACGGGCTTGCGCAAGAGTACCGTCAGAGCCTTTTCCATTTCGGCCTGCACCGAATTGCCGTTGGGTTGCACTTGCCAGCCATGATAGCGGCCGCCGTCATAACTCAATGTGATGAAATAGCGCATAGTGTATTGATTTTTGGGTGCAAAATTAACAAAATGCCTGCAAACAAGAGACGTTTGAAGCGGAAAAATCAGGTGTCGGCTTGAGCCGGATGCCAGAAGTCACGCTAATGCATTGCCACAAAACCCCTGCCGAAGCACGCCCTGCACAGGGCAGGCCCCACACATGCCGACTGTGATGGCATGACGCAATCATTGTACAACAATTTCGGAAAATCAAGCGCCTTGCACGACCCTCTGTTACAGAGCATGTTACGAAATGCACGGTTTGGCTTTGCAAAACGGCCCGAATAGCACGCCCAAACGGCCTGTATCATACTATAATATAGGCCATACTGCAACATGAAACCGCCGAAGGCCACCGGCATGACAGGCGCTTGTAAACCATATTTACCTATGCACGCCAACCTGTCCGCTTCGGTCTTATCAGGCATAAACACTGCCGCCAGGCTGCAAAAAACAGGGCGAAACAAAGAAAAATGATGGTCAAAGTAAAAAAAATCGGCAAAAAGTTTGGTGGAATAAAATAAACTGCGTACCTTTGCACCCGCAAAACAACAAACGATGCGCTTGTAGCTCAGTTGGTAGAGCACCTGACTCTTAATCAGGGTGTCCAGGGTTCGACCCCCTGCAGGCGTACAAAAGGAAGGAAGGAAACAACAAGGATGCGCTTGTAGCTCAGTTGGTAGAGCACCTGACTCTTAATCAGGGTGTCCAGGGTTCGACCCCCTGCAGGCGTACAGAAGATGAGAGGACGGCCACAAACGGTTGTCCTCTCATTTTTATGTCAGGCATTTGCAAATTCCATTCCGCCAATTTCCACAATTCAATTTTAATGCTTAACTTTGCAACTCGAAAAAATATAACGATTCTAAATGGACAACAAACAAAATAAGTCTTTCTCAATGATTGCAGACATCGAAGGCGATTACAGCGAATTGTCCAAGTCGTCTGACATGCCTACCTCCCTGCCTATACTTGCCGTAAGGAACCTTGTGCTGTTCCCGGGGGTGGTATCTCCTATCCTCATTGGGCGAGAAACAAGCATGAGCTTGGTGAAGAGGGCTGAAAAAGCCAACATCATGATAGGCATTGTGTGCCAGAGAGACCCCGAGGTTGACGAGCCCGGCAAGACCGACCTGTACGAATACGGCGTATATGCCCGCGTGGTGAAGATACTGTCGCTGCCAAACGGCAACATCACCGCCATAGTGCAGGGCTTCGGAAGGCTCAAGCTGAACGAGATAACACGCAAGAAGCCGTATCTCTACGGCAAGGTGGAGCCTGCGGTAGAGATAGTGCCGGAGAAGGAAGACAGCGAGTTTGTGGCCGCAATGGACGACCTGCGCCACATTACCAACGAATACATCAAGCTCAACGACGACATACCCGAAGAGGCATCTTTTGCAATAAAGAATGTCAACAACAACATTATGGCGCTCAACTTCATCTGCTCCAACATGGCTTTCACCATCAAGGAGAAGATGGACCTGCTGCAAAAGGACTCCATCAAGGAACGGCTGTTCAGCACAATGCGCATAATCAACAGGGAGCTCTCGCTGCTGAGCCTCAAGCAGGACATAAGGAACAAGACCCGCGACGACATTGACGAGCAGCAACGCAACTACTTCCTGCAGCAGCAAATAAAGAACCTGCAGGCTGAAATGAGCAACGGCGAAAGCTCGCCGGAAAAGAGCGAGCTGCTCGAAAAGGCCGAGAAGAAGAAGTGGCCGCAGGATGTGGCCAAGACATTCTATAAGGAAGCCGACAAGCTTGACCAGTTGAACCCTCAAAGCCCGGAGTATAACGTGCAGCTTACTTACCTGCAGACACTTGTGTCGCTGCCATGGGGTGACTACACCAAGGACGACCTGAACCTGAACAGGGCACAGAAGATGCTCGACAAAGACCATTATGGCATGGAAAAGGTGAAGGAAAGGATACTGGAATATATCGCCGTGCTGAGCCTCAGGGGCGACTTGAAGTCGCCTATACTCTGCCTCTACGGCCCTCCGGGCGTAGGAAAGACGAGCCTCGGCAAGAGTATCGCAGCAGCCATGAGCAGGAAATATGTCAGGGTGTCGCTCGGCGGACTGCACGACGAGGCTGAGATACGCGGCCATCGACGTACGTATATAGGTGCCATGCCGGGCCGGATAATAAAGAGCATACAGAAGGCAGGCGCGTCAAACCCCGTCTTTGTGCTCGACGAAATAGACAAGGTGACGCAAAACACCGTCAACGGCGACCCGGCGTCGGCACTGCTCGAAGTGCTTGACCCCGAGCAGAACTCGGCGTTCCACGACAATTACCTCGACGTTGACTACGACCTATCGAAGGTGTTGTTCATAGCTACTGCAAACGACCTTAACACCATTCCAAGGCCCCTGCTCGACCGTATGGAGATAATAGAGGTAAGCGGATATATCACCGAAGAGAAAATAGAGATTGCCCGCCGTCACCTCATTCCCAAAGAAAAAGAAAACACCGGCCTCGACAAAGAAAAGAAGCTGACTTTCAACAAGGCTGCCATCGAGAAGATAATCGAACAGTACACTCGCGAGAGCGGCGTAAGGCAACTGGAGAAGCAAATAAACAAGGCACTAAGGAAACTGGCCTTCATGAAGGCCAAGAACCAGGAACTGCCTTACACTAAAATCACTCCAGACGAGATAGAAGGCCTGCTTGGCAAGCCACCTTTCTACCGCGACATCTACCAGGGCAACGACTACGCAGGCGTGGTCACCGGTTTGGCATGGACAAGTGTGGGCGGCGAGATTCTGTTCATAGAAACGAGCCTGAGCAAAGGCAAGGGTTCCAAGCTAACACTCACCGGCAACCTGGGCGATGTCATGAAGGAATCGGCCATCCTCGCCCTCGAATATGTAAAGGCACACGCCAACACGCTCAACATAGACTACCGCATATTCGACAATTGGAACATACACATCCATGTGCCGGAAGGTGCAACGCCCAAGGACGGGCCGTCGGCCGGGATAACCATCGCCACCTCCATAGCTTCTGCACTGACCCAACGCAAGGTGCGTAAGAACACTGCCATGACGGGCGAAATAACGCTTCGTGGCAAAGTGTTGCCTGTAGGCGGGATCAAGGAAAAGATTCTCGCTGCCAAGCGTGCCGGCATCACGGACATACTGATGTGCAAGGACAACAGGAAGGACATTGACGAAATACCAGACATTTACCTGCAGGGAGTCAACTTCCATTACGTAGAGAACGTGCAGGATGTGTGGGATTTTGCCTTGACAAACGAACTTGTGGCCAACCCGTTGAAGTTTGAAATTGAAGAAGAAAAGAAGTAATGACATTTGAACTTACACACACCGACCCCATGTCCGACGCAAGGGCTGGCACCATTACCACGGCCCACGGCCAGATACAAACGCCGATATTCATGCCCGTGGGTACTTGCGGCAGTGTCAAGGGGGTGCATTTTTCTGAACTGAAAGAACAGGTGAAGGCCCAGATTATACTGGGAAATACCTATCACCTTTACTTGCGCCCGGGCCTCGACATACTGAAGTCTGCCGGCGGACTGCACCGTTTTGGTGGCTGGGACCGCCCGATACTGACCGACTCAGGTGGCTTTCAGGTGTTCTCACTCACCGGTATCAGGAAACTGCGCGAAGAAGGGTGCGAGTTCAGGTCGCACATAGACGGCTCTAAGCATATATTTACCCCGGAGAACGTAATGGACACCGAGCGCGTCATCGGGGCCGACATCATGATGGCTTTCGACGAGTGCCCGCCCGGACAAAGCGACTATTCGTATGCCAAGAAGAGCCTCGCCATGACGCAACGATGGCTTGACCGATGCATCAAACGGTTTAATGAGACAGAGCCGTTGTATGGATATGAGCAGAGCCTTTTCCCCATTGTGCAGGGATGTACGTACAAAGACCTGAGGTCGGAAGCTGCAAAATTCGTGGCCGACAAGGGAGCCGACGGCAACGCCATAGGCGGATTGGCCGTGGGCGAACCAACAGAGACGATGTACGAAATGATTGAAGTGGTCAACGGCATACTTCCCAAGGATAAGCCTCGCTACCTAATGGGGGTTGGCACACCGCAGAACATACTCGAAGCAATAGAGCGCGGAGTGGACATGTTCGATTGCGTAATGCCCACAAGAAACGGGCGCAACGCCATGCTTTTCACCTATAACGGCACGATGAACATGAGGAACAAGAAGTGGGAAAAAGACTTCTCACCAATTGACCCTGATGGTTGCGAGGTCGATTTGGTATACACCAAGGCCTATCTTCACCACTTGTTCAAGGCTGGTGAGCTTCTCGCCATGCAGATAGCAAGCATACACAACCTTGCATTCTACTTGCGCCTGGTGTCTGATGCTCGCCGGCATATCATGCAGGGTGATTTCACCAAGTGGAAGCAAGGGGTGATAGATAACCTCGGGCGCAGAGTTTAAGCAGTGAAAAAGAATTAGGTCAGCCACCTGTAATATATGAAATACAGCACTTTAAGAAAACGTCACAGGGCCTTGAAGCGGTTGCGTTCGATTAGGAATCGGACGGCAGGCGCATCCCGTTTCTTTCAAAAAGTGGGACGGGTGCTCAACTTTGCAAACCCGCTGCGGTACATAAAGAAGATTGATGCCTACATCATAAAGAAGTTTATCGGCACATATATATATTCGATAGCATTGATAATATCAATCTCTATCGTTTTCGACATAAACGAAAACTTGGCAAAGTTCAGCACCAACAACGCCCCGCTGCGAGCCATAGTCTTTGACTATTATGCCAATTTTGTGCCATACTTCGCCAACCTTTTCAGTCCGCTGTTTGTCTTTATCGCTGTAATCTTTTTCACATCGAAGCTGGCCGGCAATTCAGAAATCATAGCCATGATGGCCTGCGGCATGAGTTTCAAACGGCTGTTGCGGCCATACATGATATCAGCGGCCCTCATATCGGCTCTGAACTTCTACCTCGGCGCCTACGTAATCCCCCAAGGCACGGTGGTAAGACACAATTTTGAATCGCTTTACAAGAACAACACGAAGAACACTTCGGCAAGCAACGTGCAGTTGCAAGTGGGCCCCGGGGTCATTGCATACATAGCCCAATATGACAATGTGCACAAAACGGGGTACGGATTTTCGCTCGACAAGTTTGAGAACAAGAAACTCGTAAGCCACATGACGGCAAACATCATACAATACGACACCATTTCTGACAGCAGGTATCATTGGAAAGCAATCAACTACAAGATACGAACGTTGAAGGGAATGCGCGAACAAATCACCACAGGAATGGAGATGGACACCACCGTTATGATGGAGCCTATGGACTTGGTATTCAGCAAAGGCCAGCAGGAAACGTTCACGAGCCCAGAGCTAAAGCGCTACATATCGAAGCAGAAAGACCGCGGTTCGGGCAACGTCGTACAGTATGAGGTAGAATATCACAAGCGCATTGCAACATGCTTTGCGTCGTTCATCCTTACAATCATCGGCGCAAGCCTGAGCTCCCGCAAGCGCAAGGGCGGCATGGGATTGTACCTCGGCATCGGGCTGGCGCTCAGTTTCTCTTACATACTGCTGCAAACCATAAGTTCAACATTTGCAATCAATGCCAACACTCCGCCGATATTGGCGGCATGGATACCCAATATACTATATTTCTTTATTGCATATTTCTGTTACAAAAAAGCACCAAACTAATGAGATTTGAAGAAACTTATCTGAACGATAACATACTGGATGCGCTTTACGACATGCATTTTGACGAATGTACACCAATACAAGAAAAGTGCATACCGGAAATTCTTGACAAGCACGACATCATAGGAGTGGCACAGACTGGCACCGGCAAGACAGCCGCCTACCTTCTCCCAATACTCAGCATGCTTGATGACGGGGGCTATCCGCAGAACTCCATCAATTGCATTGTGATGTCGCCAACGCGCGAGCTCGCCCAGCAGATAGACCAGGCCATGCAAGGTTTCGGTTATTACCTAGACGGGGTGAGCAGCGTTGCTGTGTATGGCGGCAATGACGGAAACAGATATGACCAGGAGATGAAGAGCCTGAAGCTGGGTGCCGACGTGGTCATAGCCACTCCCGGCCGACTGCTGAGCCACATCAGGATGGGCAATGTAGACTTGAGCAAGGTCAGCTTCTTTGTCCTTGACGAGGCAGACAGGATGCTCGACATGGGGTTCAGCGACGACATAATGCAGATTGCGAGCAAGCTGCCCGCCACAGTCCAGACAATCATGTTTTCGGCGACGATGCCCGAAAAGATACAGCAACTGGCCCGTACACTGCTGAAGAACCCGGTTGAAGTGAAGATAGCAGTCAGCAAACCCGCAGAAAAGATAAAGCAATCGGCATATGTTTGCTATGAGTCACAGAAGATTGGAATCATCAAATACCTATTCAGTACCGACCAGCTGAAGCGCGTTATAATCTTCTCGGGCAAGAAAGACAAGGTAAAGGAAATAGCCCGTGAGCTCAAGCACCTGAAGATAAACTGCTGCCAAATGCACAGCGACCTGACCCAGCAGGAACGTGACGAGGTGATGTATGAGTTTAAGTCGGGCCAGAAAGACGTGCTTGTGGCCACCGACATTGTTGCTCGAGGCATCGACATTGACGACATCCTAATGGTGATAAACTACGACGTTCCGCACGACGCCGAGGATTATGTGCATCGCATAGGGCGCACTGCCCGTGCCGACCGCGACGGTGTTGCAATCACGTTTGTGAGCGACAAAGACATGTATGCGTTTGGCCTGATAGAGAAATTCCTTGAGAAGGAAGTGGAAAAGACCCCATTGCCCGATGGCTTGGGTAGCGGGCCGCAATACGTAACGACCAAGAAGAGCGGCGGCAACGGTAAGGGCAACAGGCATGGCGACAGGAAAAAGAAAGGCAAAAAGAGCAGGCCCAAACCAACAGAAGACAAGGGCGCACAGGAGAAACAGGAGCCCAAAAAGAAACACAGGAGGAAAAAGAAGCCGCAAACAGCCGAAAGCAAGAAAGCAGAACAACAATGACAACAGAGTTGGCAATGGCACTAACCATTGTCAACTCTGTTGATTTCGTCGTCGGTCTTGAGCTGTGGCAACGACACATGATACCTTACGGCAAGAAACCTGATGGCACATGTGATGACGAAACTGAGCAGGGCTGTCAGCTGTATGGCCACATCCAGCTCCGACAGCCCCCAATACACAAAGCCGCCGGCGACGCTTGCCATGGCGTAAATCTCTTTTCGAAGTATCACGGGTTCGTTGTTGAGCAAGATATCGCGTATCACCCCACCGGCAGAACCCGTGATGCACCCCATTATTATCGCAACCCAAAACGGCTGCCCATAGTCGAGGCTTTTCTGTATGCCGGCTATGGTGAACAGCGCCAGGCCCAAGGTGTCGAACACAAACCAAGCATTCTGGAGCCGCTCCATGCGCTTGGAGCACAGTATCACCATGCACAATGCCAAAGCCGTACATATAATATATATGGGATTTGTCATCCAGAACGGCGTTGCCCCGAGCATAACGTCGCGTATCGTACCGCCGCCAATGGCCACGGCAATGCCACACACGTAGCCGCCAAACCAATCGAAGTGCTTGGCCGCCGCATGCCTTATGCCGGAGATGGCAAAGGCAAAAGTACCCAGAAACTCGATGAGTTGCTGGGCAGTGGCTATGGTAACGTCGTCGTTCATCACCCTACCACATTGATGGGATCACCGTTGGCGAACGCCTTTATGTTTTCGACGGCCGTCTTCATCAATCGCCCACGGGCCTCGAGAGTGGCCCATGCCACGTGAGGAGTGATGAAAGCGTTAGGCGCATCAAACAGCGGGTTGTCGGCTGCCGGCGGTTCCTGGCACATCACATCGGCGCCATAACCGCCCAGTTGGCCGCTTTTCAGGGCGCAGGCCACATCATATTCGTTGACAAGCGGCCCCCTGCCGGTGTTGATAAGTATAGCCCCGTGCTTCATCCTCTTTATGGTCTCGGAGTTTATCATCTCCCTTGTGTCGTCGTTGAGCGGGCAGTGCAAGGTAAGTATGTCGCTGACACCGAGAAGCCCTTCCAGCGTAGTCTTCTGTATGCCGTCGGGCAACGAGGCCGAATGCTTGCTTGTGTAAGCAAACACATCCATGCCGAAGTCGCGGGCTATGCGCGCCACTTTCTTGCCGATATGCCCAAGCCCGACTATTCCAATCGTCTTGCCAGCCAGCTCCGTCAGCTGGGTGTCCCAATAGCAAAAGTCGGCATTGCTGCTCCAGCGCCCCTTGCGGTTGGCCTCGGCATAGTGGGCCACACTGTTGGTTATGTTCAGAATGTGGGCAAACACCATCTGTGCCACACTGTCAGTACTGTATGCAGGGATATTAGTGACGCACACACCGTGCTCCTTGGCAGCCTTAATGTCAACCACATTGTATCCTGTGGCCAACACCCCGATATACTTCAGGTTTGGCAACTTGCCCATTGCATCGGCGTCGATTACCACCTTGTTGGTAAGCAGGGCGTCGGCATCCTTGCTCCGTTCCAGCAACTCATCGGCAGAGGTGCGCGGATATACCACCACCTCGCCCATCATTTCAAGCTCACCCCAAGACAAATCGCCGGGGTTGACCGTGTGTCCATCCAAAACAACAATCTTCATCTTCAAAAATAAAATTAGCGTTATTCCATAAATCGTTCTCCCCAGCAATCAATCATCCTCTTGATTAGCTTGTCCTCGTGAGGATTGTGCTGGCCATGCCACAAGCGTTCACGGCCGAGAGCGTCGGGCAGATACTGCTGCCGGGTGAAGTTGCCGGGATAGTCGTGGGGATATTTGTATCCGTCATGATAGCCCAGGTCTTTCATCAGCTTTGTCGGTGCGTTGCGCAAGTGCAGCGGCACGGGCTGGTTGCCTGTGCGCCTTACCACCTCCAAGGCCTTGTCTATGCCAAGGTATGCAGAGTTGCTCTTTGCGCTCGTAGCCAGGTAGACGGTGGCTTCCGCCAGCGGTATCCTTCCCTCGGGCCACCCTATCTTCATCACAGCGTCGAAGGTGGCGTTAGCCAAAAGCAGCGCGTTGGGATTTGCCAGGCCTATGTCTTCGGCGGCACTTATCACCAGGCGGCGCGCGATGAACTTGGGGTCTTCGCCCCCTTCGATCATCCTCGCCAGCCAATACAGGGCCGCATCGGGGTCGCTTCCGCGTATGCTCTTGATGAACGCAGAGATGATGTCGTAGTGCATCTCTCCGTCCTTGTCGTAAGCCAGCGGGTTTTGCTGCAAGCGATTGACCACAATGTCGTCGGTGATGACCACCTCGTCGGTTGGCGAGGCTTCAACCACAAGCTCAAGTATGTTGAGCAGCTTGCGCGCATCGCCGCCGCTGTATCGAAACATGGCCCCCGTCTCTTTCAGTTCTATCTTCCGTTGCTTCAGCTCCACGTCCTTGGTTATGGCTCGGTTGACAAGCTCCATCAGGTCTGACTCGTCGAGCGGCTTGAGCACATATAGCTGGCAGCGCGACAGCAATGGCCTTATTACTTCAAAAGACGGGTTCTCGGTAGTTGCGCCGATGAGCGTTACCACCCCCTTCTCCACTGCCCCGAGCAGCGAGTCTTGCTGCGACTTGCTGAACCTGTGAATCTCGTCGATGAACAATATTGGCGAGGCCGAGTCGAAGAAACGGCTGCGGCCGGCCTTGTCGATGACCTCACGCACATCCTTAACGCCGCTGGTGACGGCGCTGAGCGTGAAGAAGGGCGTGTCGAGCCGGTTGGCTATTATCTGGGCGAGCGTGGTTTTCCCGACGCCCGGCGGGCCCCATAAAATGAACGACGGCACCCGCCCTGCGTCAATCATCTTGCGCAGCACGGCACCTTCTCCTACAAGATGCTTTTGCCCTATGTATTCATCGAGGGTGCGAGGCCTTAATCTCTCAGCTAATGGTTGTGACATAATCTGTCTACAAAGGTAATAATTTATATCGAATTATAAGCAGCATGAGAATATAAAAAAACGCTAAAAACATGTGACAACTTGCCATCGGCAAGCTTGCTCAAACCATGTGGCAGAACAGCAGCCACTGATGAGTAAAGTAATAAAAAGCGATTGGCGCCCTACTTTCTGGCCACTTGCATAACGCGCTGTGCCACAATGTATTGCCACATGCACGATTAAGCCTCACGGCGAGGGCCGTTTCGACGGCCCAAACAGCACGTATGGGGGTGCCGAACAGGCCGTTTTGGCCGGTGGCGACGGCCTTGCGGATGGCGGCCGCGGTCAGTGTAAAGTTATGTTACCGCCCTGACCCGCCCCGCTCACGTGCAGACGCCACCGGCAAAGCTCTGCGACGGGGTAGCGGGAGAACAAAAAAATTTCAAGCAAAAACTTGTACATGACAAATAAAGTATTTACATTTGCAGCATCAAAAACCATACAGTAACACAGACAATGAAACAACCAGGAGCTAAAAAGGCACTCACTCTAAAGACATTGACCAAAAACAACGTTTGGGATTTGCAGGAAAACGACATTTTCCGAATGCTTGATGGCATCGACAAAGATGTCGACATGAAAGACAATCTGCGGCATTACACAGACTTGATGCGCGGAGCTTTCACCATAGAGGAAATAAAAGACGACTCGGCCCCTATAAAGAATAAATATGAAAAAATGGGCTATAAGGTCGGGCAAATCAGACTCGACGACAACTCAACTACTGTTTGGGCTGTGAAAAAGCGCCCGATAATGCGCGTGACCGACCTGACCTACGAGAACATACACCATATCTCCGCCGCCAAACTGATGGAGGTGCTCGACAGAAACTTCGGCGGCGGATGGGAATCATTGTCGCAGAGCATCAAAGACATCATCGAGAGCGGATTCGACATCTCTACGACCACGCTCCCCAAAGACAGGCTACATAAGCCCGGCGGCATGTTCGACAAGAAGGTGGCCGACGGCTACGAGGTGCTTGAGATAGCCAAAGGCACATGGGTAGAGGCCATTTTCGCGAAGGCCAAGCCCGAGATGGAGAAACCGCGCCTGCAATTCCAAAGCAAGGACGAAGACGAGATACCGGAAGACGACTACGACGACATGGACGAAGATGACGATGAGCCCGATGACCCGGACATGTTTGACGAAGACGACATCAACGAAGACAACTATCGGACGACGTTCGACATTGAGGCCGACCCCGACGAAGAAGCCGGCGACCTGTCGGATTTTGACCCCGAAGACTAAGCCTAACCATACGCCAACACGGGCCGGCAATAGTCCGGCCCGTGTGATATACTACCTTTAGACAGAACATACCCAATAACTTAAAACATTCACTTATTATGAACATTCCATCGGTATTTTGGATTATCCCGCTGGCATCAATATGTGCACTCGGGATGGCGTGGGTCTTCTTCCGCCAGATGATGAAAGAAGAAGAAGGAACGGCAAGGATGAAAGAGATTGCCGGTCATGTGAGACGCGGTGCCATGGCTTACCTGAAGCAGCAGTACAAAGTTGTGACGCTCGTATTCATCGTGCTCGCTCTCATCTTCGCATTTATGGCTTACGTGCTCCACGTTCAAAATCCATGGGTGCCTTTTGCATTCCTCACTGGCGGATTCTTCTCCGGCCTTGCCGGTTTCTTCGGCATGAAAACAGCCACTTACGCATCGGCACGCACTGCCAACGCCGCACGCTCTGGGCTCGACCGAGGCCTTAAGATTGCCTTCAGGAGCGGAGCTGTCATGGGACTTGTCGTGGTGGGACTGGGCCTGCTCGACATTGCCTTGTGGTTCATAGTGCTCAGCTATTTCTATAGCGGCGACCACATGGCCCTTGTCACTATAACGACCACAATGCTTACATTCGGCATGGGAGCGTCGACCCAGGCGCTGTTCGCCCGTGTGGGTGGCGGAATATATACCAAGGCAGCCGATGTAGGCGCCGACCTTGTGGGTAAGGTTGAGGCCAACATACCCGAGGACGACCCGCGAAACCCGGCCACCATTGCCGACAACGTGGGCGACAACGTGGGCGATGTGGCCGGCATGGGAGCCGACCTGTACGAAAGCTACTGCGGAAGCATACTGAGTACGGCTGCCATCGGCGCCACGGCCTTTGCCATCAATGCCGACATGCAGCTCAAGGCCGTCATTGCACCGATGATCATTGCCGCCGTGGGCATATTCCTGTCGCTGCTCGGAATATATCTTGTGCGCACAAAAGAAGGCGCGACGATGAAGGAACTGCTCCACTCGCTGAGCCTCGGAACCAACGTGGCGGCAGTGCTCATAGCCATAGCTACGTTCTGCATACTTTACCTCATGCAGATTGAAAACTGGGTTGGCGTTTCGTTCTCGGTGCTGAGCGGACTTGCCGCCGGCGTGGTGATAGGCCAGGCTACAGAGTATTATACAAGCCATAGCTATAAGCCTACGCAGAAGATAGCCGAGGCTTCGCAGACCGGCCCTGCAACGGTAATCATCAAGGGCATAGGCACGGGCATGATATCAACCATGATTCCTGTGGTAACTATATCTGTGGCAATAATGCTGAGCTATCTTTTCGCCAACAACTTCGACCTCTCCATGAGTGCAGAAAGCATTTCGAAAGGCCTCTACGGCATTGGCATCGCCGCCGTGGGCATGCTCTCAACGCTTGGCATAACGCTGGCTACCGATGCTTATGGGCCCATTGCCGACAACGCCGGCGGCAACGCCGAGATGAGCGAACTGGGCGAAGAGGTAAGGCAACGCACCGACGCGCTCGACGCTCTGGGCAATACCACCGCCGCAACCGGCAAGGGCTTTGCCATTGGCAGTGCTGCGCTCACCGCTCTCGCCCTGCTCGCCTCTTATGTCGAGGAGATAAAAATAGCCATGCAGCGCGCTGTAAACGAAGGCCAGACCTTCATCGACAATGCCGGCAACATGTTCAACCCGTCTACTGCCAACATGATAGACTTCATGGATTTCTTCCAGGTCAACCTCATGAACCCCAAGGTGCTGGTGGGAGCCTTCATCGGTGGCATGGCGGCATTCCTGTTCTGTGGCCTGACAATGGGCGCCGTTGGCAGGGCCGCCCAGACTATGGTCAACGAAGTGCGCAGACAATTCAGCGAAATAAAAGGCATACTTGAAGGCAAGGCCACGCCCGACTACGGCCGCTGCGTGGAGATAAGCACACGCTCGGCGCAGCGCGAAATGGTTTTCCCGAGCCTCCTGGCCATCATCATCCCAATTGTCGTAGGCGTGCTGCTCGGCGTTGGCGGTGTAATGGGCCTGCTTGTTGGCGGTCTGACCACAGGCTTCACGCTGGCTGTATTCATGGCCAACTCGGGCGGAGCTTGGGACAATGCCAAGAAGATGGTGGAGGAAGGGCATTTCGGCGGTAAGGGAACCGAATGCCATAAGGCCACGATTGTGGGCGACACCGTGGGCGATCCGTTCAAAGACACATCCGGTCCGTCGCTGAACATCCTCATCAAACTGATGTCGATGGTGAGCATCGTAATGGCCGGCCTTACGGTTGCATGCATCTGACGAGCGCCCCAAGCAATAACAAAAGACAATCCCCCTCGCACCATACATGTTGTTTCTGGCGACGAGGGGGATTGCCATTTCTTGATGTAACAAGCCTATTGACAGCCAATGCGGATATGACGTGGCATCCTGAATGGCGCAATCCACGCTGCCTCCCAAGGCATGGCAGACAGAAGCGGCTGTGTCATTTGTTTACCGTCAGGTGGAAGCAGCCCTGCTTCACTTCATACTTGATGTAGCAACGGCCCCTCTCCCTGAAGTCGCGCAACACCTCGCTGAGCACCCACTTCAGCGTGTCGTTACGCACCTGCCGGCGCTCAGGGCCATCAGGGTCTTCTATTGTCTTGTATCGATTGTAGCAGATGTCGAAAGTGGTTCCATACAAATGGCAACTGTTTTCGGTTGCATTGCCGTTCCTTGTCCTCAGTTTCCTTACGTCTTCCTTGGTTCGGAGAACGCTCGTCACTATTATCTGGTGCAACGGTATCCCCTTGATGTAAAGGCTGTCGAAATACGCCCTGCCTATATCCTGCAACAGAATAGCCGCCTTGGGCACAAGGTAAGGTATGCTGCTGTTCAACTTGTCTACATAAAAATAGGGATTGCTGCCCACATACACAAGCTCTTCCATCCTGTGCTCCGCTTCAGCGCGGTTGGTAACCGGCGGCACACCATTGTGCCTTGCCGCCACAAGCTGCACGTCGTTGTTGTCAGGAAATGTCTCGCGGAACGAAGGAACGCTGTAAATCCTGTTTTTCACCGTGGTGCCGTCCGGCCTCAAATACCGCCTGGCTACGGCTACATTTGTCATTGTGTCGGCCCGTACCACTGCGCCCACGCTGTCGGCCGGTTCGTCCACCTGGCCATAGGCATCGCCCGCCTTAGGCTTGGCGACATCCGGAAAAACACAACGGACAACAGCCAGCACGGCCACAACACTCATAAACCCAAGTAGATATCTGTTTTTAGAAACCTTCATCAGTTGCTCAAACCATTGTTTACCGTGCAAAGATAACATTTTTATTCCAATTGAAATTATGGTTGGGGCAAAAATAGCATACACCATATTAATGCACCGGACAAAACTTGCCGGCTGGATTCATTTTAACGGCAATGACACCGTTGCGCATTAAAAAGAGAATAAAAAATAGCAAGATATTAAAAAGTTTCTGTAATTTTGCAGATGGAAATAAAGGAAGCATAAAATTGATAGAGAAACATATCGTACTTGAGGACATTGACCCGGTGATATTCTACGGCGTGAACAACGTTCACCTGCAGATGATCAAGGCGCTTTTCCCTAAGCTTAGGATAGTAGGACGCGACAATGTCATACGCGTACTGGGCGACGAAGAACAGATGTGTGCCTTTGAAGATAACATCGAGGCAATGCGCAAGCACATCATAAAATTCAACTCTCTGCGGTCGGAAGACATCCTTGACATAGTCAATGGCCACAAGACCCAAGACGAGATACCCGAAGGGGTGTTAGTATATAGCGTAAGTGGCAGACCGGTGAAAGCGCGCAGCGAAAACCAGCAGAGGCTGATAGATGCCTACAACAAAAACGATATGGTGTTTGCCGTAGGGCCGGCCGGTACGGGAAAGACCTATCTCAGCATAGCCTTGGCAGTAAAGGCGCTGAAGGAGAAGGCCATCAAGAAGATTGTGCTAAGCCGACCTGCCGTCGAAGCCGGCGAGAAACTGGGGTTCTTGCCCGGCGACATGAAAGACAAGATTGACCCTTACCTGCAACCACTATACGATGCACTGGAAGACATGATACCGGCGGCGCGCCTGCAGGACATGATGGAGAAGCACATAATCCAAATCGCCCCGCTTGCGTTCATGCGCGGAAGGACACTCAGCGACGCCGTGGTCATATTGGATGAAGCGCAGAACACCACACCGGCACAGATACGTATGTTCCTGACGCGAATGGGATGGAACACCAAGATGATAATCACCGGCGACTTGACACAGATAGATTTGCCACGCGAACAGTCTTGCGGACTGAAAGAGGCGCTCAACATACTGTCGAACATCGAAGGCATCGGGGTCGTGACACTCAACAAGAAAGACATCGTTCGCCACAAGCTCGTAACGCGGATAGTGAACGCTTACGAGGCGTTTGACAAGGCTAAAGAGAACAAAGAAACGAAACTTAAAAATAGCAACAATGAAAGCATTAACAAAAACTGATTTCCATTTTGAAGGCCAAAAGAGTGTTTATCACGGCAAAGTACGCGACGTGTACAATATAAACGATGACTTGATGGTCATGGTGGCTACGGACAGAATTTCAGCTTTCGATGTAGTACTCCCCAAAGGCATACCATTCAAGGGGCAAGTTCTTAACCAAATAGCAGCCAAGTTCCTTGACGCTACAAGCGACATCTGCCCAAACTGGAAACTTGCAACGCCAGACCCTATGGTGACTGTTGGGCTAAAGTGCGAAGGGTTTCGTGTCGAAATGATTATCCGCTCCATACTGACAGGGTCGGCATGGCGCGAATACAAGAAAGGCTGCAGGGAGATTTGTGGCGTCAAGTTGCCTGAGGGCATGAAAGAGAACCAGAGGTTCCCCGAACCGATAATAACCCCGACAACAAAGGCCGACGAAGGCCATGACCTCAACATATCAAAGGAAGAGATCATTGCACAGGGCATTATGAGAGCCGAAGACTATGCCGTTGTGGAAGACTATACAAGGAAACTCTTTAACAGAGGCCAGGAAATAGCTGCCAGGCAAGGGCTTATATTGGTTGACACTAAGTATGAGTTCGGCAAGAGAGACGGCAAAATATACCTCATCGACGAGATACACACACCCGACTCAAGCCGCTATTTCTACGCCGACGGGTACGAGGAGAAATTTGAGAAAGGCGAACCACAGCGCCAACTGTCAAAGGAGTTTGTACGCCAATGGCTCATAGAGCACAACTTCATGAACGAGCCCGGACAGCAAATGCCTGAGATTACCGACGAATACGCAGCAAGCGTGAGCGACAGGTACATTGAGCTTTACGAGCATATCACCGGCGAGAAGTTTGACAAAGCTGCCGAAGAAGGTGATATTGCCGCACGCATCGAAAAGAACGTGAGCGCTTACCTCAAGACCAGATAAGCAGGCTCAGCACCCCTTTCCAAACATTCCCGTATATAATAATGTACAGACAAGAGGAGATAAAGCCGTATAGCGGACGTGAGAGCAAGGGCAAACAGGTCGAACAGATGTTCGACCAGATTGCCCACTCTTACGACGCCCTCAACCACCGCCTGTCATGGGACATTGACAAATGTTGGCGACGCAAGGCCATATCGCAACTGAAGCCTTACGCCCCCGGCACAATACTCGACGTCGCCACAGGCACGGGGGACTTCGCTATACTCTCCGCAAAGATGCTTAACCCGTCGAAACTTGTCGGGATAGACCTGAGCGAAGGCATGATGGAGATAGGCCGCAACAAGGTGAAACAACAAGGCTTGGACGGCACAATATCATTCACAAAGGGCGACTGCATGCATTTGCCGTTTGGCGATGAAAGTTTCGATGCCGTCACGGCAGCCTTTGGCATCAGGAATTTTGAGGACTTGGAACAGGGACTGAGAGAGATGCAACGTGTGCTGAAGAAAGGCGGCGTGTTGTGCATCATCGAACTCACCACCCCGGTGAGCTTCCCAATGAAGCAACTATTCCGCGTCTATTCGCACACAATCCTCCCGATGTACGGAAGGATGATTTCTAAGGACGACAAAGCATACAGCTACCTGACGGCCACGATAGAGGCATTCCCACAGGGGGAGACTATGATTGGCATACTCAAGGGCGCCGGCTTTACGTCTGCGTCGTTCAAGCGACTGACTTTTGGTATATGCACCATGTACATGGCTAAGAAATAAACAACAACGTTATGGATAAATATGGCCTCATAGGGTATCCGCTCGTACATTCGTTCTCAATAAGTTATTTCAACCAGAAATTCATCGACGAGAAGATAGATGCTGTTTATGAGAACTTCGAGATACCCACAATCGACTTGCTCCCGGAAGTCATTGATTCTAACCCTGACTTGCGCGGGCTCAACGTGACAATCCCATACAAGCAGAAAGTCATGCCTTTCCTCGACGCCATAAGCCAGGAGGCTATGGCTATCGGGGCTGTCAATGTAATCAAGGTGACAAGGGAAGGCGGCAAAAGCAGATTGAAAGGCTATAACTCCGATGTGATTGGATTTACCAAGAGCATAGAGTCAATGCTTGAGAAATTCCATAAGAAGGCATTGATACTCGGAACTGGGGGCGCCTCAAAAGCCGTGGACTACGGGTTGAAATCCCTCGGCCTGGAAACAGTGTTTGTCAGCAGATACCAACGTCCGGGCACCATTCAGTATGAGGACATAACACCCGACATAATAAAGGAGTACAACGTAATAGTCAACTGTACTCCGTGCGGCATGTATCCCCACACGGAAGAGTGCCCCAAACTGCCCTACGAAGCCATGGACAACCGCACAATCCTATATGACTTGATATACAATCCCGACACCACTTTGTTCATGAAGAAAGGTGCCGAGCATGGCGCAAACACAAAGAACGGGCTCGAGATGCTGCTGCTGCAGGCCTTTGCCAGCTGGGACTTCTGGCATGGCAAGGAACAGGACTGACCATAAGCCGGCCCGGCCGACAAATAACAATACACAAATTAAGGTATATGGAGAATAGCAACCGATACATGATGCGCGGTGTCAGCGCCGCAAAGGAAGATGTTCACAACGCGATAAAGAATATAGACAAGGGCATCTTCCCACAAGCATTTTGCAAGATAATACCCGACATACTGGGTGGCGACCCTGAATATTGCAACATAATGCATGCCGACGGGGCTGGAACAAAATCGTCGTTGGCCTACGCATATTGGAAAGAGACTGGCGACCTCGGAGTTTGGAAGGGCATTGCGCAAGACTCACTCATTATGAACACCGACGACCTGCTGTGTGTCGGTGCCGTCGACAACATATTAGTGTCAAGCACAATCGGCCGCAACAAGATGCTCGTGCCGGGCGAAGTAATCTCGGCAATCATCAACGGCACCGACGAACTGCTCAAGCAGATGAGGGAGATGGGAATCGGAATATACGCAACCGGAGGCGAAACGGCCGACGTTGGCGACCTTGTGCGCACCATCGTCGTAGACACCACGGTGACATGCAGAATGAAGCGGAGCGACGTGATAAACAATGCCAACATCCGTCCGGGCGACGTCATTGTCGGACTGGCTTCTTTCGGCAAGGCCACATACGAAGACAGGTATAACGGCGGCATGGGAAGCAACGGACTGACAAGCGCCCGCCACGACGTATTTGCGAAATACCTGGCAGAGAAATACCCCGAGACCTACGACCATGCGGTGCCGTCCGACCTGGTGTACAGCGGCCACTACCACCTGGACCAAAGGATAGACGGCCTGGATGTCGACGCCGGGCAGCTTGTGCTGTCGCCAACGCGCACCTACGCCCCCGTCATTAAGAGGATACTCGACAAGCACCGCCACGACATCCACGGCATGGTGCATTGCACCGGAGGGGCCCAAACCAAGGTCCTGCACTTTGTCGGCGACAACTGCCATGTGGTGAAAGACAACATGTTTGCCGTACCACCATTGTTCAGCATCATTAGAGAAGAAAGCGGAACCGACTGGAAGGAGATGTACAAGGTGTTCAACATGGGGCACAGGATGGAAATATATGTAAGCAAAGAGCTTGCAGACGACATCATCTCAATAAGCCGGCAGTTCGGCATAGAGGCACAGGTAGTGGGCCATATCGAAGAGGGAAAGAAGTGCCTTACGATAAAGAGCGAGTTTGGAACATTTGAATACGACTGACATATATGCCAGAAAACAATAGCATACTTGAGAAACTTGACGGATTGGTGAGCAGGTACGAGGAGGTGGCAACGCTCATCACCGACCCTGCCGTCATTGCCGACCAGGAACGATACGTCAAGCTCACACGCGAATACAAGGAACTGGGCGACATCATGGATGCCCGAAGGCGTTACGTGGCGTGCCTTAACTCCATAGCCGAAGCAAAAGACATACTGGCCAACGAGAGCGACCCTGAAATGAAAGAGATGGCCAGGGAGGAGCTCTCGGCAAACGAAGCGCTGCAGCCGAAAATTGAAGATGAGATTAAGATGGCCCTTGTCCCAAAAGACCCGGAGGACGCAAAGAACGTGCAAATGGAAATAAGGGCCGGTACTGGAGGCGACGAGGCCGCCTTGTTTGCAGGCGACTTGTTCCAGATGTACAAGAAGTTTTGCGACTCAAAAGGTTGGTCGTTGGCCATAACAAGTGTCAGTGAAGGGGCTGTCGGCGGATTCAAGGAAATAGACTTTGCCGTCAGCGGCGACAACGTTTACGGCACATTGAAATATGAGTCGGGCGTGCACCGCGTGCAGCGCGTGCCGGCCACCGAGACCCAGGGACGCATGCACACCAGCGCAGCCACTGTGGCCGTGCTCCCTGAAGCCGACCGGTTTGAAGTGAACATAAACGAAGGTGACATCAAGTGGGACACGTTCAGGAGCTCGGGCGCAGGAGGACAGAATGTCAACAAGGTGGAATCGGGTGTCAGGCTGCGTTATCCGTGGAAGAACCCGAATACCGGCGAGACGGAGGAAATACTGATAGAATGCACCGAGACGCGCGACCAACCCAAGAACAAGGAGCGCGCCCTGTCGAGATTGCGCACATTCATATATGACCGTGAGCACCAGAAATACATAGACGACATAGCCAACCGCCGCAAGACGCTTGTGTCGACAGGCGACAGAAGCGCCAAGATACGTACTTACAACTTTCCGCAAGGCCGTGTCACCGACCACAGGATTGGATATACCACCCACGACTTGCAGGGATTTTTGGGCGGCGACATACAGGCACTCATCGATGCACTGACTGTTGCCGAAAACGCTGAGCGAATGAAAGACAACGAACTATAAACATCAATATCCGACAAACGCCATGAACAGAAAAGAACTGACAGAGCAGATTTTCAAGAAAAAGACATTCTTGTGTGTCGGCCTTGACACTGACATAAGCAAGATTCCAAGCCATCTGCTGGCAGACGACGACCCTATATTTGCATTCAACAAAGCCATTGTCGACGCTACCGCACCTTACTGTGTGGCATACAAGCCCAACCTTGCATTCTACGAATCGGCAGGGCTGAAAGGCATGGCTTCATTCGAGAAGACGGTGGGCTACATCAAGGAATCATACCCCAACCACTTCATCATTGCCGACGCCAAGCGCGGAGACATAGGAAACACATCGGCCATGTATGCCAGGACATTCTTTGGCGAGTATGATGTCGACGCCCTGACCGTGGCGCCATACATGGGTGAAGACAGTGTCACGCCGTTCCTCACCTACGAAGGCAAGTGGGTGATACTGCTTGCACTGACAAGCAACAAGGGCTCGCACGACTTCCAGATGACACCCTTTGCCAACGGAGAGCGTCTGTTTGAGAGCGTGCTGAAGACCTCGCAAAAATGGGGCAACGACCAGAACATGATGTATGTGGTAGGCGCAACACAAGGCAGGATGTTTGAAGACATACGCAAGGTGGCCCCCACCCACTTCCTGCTCGTTCCCGGCGTTGGCGCCCAGGGAGGCAGTCTGCAGGAAGTGTGCAAATACGGCATGACCAAAGACTGTGGCCTGCTGGTGAATTCATCGAGGGGAATAATATATGCGGGCAGCGGCGAGGACTTTGCAGCCACGGCTGCCGAAAAGGCACGCGAGCTGCAGGCAGAGATGGAAACGGAGCTGGCCCGGCTGTGAGCGGCAGCATTAGCCTACCCCAACATTGATTAGACATGCGACAAAAGAAGGAGTCGGCAGGCTCCTTCTTTTGTAATGCAATAGGAAAGAATGGCACAAGCGCGATAACGATATCATTTACAACTACTTACAAACGGGCCATCGTTAAGTGCCGAAATGGCCCTTGCGGCCACCTCATACAGCCCGTTTCACGATTCAATATGGCCTGTTTCGGCTTGCCATACAACCGCCGGGGGCCCATGCCCCACCCTTTTGTAACGAAAAATGCGCCCCACATGCCTGCATGGAGCGGTAGCGGCAGCCGCAGGCAAGCATGGCCCAAGTGGTGGCATACGGCAATCCTGCCGACGGTGCAGGCACAATGAAGGATTTCAACATATAACCCACATGAACGACTACAAGATAATCAACGACCCTGTTTTCGGGTTCATAAAGATTCCGCGCGGACTGCTTCTCAACATAGTGCAGCATCCGCTCATGCAGAGGCTGACGCGGATAAACCAACTCGGCTTGGCTTCTGTGGTCTATCCGGGGGCAAGGCATTCACGTTTCCAACACTCGATAGGGGCGTTCCACTTGATGAGCGAGGCCATTGCCACACTGAGGCAAAAGGGCAACTTCATTTTCGACAGCGAGGCAGAGGCCGTCGAGGCGGCAATACTGATGCACGACATAGGGCACGGCCCGTTCAGCCATGTGCTTGAACACACACTGTTCAAGGGCATATCCCACGAAGAGATATCGCTGATGATGATGGGAAAGATAAACCATGAGCTGGGCGACCAGCTTAACCTGGCCATCAAGATATTCAAGAACGAATACCCCAAGAACTACCTGCACCAACTCATCAGCAGCCAGCTCGACATGGACAGGCTCGACTACCTGCGGCGCGACAGTTTCTTTACAGGTGTCAACGAGGGCAACATCGGCAGTGCGCGTATAATAAAGATGCTGAACGTGCATGACGACAACCTCGTGGTGGAGCACAAAGGCATATTTTCAATAGAAAACTACCTCACCTCGCGCAGGCTGATGTACTGGCAAGTCTATCTCCACAAGACAGCCGTCGGCTACGAGAGCGTGCTCATCAGCGCCCTCAACAGGGCCAAGGCCCTGGCACGCAGCGGTTGCACTGTGTTTGCGCCGCCGTCATTGAAGTTCTTTCTCGACAATGACGTTGATGCCAAATGGTTCGACGAACACCCGGAAACGATTGATGTCTATCGCGAACTCGACGACAATGACATATGGTGCGCACTGAAGGTGTGGATGCACCATGACGACAAGATTCTGTCGACACTTGCCGACAACATGGTCAACCGGCACATCTTCAAGGTCGAGGTAAGCGACACCCCGTTCAGTGAAGAATATGTTGAAGAAATATCACAACATGTAAGCGGCCACCTTGGCATCGACAAGAATGACTCCAAATACTTTGTCGTGGTCAACACAATACAGAAAGACATGTACGACATGGACGACGACAACATAACCATAATGTATGACGACGGAACAACCAAAGACATTTCAAAGGCTTCCGAACTGCTCAATGTCGAGCTGCTTTCTAAAAAAATAAGAAAATATTACCTCTGTTATCAACGTATCTAAATAAATATTGCTATATTTGCAGAATTAATTAGGCCAATATAACTATTAAGATGGAATTTACAGCGAAACAAATTGCAAGTTACATCGGCGGAAAAGTGGAGGGCGACGACAATGCCACCGTCAATACTTTTGCCAAGATTGAAGAGGGCAAGGCGGGAGCGATATCGTTTCTTTCCAACCCCAAATACATTCACTATATTTATGACACAGAATCAAGCATAGTGCTGATAGACAACAGCATGGTGCTTGACAAGCCCGTAAAGGCCACACTCATCAGGGTAGACAATGCCTACGAGTGCGTTGCCAAGCTGTTGCAACTGTACGAGTCGGCCAAGCCAAAGAAGAAAGGCATCGACCCGCTGGCATCAATCTCGCCGTCGGCAACAGTCGGTAACGACGTTTACATTGGTGCCTTTGCTTGCATAGGCGACGGCGCCACCATAGGCGACGGCACCCAAATCTACCCCCATGCCGTGGTTGGCGACGGGGTCACGGTGGGCAGCGGATGCATAATATATCCCAATGTCACGATATACCAGGGATGCCAGCTTGGCAACAATGTAGTGGTGCATGCCGGCGCAGTGATAGGTGCCGACGGATTCGGCTTCGCCCCCAACACCGAGTGCTATGACAAGATACCCCAAATAGGCATTGTCACGATTGAAGACAATGTAGAGATAGGCGCCAACACCTGCATAGACCGCTCTACCATGGGCAGCACGGTGATACGCAAGGGCGTTAAGCTCGACAACTTGATACAAGTGGCTCACAATGTCGAGATTGGCGAGAATACGGTGATGTCTGCACAAGTGGGCATAGCCGGCAGCACAAAAGTTGGAGCTTGGTGCATGTTCGGCGGCCAGGTGGGCTTAGCCGGGCACATTCATATTGGCGACAAAACATTCCTTGGCGCCCAGTCGGGAGTTCCCGGCAACATCAAAGGCGACCAGACGCTCATCGGTACGCCGCCGATGGAACCCAAGGCTTACTTCAAGTCGCAGGCCATCTTCCGCAAATTGCCTGAACTTTACAAAGAGATAAATGAACTGAAGAAACAAGTAGATGAACTAAAAAACAAATAAAATCAACGTATGATGAAACAGATGACGCTGAAGGGCAGTTTCTCGCTCTGTGGCAAAGGGCTGCATACAGGACTCAGTCTGACGGTTACATTCAACCCGGCTCCCGAAAATACAGGTTATAAAATACAACGCATCGACCTTGAGGGCATGCCAACCATCGACGCTGTGGCTGAAAACGTGGTCGATACGCAACGTGGCACCGTGCTTGGCAAAGGCGATGTGAGGGTGTCTACAGTTGAACACGGACTTGCAGCGCTCTATGCACTGGGCATAGACAACTGCCTCATACAGGTTAACGGGCCGGAATTCCCCATCCTCGACGGCAGCGCCGCAATGTACATTGACAAAATCAACGAGGTCGGCATAGAGGAGCTGAACGCCCCGAAAGACTGGTACGTGATCAGAAAAAAGATTGAAGTAAAAGACGAAGAGAGCGGTTCGTGCATAACAATCTTGCCCGACGACGAATTCAGCCTTACGGCAATGTGCTCCTTCAACTCAAAGTTCATTAACAGCCAGTTTGCAACTCTCGACAAGGTTGAGGATTTCTCGAAGGAGATTGCCCCTGCGCGCACATTCGTGTTCGTACGCGACATTGAGCCGCTGCTTAAGGCAAGTCTCATCAAGGGTGGCGACCTTGACAACGCCATCGTCATATACGAAAAGCAGATTTCACAAGAGCAACTTGACAAATTGGCCGACATGCTCCATGTCGAGCACCGCGACGCCACCGAGCTTGGCTACATACAGCACAAGCCCCTGGTGTGGGAAAACGAATGCACACGCCACAAGCTGCTTGACATTATAGGCGACATGGCCCTGATAGGTAAGCCCATCAAAGGACGCATAATAGCCACGAGGCCCGGCCACACCATCAACAATAAGTTTGCACGCCAGATGCGTCGCGACATACGCAAGCACGAGATACAGGCACCTATTTACAATCCGAACGAGGAGCCTATAATGGACATCAACAGGATAAGGGAGCTACTGCCCCACCGCTATCCCATGCAGCTTGTCGACAAAGTCATCTATCTCGGCGCAACAAGCATCGTTGGCGTCAAGAACATCACCAGCAACGAGCCGTTCTTCCAGGGCCACTTCCCTCAGGAACCTGTCATGCCGGGTGTCCTTCAGATTGAAGCAATGGCGCAATGTGGCGGACTGTTGGTACTCAACACGGTTGATGAGCCGGAGCGTTGGTCGACATATTTCATGAAGATTGACGACGTCAAGTTCCGCCAGAAAGTCGTTCCGGGCGACACATTGCTGTTTAAAGTCGACTTGCTCGCCCCTGTGCGCCATGGCGTATCGTCAATGAAGGGCTACGGCTTCGTGGGAGAGCGCGTTGTCGTTGAAGCCACTTTCACGGCCCAAATAGTTAAGAACAAATAAGCACCAAGCACATGAACATAATAAGCCCAATGGCTTTCGTTGACCCGGAAGCTAAATTAGGAGACAACAATGTCATCGGACCGTTCTGCTTTATCGACAAGAATGTGGTTATAGGCAACAACAACAAGCTCTATAACAGCGTTACCATACACACAGGGGCACGCATTGGCGACAACAATGAGTTCTTCCCGGGGGCGAGTATAAGCACAAAGCCGCAAGACCTGAAATACAAAGGTGAAGACACTCTCTGTGAGATTGGCAACAACAACAGCATCAGGGAGACCGTCACCATAAGCCGCGGCACTGCCAGCAAGGGCAAGACAACCATTGGCTCAGGCTGCCTGCTCATGGAAAACGTGCACATCGCCCACGACTGTGTCATAGGCAACGGCTTGATAATGGGCAACTCCACCAAGATGGCCGGCGAGGTGGTCATTGACGACAATGCCATTATCAGCGCAACAGTGCTGTGCCATCAGTTCTGCCGGATAGGAGGTTATGTCATGATTCAGGGCGGTTGCCGCTTCAGCCAAGACATCCCTCCATTCATAATTGCAGGTAAAGAGCCCACAAGATACTGCGGAATAAACATCATAGGGCTACGTCGTAGAGGGTTTAGCAATGAGGCTATAGAAACAATACACGACACCTACCGCATAATTTATGCCAACGGCATAATCAAAGATGGCATTCAGGAAGCACGCGCAAAGTATCCAGGAGTAAAAGAAGTAGAATATATCTGCACGTTCATAGAGAATTCCAAACGCGGAATAATCAGGTAATGGACACGCTAATAGTAGTCACAGGCCCAACAGCTGTTGGTAAGACAGAGTTATGCTTGGAGATTGCCAGCAAGTACAACATACCGATCATAAGCGCCGACTCACGGCAAATGTATGATGGTATGCGCATCGGCACAGCTGCCCCGACCGCTGAGCAACTGCAGGCGGTGAGGCATTACTTCATCGGTAACCTGAAACTCGCCGACTACTATAATGCCGCCATGTACGAGCAAGACGTAATCAGTTTGTTAGGCAGGCTCTTCAGGCAAGGACACGAAGCCCTTTGTGCCAAACACGGAGCCAAAGCCCTGATGACAGGAGGAAGCATGATGTACATCGATGCCGTTTGCAACGGCATCGATGACATCCCCACCATCGAAGCCGGCATACGCTCAATGATGAAAGAACGCCTTGAAAAAGAAGGCTTGGATGCCTTGTGCAAAGAGTTAGAAAAGCTTGACCCACAATACTATGAAATAGTAGACAAAAGAAATGTCCGCCGTGTTTTGCATGGCTTGGAGATATGCATACAAACCGGAAAACCTTATTCTTCATTCAGAACAAGCGTGACAAAGAAGCGCAATTTCAACGTGGTAAAGATTGTGTTGAACCGCCCACGTGAAGAATTATACACGAGAATAAATGGCCGAGTAGACAAAATGATGGATGCGGGATTGCTCGATGAAGCCAAGGCCCTCTATCCTTTCAAGGATTCAAACGCATTAAACACTGTCGGATACAAGGAACTCTTCGCTTACATCGAAGGCAAATACACGCTCGACGAGGCTGTCGAGCGCATAAAGGGCAACACAAGGCGGTATGCACGGAAACAACTGACATGGTTTAAAAAGTACGACGATGCCCATTGGTATAACCCTGACGACAAAGACGCTATAATGCAATACATTTCTCAAATATGAACAGGACAAAGAATAAAAGTAATGCAGTAAGACGCTGTTTTGACTTTTGCAAAGATGCAAAGGGCAAGGCTTGGCGTTGGTACAAGAGCCTATACAAAGGAAGACCGTGGTATATCAAGACCATATCGGCATTGATGTCTTTCATTGTGGCATTCATCTTGTATTTAGTTGCGGTTGACATTAACTTCCTGTGGCTCTTCGGCAAGTCGCCAGACATGGCCACAATAAAGAATCCTATCACCAACCAAGCAACAGAAATATATAGTGCCGACAGCGTGATGATAGGCAAATTCTTCAGCGAGAACAGGACTCCTGTAGAATACGAAGACGTAAACCCGGTGTTCTGGAAGGCGTTGGTAGACACAGAAGACGAACGCTTTTACAAACATTTCGGCATAGACTTCCAGGGTGTCTTCGCAGCAATCAAGGACTTTGCCCTGCACAACGACGCCAGGGGAGCGTCGACCATTACGCAGCAATTGGCCAAGAACATGTTCAGGGTGCGCACGCAATACTCCACGGGATTGCTCGGAAAGATACCCGGACTGAAGATTCTCATCATGAAAAGCAAGGAGTGGATTACGGCCGTAAAGATAGAACAGCTATTCACCAAAAAAGAAATTCTAACCATGTATGCCAATACCGTCGACTTCGGTTCGAACGCTTTTGGCATCAAGACGGCTTGCAAGACATATTTCGGCAACACTCCCGCCGAGCTTACCACAGAGCAAGCGGCCGTCCTTGTGGGCATGCTGAAGGCAACAACTTATTACAATCCACGCCTAAACCCGGACAACAGCCTCAGAAGACGCAACACCGTGATGAACAACATGGTGGTTCACGGCGACCTGACAAGTGCCCAGTACGACTCCTTGAAGAATTTGCCCATCACGCTGAACTACAGCGTTGAGAGCACATACGACGGCCAGGCGACCTACTTCCGCGAGGCTATTGCAAACTACTTGCGTGACTGGTGCAAGGAGAACGGGTATGACCTATACAACAGCGGACTGAAAATCTATACGACAATAGATACAAAAATGCAGAAATATGCGGAGGAAGCAGCCCGCAAGCAAATGAAAGTCGTACAGCGGAACTTCGACAACCACTGGGGCAACACAAACCCCTGGCAGGATGAAAACCACAATGAGATTCCCAATTTCATAGAAGACATTGCAAAGAAACTGCCTGTATACAAGTATCTGTCAGAGAAATATGCCGACGAGCCGGACTCCATATCATACTGGCTCAACAAGCCGCACACAGTGAAACTGTTTGATTACGACAAAGGCACGATAGAGAAAGAGATGAGCACTCTCGACTCCATTCGCTACATGGAGCGGTTCATGCATTGCGGCTTTGTGGCAATGGAGCCCAACACCGGCTACGTTAAGGCATGGGTTGGCGACATTGATTTCGACACATGGAAGTATGACAAGGTAACAGCCATGCGCCAGCCAGGCTCGACGTTCAAGCTCTTTGTATATGCGGAAGCCATGAACCAGGGCCTCACGCCATGCGACAAGCGTCGTGACGAATACTTCAGCATGCGCGTGTATGACAAGTTCAAGAAGAAAGAAGTTACGTGGGCGCCTACCAACGCCAATGGTTATTTCACCGGCGACTCTATGCCGCTGAAGGCAGCCTTTGCCCAAAGCATCAACTCTGTGGCAGTGAAGCTCGGGCAAGAAGTCGGCATTGACAACATTGTAAACACAGCGCACGCCATGGGAATAAAAAGCCCGCTGGACAATACGCCATCGCTGGCATTGGGCTCAAGCGACGTCAACCTGCTGGAACTGGTAAATGCATACAGCACCGTGGTTAACGACGGCAAGGCCCACGACCCTGTGCTGGTGACAAGGATACTCGACCGCGACGGCAATGAAATATACGTTGCGCCGTCAGAACAGCGCCAAGCCATACCCTACAAGAGCGCATTCCTCATGCAGCAGTTGCTTCTCGGAGGCCTGCGTGAGCCAGGTGGCACGAGCATGAGCCTGTGGCGGTATGTCAGGGCATACAACGATACTGAATTCGGAGGCAAGACCGGCACATCAAACAACCACTCCGACGCATGGTTTGTCGGTGTCAGTCCAAAGATTGTAGTTGGAGCATGGGTCGGTGGCGAGTACCGTAGCATACACTTCCGCACCGGCGCCTTGGGCCAGGGCAGCCGCACGGCACTGCCCATCTGCGGCAATTTCCTTGAGTCGCTATTGGGCGACCCGGCCTTCAAACGGTATCACGGCAAGTTTGCCAAGCCCACCGACGAGATTGAATACGATATGTATAACTGTAGCAGCTACTACAGGAAGAAAGAAAATCCCGACTCCAGTCTCATCGACAGCATAGGCGCTGCCATCAGCGGAGTGTCCATATCACTCGACCCAGAAATCAACCCGGTGAACCGTGACACAAGCCGCAACCACGGTGGCACGCACCCAACGGCGCCCCACAACGACAAGCAGCGCAACAAAACCGGCCACAACAATGAAGCTGGCAAGAGAAAGCCATCATACGAGGACGTCTACTTTTGATTGGTAACGGCAAACCAATGGAATTAGACTTGAACAATCGCGAATGGCAGTCGGCACTGCACATCATCAACACAACCCGTCGCTCGCTTTTCCTGACAGGCAAAGCGGGCACGGGTAAATCTACATTTTTACGCTATGTTGCCCAGAACACCCAAAAGAAACATGTGATACTTGCCCCAACGGGCATTGCGGCCATCAATGCAGGTGGCAGCACTCTCCACAGTTTCTTCCGTCTGCCGTTCCATCCCCTCATCCCGACGGACAACAGATACAACACCCGCAACATAAGGAAGACACTAAAATACAGCAGCGACCATTGCAAACTGTTGCGCGAAATCGACCTCATTATCATTGACGAGATAAGCATGGTGCGCGCAGACATCATCGATTTCATAGACAAGGTGCTACGGATATATTGCCGCAACATGCGCGAACCGTTCGGGGGCAAGCAGCTCTTGCTTGTCGGCGACATCTACCAGCTGGAACCCGTAGTAACCGAAGACGACCGCAGGCTGCTGCAACCGTTTTACGAATCGTTCTATTTCTTCTCGGCCAAGGTCTTCAGGGAGATGCAGCTGATTAGCATTGAACTGAAAAAGGTGTACAGGCAGACCGACAGGACATTCATTGACATACTCGACCACATACGCAACAACACTGCCGGGGAAAGGGAACTGAGGATACTCAACGGGCAGGTGGGCCGCAAGTTGCAATCCGACGGCAATGCGCTGACCATCACCCTGGCCTCGCGTCGCGACACCGTAGACTATATAAACGAGCAACAGCTCAGCAAGCTCGAAGGCGCGGCTACAGTATTCCATGGCGAGGTGAGCGGCGAGTTTCCGATAACATCGCTACCCACCCCAATCGAATTGCACTTGAAGCCAGGTGCCCAGATAATATTCATCAAGAACGACAAAGACAAGAGATGGGTCAACGGCACGCTCGGTGTGATAGATGCCATAGACGAGACACAGGGAATAATAAGCGTGATAACTGAAGATGGCAACGAGCACGACGTTGAACGTGACATATGGGAAAACATACGCTACACATTCAACGAGAAGGAGCAGAAGATAGAAGAGCAGCAACTTGGCGTCTACCGACAGTTCCCCATGCGACTGGCGTGGGCCATTACCGTACACAAAAGCCAGGGACTGACATTCAGGCAGGTCAGCATCGACTTCACCGGAGGGGTGTTTGCCGGAGGCCAAGCCTATGTAGCCCTGAGCCGTTGCACGTCGCTTGAAGGCATCAGCCTTACCGAACCGCTCAAGCCAAAAGACGTTTTCGTAAGGCCGGAAGTGGTGCGCTTTGCCCGACAGTACAACAACAACAGCATATTTGCTAAAGCACTGAGCGAGAGCAAGGCCGACATTGAGTACCGAGAGGCAGTGAAGGCCTTCGACGACCACGACTTCGATGGTTTCATAACAAACTTTTTCAAGGCCATCCACAGCCGTTACGACATAGAGAAACCGGCAGCCAAACGACTCATACGGCGCAAGTTAAGTATAATAACATCGCTCATGGCCGAAAACGGCAGTCTCAGGGATGAGTTGCTCCGCAAGGAAGAACAAATGAAGAAGCTTGCCGTGGAATACACCATGCTCGGCAAGGAGTGCGAGAACGAGCACATGACCGACGCCGCCATAGCCAACTACCGAAAAGCGCTTGAGCTCTATCCCGATGCTTACGAAGCACGGCGCAGGATAAAAGCATTGAGCAAGCAATAGAATGCGTGCCTCAGCGACCGACTGACGGCACACAACCACCGAGCCCCCTACTGGCAACCAAGATGCCAGAAGGGGGCTCAATGCGTATTGACCTGTAAGCCATGCCCACTTGGGGGCGAGCAGACGGCGACTCGCAGTGCTACAGTAGCGCCTGCACCATGCGTTGCCAAAGACAACGGCTGGCTGTCGCGGCACTGTCACGCCGCCCTTCCACCACCATCTCACCTCCGGTGCAGGTCACGGCGCCGCCCGACGTAATGCCCCAAACAGCACCGGCCGGGCTCATTGCAGACGCCGGAACATGCCCGTCTGCGGGAAAGGGGCAAGGGTCAGACAATTGCCGGCACAAGATATTTCACCATGCCATATCCGGCAAAAATAAGCCAGACATACAATACGAGGGCAAGAACAAAAGGCTTGGCACCGGCTTTGCGGAATTTGTCGATGCTCGTCTCGGCTCCCAAAGCCGTCATTGCCATTGTAAGCAGGAATGTGTCGAGAGTGTTGATGAAGCCGACAACGGCTTCGGGAAGCAAGTCGAACGAGTTGAAACCGATGACCACAAGGAAGAGCACCGCAAACCATGGTATAGCTATCTTTGCCCTGCTCGAGTCGCCAGTGCCATTCACGGCAGCGCGCGCAACGAAATAACCTATGATAAACAAAACCGGCACCAGCATCATCACCCTTATCATCTTTACGATGATGGCCGGGTCTGCCACAGCCTTGCCCATGGCGTTTCCGGCCCCGACCACATGGGCAACCTCGTGGACAGTGGCCCCGGTGAATATGCCCATTGCTTCCGGCGACAGGTCGATGAGCCCGCTACGGTAAGCTATCGGGTAAAGAAACATCGACAATGTGCCGAATATCACGACTGTTGCCACGGCCACGGCCGTCTTATACGGCTTTATCCTTATAGTAGATTCTGTGCCCAGCACGGCCGCAGCGCCACAGATGGAGCTGCCAACGGATGTGAGCAGGGTTATGCCCCTGTCCATCTTGAGGAGCCGCCCCACAGCCATGCCCACGCCAATGGTCGTGGCCACGATGATGGCGTCGACCAATATTGCCGGCAGGCCTACCGCCGTTACATCCTGGAACGTAAGCCTGAAGCCGTAGAATATGATGCCTATGCGCAACACGCGCTTTGAACAGAACTGTATGCCGGGCACCCATGTATCCGGAAGGTTGTTTCTCAAGCTGTTGGCATAGAGCATTCCGAGGATGATTCCGACAATCATCGGACTAAGCGACAGGGCCTTGACAAAGTCCATGTCACCGATATAAAAAGCTGCACAAGAAAAAAGCGCAATCAACAAAACGCCATGCAGCATACTGCTTCTCTGTTCTGATAACTTCATAATGATAAGAATTTAGTTAAGAAAATTAATGATTTACAGATGACCAATGCCACTGTTTGTAATAATCAATTACCATCGGCATTCGCATCATGCCGTTATCCCAATTACATTGACAGACAACACATTAGCCGGCCTGCGCCCATTGGCATTCAAAACGGCCGCCATCACGCCGCCAAACAGGCCATATCGCTTTTAGAAACGGGCCGTTTTGCCATGCAAAATGGCAGAGGCAGCCCCACATTACATACTTTTGTCATGATTTAATCCCACTCCCATGGCGTGCCGCAGTCTACATCGAGCAATGTGCCCGCGGCAAGAGTGCTCTGCCCCACTCGCTCTGGCCACACGCTCATTCGGCCAGATGGCTTACCAATATCTTTATTCCTATGAGCATCAATATTACTCCTCCCACCAACTCGGGCTTCAGCTTCTTTGCTATTGCCTTGCCAAACTTCACCCCGAGCGCATTGCCTGTGATGGCCATGACAAACGAGACAAGGCCTATAACGAGCAACGGAACACCCAACTGTCCGGCGTTTTTGTATCCAAGGCAGGCAAACGAGATGCCCACAGCCAGCGCATCAATGCTGGTGGCGACCGAGAGCACAATCTGAGTGCGTAGCTTGCGCGGGTTGAAATGGTGGCATTCTTCTTCCTCCACAAATGCGTCTCTAATCATTTTTCCGCCAAGAAAGGCAAGCAGGCCGAATGCTATCCAATGGTCGACAGACTGCAGGTAGTCGCTGAAATAATTCGTGCCGAGCCATCCCAGGAAAGGCATGAATGCCTGAAACGCCCCGAAGAAAACAGCCATGCGTATCGTAACACAAAAAATGAAACGCCGCATGATAACCCCGCTGACCATAGACACAGCAAAGCAATCCATAGCCAAGGCCAGTGACAGAAGGCAAATGTCAAACAGACTCATAATCATTGATTCATAAAGCGAATGCAAAGTTACTCAAAAATTCTTTATAATTGCCGTTTCGGCATATACATTTTAGCTATCCACATGAGTTGGACACCTTTGCCGCAATGAATTTACAGCCACAAAAGCATGCACTAACCCGTGCCGTCAAACCGCACATCTGCCTGACACTATGGAAGTTATACGCCCGAAGTTAAACATTAATTCTGCATTATATCCACCGGCACTTGCATGCCACCGCGATACTGATTGGCCGGAGTATCATGCCGAGGAGCGGCTTGCAGCCTATGTACAAAGCGCGAAACAGCATGCCGGCATGTGACGGTGGGAGTTCTGAAAGTACATATCAGATGCAAAATACGACACTAAGCGGCTTGCCAACCTATTTGTGCCAAAGTGCCACAGCAGTAACATACCGACCGGACAGAACCATGGTCTACTATCCATTTGGGGTGAACCGCGACCTCTTCGACCAACGCAATGCAAGATTCCCGGCGCTAAATTGCATTTTCTCGCCCATTTTTAGTAAATTTGTATAAGGAAATTACGAAAAAGGTCTAAGTGATTGAAAATGAGTTGCAGTTACCAACTCATAGTAGTAATAGGTTACGAATTAGTTAGTTATCTGCTGTTTTATTCTTCTGCGCATTGCGTAACCTTCAAAGAACTCTTCGTATGCAAAAGTAGCACTTTAATGGCATATATTGAAATAAAAATCCAGCTTTTTAAGCTCCACAGACAAGTTTTTCCGTAAAAGCGAATTTATTCGTAGGAACATCATCATCAATAAGTTGACGACCATGTTCCTACTATTGCATAAGCATAGAAAAGGGCTTTGCGTCACGCCTGAACCATGTTCAGACTGATGATGCAAGGCCCCTTTCTTTTTTTGCTTATGCCACAAGCGGTGCTTTTACGGCTGTTACCTGTTGATTTTCTTTTTTTTGTCGGTTCCTCTAATCGAAAACGGAAGTCATGGGTAACCACACCTTCCATAAATGAAAAGTGCCATTACCCATGACGGCAAACCGGAAAGAAAATTGCAACCGCATAACTAAACAGGTTTAGCCACACGGTTGCAACATACTTTCTTGGAATGTTTGCCGGTTTCACGTTTTCGCCGTATCCCTTCTTTTTGAGATTTCCTTTCTTTCTTTTCCCGGAACATTTCATATCCAATATGCCTCCACATCCGTTTACCTCCATTTTGATGGTCTTTCAGACAGTCGCATCAGGTGGATCGTTCCCGTTCTGGGTGCAAAGGTAAATCCGGGATTGGGATGCTCAATGGTTTTTAGAAAAAATCTCCAGCCCTGCGGGTAGTATTTTTTCTTTGAAAACCCTTGCTCTACCCACTCCCTACCTTTTTTGAAGCACCCGAAACGAAAACGACCGAAGCGACAGAAAGACGCATTAAAAAAAATGTCGGATAAACGGGAGGCATATAAGGTTGGAAACTCAACTCCCTCAGCTCTCGAATCCGCATTAAAAATAAAAACAAATGGATATGGAAGCAGCAGTAGCAACAAAATTCGTGAAGTGGGAAGTTCCGACATTGGAAAGCCTACATGAGTGCAAGGTTTACAGACTTCGTATGAAAGTGAACAATGGCGAGGTGCTGAACAGAGAGGAAAAGAATTGGATAACCGAAAAGGTAAACGGCAATACCTATTTCAAAAGTGCGATACCATTGCAAGGATGGCGGTTTGACTTCTCCGACATACTGAGGACATTCCTTGTAAGCCAGTACGGACAATGGAGAGAATACAAGGCTATGGACAAGACGGCACTCCGCAAGATATTGTACGGAAGAATTGACAGAATAGTAGAACTTGGCAAACGACACCCAAAATGACAGCAGCAATGAACATAAGACAGACAGCGCAATCCGTTGGACTTGCAGTATTCGCATTTCTGTTGCGCTGTTTCCTTTGGATAGTCAATATCCTTTGGTACATCATCAGAGAAATAGTCTGTGGAGTATTCCGAATGGTTATCAATGTAATGGTATTCATCATATTCCTCATTGCCATTTTCGGCTTTTTCCTATGGCTACTGACACTTTGAATTAACTCCCAAAAGCATAACATTATGAAACGATACAGCAAGACAGCAGCGCAGCAATGCAGATTTTACGAGGTGGACAACATCTTTGAGTATATGGTGGAAACCTACATCAACGGCAACCATTCAACCCTAAGAAGGCTATACCACGAACTCAACAAGGAAGCGAGAAAGGACTTTATCGGTTTTCTTTTGGTGGAATGCCCCCCACAATACCACACAGAGATTTTACAAGAGATTGTCTGACCACATAAAGGAACGGATATGAACAGGACAACGGAAAAGATACCCACATGGAGTTTAGCCTATATCATCAATGGCGATGCAACCGCACTCACAGACGATGAAGTTCAGACAATAGACAGATGGATGAAGCAATGGCAAGTACAAGATGTTTCACCCCTCACAGATGAAGAAGGGAACGCACAGCCTTATTTCACCCATTACCCCCTTTTCGGACTTCCCACAGAAGTGGAAGATTGCGAGATACTTTATTTGAACGACAACCCGACTAAAATTTGAGATTATGATGAAAGGAACAGACCATTTCAAACGAACCATACAGATGTTTTTGGAGCAGAGAGCAGCGGAAGATGAACTATTCGCCAAAAGCTACCGCAACCCAGCCAAGAACATAGACGATTGTGTCACATACATTCTGAACTATGTGCAGAAAAGCGGTTGCAACGGCTTTTCAGACGGAGAGATTTACGGACAAGCCATTCACTATTACGATGAAAACGAGATTGAAGTAGGCAAGCCTATACAATGTCAAGTAGTTGTAAACCATGTGGTGGAACTGACAGAAGAGGAAAAGCAGGAAGCAAGAAGAAAGGCTGTTGCCCAATATCAGCAGATGGAACTCCAAAAGCTACAGAACCGCAACAAGCCGACAGCGAAAAAAGAAACACAAGTCCAACCCTCATTATTTGATTTTTGATATGAAACCGAGAACACGCATACAGAAAGAGGTAGTCCGTTTGTCAAGCGGACTGCCCGAACTGACAGACAAGCAGAAAGCACACGCTTTTGAACATTGCTTCAAGCATCATGCCTACCGCACAAAAGGCGGAACTATCACTTGTTCGGAATGTGGACACCGCTGGAAAGGCGGACACACTCTTGCGGAAACTATATGTGGCTGTAGCTGTCCCCATTGCGGAAAGGAACTTGAAATACTTGATACCCGAAAGAGAGTTTTCAGGGACAGCGCATATTATGAAATCATTACGACCCGAAAAGGCTATCAAGTGTTGCGCTACTTTATGGTAGGAGCAACATACAAGGTGGGACAGAAGGCAGAGTATTCCATTCGGGAGGTGGTGCAATGGTGGATTGCCCCAAACGGAAAGACCGAAGTTATTGCCCGACTGAGAGCCATGCACACGATGTACTACGACCTTTGGACTGAATGGAGCGATATGGATTTACGCAGCAACAAGATGCTGAAAGCATACAACATAGACGCATACAAGAGTTATCCGGCAATGCGCATCATTCCCGAATTAAGGCGGAACGGCTTCAAGGGAGCATTCCACGAACTGACCCCATACGAATTTTTTACCGCCATTCTGACCGACAGCAAAAAGGAAACATTGCTTAAAGCGGGACAGACAGAAATGTTCAGATATGCCGTCATTTCAAATGTCAATTTGCATGAATATTGGAACTCCATAAAAATCTGTATCCGAAACGGCTATCATATTGCAGATGCCTCCATGTGGTGTGACCTTGTAAGACTGCTCCGACATTTTGGGAAAGACACCCACTGCCCAAAATATGTTTGTCCGACAGACTTGAAAAAGACACATGACCGACTTGTCAGAAAACGCGAAGAACAGATTGAAAGGGAAAGAGCGGAGCAACGCAGGGAGCAGTTGGTCAAGGACGAAAAGAATTATCTGAAGTCCAAAGGCAAGTTCTTCGGACTTGTGTTTACCGACAACCTTATTCTTGTAAAGGTCATTGAGAGTGTGGCAGAAATGCAACTTGAAGGAAAACTGATGCACCATTGTGTGGGAAGCTATCACAAGAGGACAGACTCCCTTATCCTATCCGCAACCATTGACGGCAAACGCATTGAAACGGTGGAGGTTTCACTGACAACATTCAAGGTGGTACAGAGCAGAGGTGTATGCAATTCCAATACCGAATACCACGACCGCATCATCAGCCTTGTAGAGAGCAATGCCGAACTTATCCGCAAGCGGATGAGTGCTTGATTTATAGACTTCAAAATATACATGATATGGAAATAAAGATAGAAAACATACTGATATTATGGGACGAGAAAGTAACCGACATCTTTGTCAGTCTGATAAACACCTTGTCCTTGAGTTTCAGCGAAACGGAAATCCGCAATTCAATGGCGAAACTTTCAGAAAACGAGAACTTCGGAAGGCTGTTCGCCTACGGCTTCGGAGCGCATCACCTTTGGGTAGCCCAAAGGATGATAACCGACCCCGAAAAGGTAATGGAGAACCGACTACTGATTGTTGAATTTTAATAAATGACTACCATGACAACAAGAATGACCATCAACGGAGTGAGTACCTGCCAGACGGCAGGTACTGAGAAGTACGAAAAGTACCAAACGACTATCAGACGGAAAAGAACAACCCTTTTCCAATATGATTACCGACACACGGACGGAGAACTTTTCTCCTGCGTGAGACCGACATTGGAGGAGTGCAGACAACTGCGTGACGAATGGATAAAAGGAAAGGAGGACAGATTATGACAGCATACTATGATACTTTGATTGTGACATTCAGCGACCCTATCGGAATTTTGGATATGATGTGTACCGATACTTGTGATGTGGCAACACTAAAGGAGTGGATAGAGAGCTACGAAAGTACAAGAATGACCCCGATAAGCGAACATACGGCAGTCATCACTTCAGAATACAACATGGTGCATGTGGTGGAATGGCTCAGAAAATATACCCCCATTGCCGAAATGAAAGAATACTAAAGGTGTGGCGGTACACAATACCGCCCACACCCGAAACAGACAACCCATAAAAAAGAAAGAGCATGAAATACTATTTTATACTGACAGACAGCAGGGACGCATGGATGCAGTTCGTTTACCTCCCTACGGGAGATTATGTGTCCGGCTATATCCGTGACTTGCGGAGTGTGGGAATATCCGTACATGACTATGACCTTTGGACGGAGGAAACACGACCCATTGCCGAGCGGACATTGGAACATATAAGGCAGAGCATGAACGTATAAAAAAATCGGGTGGCAAAAGCCACCCATTGACAATAACTTAAATTCATATACAGATGATAGCGAATACAATCTTACAGCAGTTGGGCGGTCATGGATTTACCGTCATGACGGGAAGCCGTAACTATATCAATTTGGGCAACGGACTACAAATGAGCCTTGCAAGGAACAAGACGTCAGCCAACAGACTGAAAATCATATTGGATGAAGACACGGATACATACACCATGTATTTCTATCGTCAGACACTGACGAAGTATGCGGACATCAAGGTCAAGGAGATAGCCAAATACGAGGGAGTGTACTTTGATATGCTCCAGCAGATTTTCACGGATGTAACGGGACTTTACACCCGACTTTAGGCAGAGGCGGCGAGAGCCGCCCTACTTTCTTTCGGTGAGCAGAAGGCGGACAAAGAAAGTAGCAAAGAAACCGCTGTTCCAAAGACTTCCACTAACGGAAGTCTTTTTTGTTTCCATCTTACAGATTTCTATTCAGAATAAGTGAAAGCGGATAGATATATTTGTTGTATGCTTTCAGTTTCTTCATATCCACACGGTTGTCCGAATACGGGTTGCTCTTCTCGTCATAGAAGAAGATGTCCGTTATGTTTTCCTTTCGGACAATACGCTCCCCGCACAGCGGAATATCCTCCACGTCAAAATCCTCCAGCGGAAGCGTTTCCAGTCTGCCGGGAAGATGGTTGCCAAGCTCGTTCATGTTGTAGTTGAAAAGAGCGAAACCCTTGTGTTTGAAGTCAAGACGTATGCCATACGGACGCCCTGTCAGAAAGGCATCCGCCGCTTTTGCCATATAATTTTCCATGATTGTTTTTCTGTTTCAAAAAAAGTGATACAAAATTAGGTCTTTTCCCGGAGCAAAGCAAAACCTTTCCAGAAAATGACAAGGGAGAACCCCACCATTTGGGTGAAGCTCTCCCTTACTGCTACCTCTTGAACAGCAGCAGAAATTCCATTTTCCGTCGCCGTTCTATCGAGCGGATTTTCCGTCCCTTGTAGTGGCAGTAGGATATATACTCCTCATAGATGTCCCTGTCACCGGCTTCCAGTTTTCGGATCAGCTTGCTTTTGGGTATCTTTCCGCTGCCCAAGAGCCGGAACGGTCCCACATTATAAGCTAATGTACCCAGGAGCAGCGAATCCTTTCCCAGATGCCGGAACATGGCGCAGAACTTCCGAAGGTCTTTTCGCAGCAGTTCGTCAGCCTGCTGTCTTGTCATGGTGCGTGCCGAGTATATCTCGCCCGGCTGGAGGCAATGCCCCCAGCCGACATAAGGATGGTTCTTTTCCGAGTGCCAGCCCTCAAAATAGCGTACACACAAAAATGCCCTCTCAAATTCCGGCAACCTGAAAATCCTTGCTTCCTTGGCTGTTTCCCTTTCAGGTTCCTGTGCCGACAAAGTGCAGCCCAACGAAAGGAAACAGAGCACTAACAACATCCTGTACCTCATTCACGGATTTGTTTGGAAGTGGACGGACTGACGGCTGGCACACTGTCGCTTTCCGTTTCTGAAGTGTTGGAGTTGTTGAAATCAAACTCCATTTCATGGGAGTTGCCGAAGTTATCCTCCACGACCACGATGAAATTCTGTGTTTCATCGCATTGCGAGGTGTAGTACAGACGGAACTTCTCGTTCTCCAGCAGGTAACGGTCGTTCGGCAGGAATACCGTACCGTTGTCCATCTTCAGTGTCCCTTTACCTTCATACTGGAAGTAACGTATCGTATAGAGTGTATTGGCAAAATTGCCCTCCTTCTTCATCTCACAGCGGATTTCCACGGTCTGCCCCTTTGCCACATCGTGAGGGACAGGCATGGTTTCCACCGTAAACGGGTAGCTCTGCTGTATGTCCATATCGTCATCGCAGGACGCAAAAAGTCCCGCAGCCAGGACAGCCATGCAGACTGCCACTGCCTTGAAAATTGATTTGCCTCTGTTGCTGTTATTATTCATAATCTTCATCATCTTATCTGATTTTAAGTTTGTTGTTATTCTGTTTGTTTATCCGTTGCTGCAAATACTCGTTCAGGTCCTTGCAGCCTTTGTATAACCCACGGCAGTCCGACACCTTCTCACCGTACCGCATCCGCAGTTTTTCCACCGTCCGGTGTCCGGCTTCATCGTTGTCGAGGTAGCACCGTATCCTTTCGTAACCGTCCAGATAACGGAAACTCCTGTCCACATTGGCGACCGAGTTCAGGACAAGGCTGTCGCCGTCCTCCGCCATGCCGAGCGTCACGGCGGACAGGAAGTCCATGAAGCCCTCATAAAGGCTGCAACTTTCAGCCTGCCCGTCCTTCCGCTTTATCAGGGATACGTCTTTGGGCGGTATGCACCCTTTGAAAAGCCGGTTCCGGAGTTCATAACCGCCGGACACATTGGAGAAGCCGACGGCGAAATATTTCTTCTTGTGGACGTAGTAGTTCAACTGGCAGCAGTAAAAGGACGCTGTATCGGGAGATATGCCACGTTCCACCAGATATTTCTTCAAAGCCTGATACCGCAGGGGCAAGACCTCCACGTCCTCAAAGGACGGTTCGGGAGTCTTTTTCCTGAAGGTGGAAGCATCCGGCTGCACCATAGGCACACCGGCACTTTCCGATATGAACCTTACCTGGGCGAGAAAATCACGGCTGTGGATAAACTCTCCGGCAAGATTGAAGATGTCACCGCCTATGCCCAGCCCGAAATCGTACCAGACATTCTTTTCCACATTCACACGGAAGGACGGTGTCCTTTCGCTCCTGTAAGGTGCCGAATACCACAATTCGTTTCCGCTTCTTCTTGTCGGTTCATGTCCCAGCCTTCGGAGAAAGTCCGCAATCGGTATCTGCCTCATTTCAGCTATATCCATACCCGTCCTAATTTATGATGAACTTGATACCTATTCCAAACTGCGTGTGGAGCTTTCTCGTGTCACCTCCCCAAAGACAACGCTCGCGCAGGCTGGCAAGCAGAGCCAGACGGTCAGCCACATACACCTCCATGTCGAGCGTCACCGCACCGCCATAGACAAAAGCGTCACTGTCGTGGAGCCTCGCCCCGTCATACAGCACCTTGTCGCCCCAGTTCACCGTTTCATATCCGGCAAGAGCGGAAACGCCGGCATAGAGAAACACGATTTTGCGGGCATCGGAAAGCACCTTGAAGTGGTAGCCGCCTTCGGCGGTAAACTGTGCCACCGGTATCTTCACATCATTGTACGGACTGTTTTTCAACAGGTATTCACCGCCCAGCGACCATTTGTTGCCGTTTTTCGTATAGGTCGAAAGAAGCGCCCCGAAACTGTGCCCTCCGTCATTGCCGCCCATCCTGAAACCGTCCGTCATTGCCGCCTTCACTTCGATGCCCTGCATTCCCGGCAGGCATCGCTGGGCGTTCGCCCGCCCCGTGAACAGGGCAAGCGACGCTGCCAGTGCTATCATGTACTTTCTCATGTTCATCGTACCTGAAGTTCGTTAATCGTTGTGGCTCGTACCAGATCCTCGTTCTCTACGGTAAAGGACTGGTGACGTCCTCCGTTCTTCTCATGCAGTTCCACCACGAGGCATTTGTCGTCCGGAATGGTGAACTTGGACATCGTGAACACGGTACGTTCCTTTTTCTTTCCCGGCACGCAGGTCACATAGTTCTGCGCACGGAGCGGAAGAATGACCTGTTCCTGCACGGCTGTACGCTTTGCCACCTTCTTGTCCACGATTTTCCATGTGATATAGTCCACGTCAAACGGGACGTTGCTCTGGTTCTTGATTTCCGTATGGAAATACAGAAGTCCGTTATGCGTATAGATGCCTTTGAGGATATACTGGATACCGAAACGCTTGCAGCCGATATGCTTCACCTCACGCTTGTTCTGTCTGTGGATGGACTTCATGATAAGACGCACCAGCATCGGACTTTCATTCCCCAGTTCCTTCAGGTAAATCTCCATCGCGTTGTTCGGACGGTTCACCGCTTCACCGTCGTGGATGAAGTCGCACATCTCCACATTGAGGAGCAGCGGCTCTTCCGCATATTTGACGTTGAAGGTGTAAAAGCCGCCGTCCTCCGTGATGACGCTCATGTTCGTCTCGTTCTGGAAATTTCTTACCGTAGCTTTCACTCTTATCACATTCTCAGCCCCGTCCGCTTTTCCGGCAATAAGGTTCGGTGAGCCCAGGTCCACGTAGCGCACCTCTGACGGAAAGATTATATGCACGGTTTTGTTGTAGGTCACTTCCAGTCCGTGCGGCGGTATCATGCGGTCAAAGGTCAGCTTGCGGGTCAGACCGTGATACAGGTCGCCGTCCGCCTCTTTCTGCGGATAGATTTCTTTGCTCAGAGAGAGTTTCTGAACCTCTTCCTGCTTCACTTCCTGAGCCGGTCTGTCACTTCCGTTTTCTTCGGCGGTCTTGTTTTCCTGCGCTTGGGCAGATACGATGCCCATAAACAGGGCGAACATCATAATTACTTTTTTCATTTTACTTTGGATTTAGTGGTAATAATAAATTGATAATTTTTTGTTGTTAATTTCTGTCCTGATACAGCATGACCTTGTATCCGGCTTTCAGATGTACCTTGACGGTACGCATCTTCTTGGCTATATACTGGCTTGTGCCCTGTATCAGCCCCTTGCCCAGGTCGGAGGCGAGCTGTGCCTTCGCATCGGTGGAGATGTTGATGCTGCTGCCGAGCGATCCGCCCATGTTGGCGGCTACCTCACGGACTGCGTTCATTTCCATCGAGTTCGGGATGAAGATTCCTTCCTGTCCGTCCGTGTCGTAAACGGAAAGCTCGACCGGAATGATCGTCCCCTCATGTTCCAGCGAAGTGACTGCTATGCCGAGACGTTCACCCTGAATCCTTGCCGCTCCGACAAGGACGGCATTGCGTGGGATGATTTTCTCCGCAACCGCCATCGGCTCCAGAAGCCGCAGCCGGACAGCCTGCCCGTCCGTCACGCTCTGTGCCCCATAGACACATGCCGATATGGTGTTCTTGTCCGATACCGTACGGCTTCCCACTGCCGTGTGGAAACCCATGTTGCGCTCCTGTGCATACATGGCGGCAAATTTCGCATTGCTCATAGGCTGTGCAAGGGAGGAAACCACCTGTCTGGTAACCTGCTTGACCGGCATTGCCGTATGCTCTTCCGCCTTCCGTACCGGCGATGCCTGTGCTGTCTGTTGTCCGTTCTGACCACCCATGTATTTGGATGCCAGTTCATACGACTTTTCCATAAGCACCACCTGCTCGTCCATTGAGGAACCTTTTTCCTTCTCCCTTTCAAGTTCCGTTTCCAGCGAGGATATGCGCTCCATCAGCTCCTCCATTTCAGCACTGTTTCCCGAAGGCTGCTCATAGAAGTTGCCGAGCGTGGCGTTCAGGTCACGGTAGGCGGTGGCCGATGACCTGATTGTCTGCGAAGCCGGCGATGATGCCGTATCCGTATCACTTCCGCCACCGGGACTGGCAAGGTCGAAGTCCGGATTGTCCCCGGTCACGGAAACTTCCCGGTCGAACATGCTGCCGAGTTCCTGCATGGCATGGTTGCGGCTTGCCCTGCGTTCCTCCATTTCTCCCTGCTCGTAGGCTTTGACCTTGTCACCGATAATCTTCCTGTTGTCCTTGTCCGCATCCGGTATCTCCGTGTTGTAGCCCGTCGCACCCGGCTGTTCCTCCTTGTCGGAAGAGGGAGCGAATATCAGCCACATGGCACCGATGAAGACCAGAACCATTGCAGGCAGGACTATCATCTTCTGACGTTTCAGCCTTTGCGCCTCCGTCAGTGGTGTACGTTCCCTGTTCTTCTTTTCGGGGCTGTCCCCGTTCTCTTTTCTTGTTTCCTTATTTTCCATCCTTATACTGTTTTATAAAATTGTGATGAATCTTGCCGCCGCATTCTCCCTTTACGGGGAGCTGTCCGGCGTGTCCGATATTCAGTTTCCGTCCGTCATCACGTCCTATATCGTACAGCGACTTTCCGAACGTGTAAAGGGCAAGCGTGGCAAATACGGCCAGCATAGCCAGTACGATTCTTTTCCTTGTCTTTTGCGGAAGTCCGTCCAGATAGTCCTTCAGTCCGGAAACTATCCGCTCTCTTGTACCGCGGATTTTCTCATATGCCATCCGCAGCGGTTTCATTGCTTTTTCTTTCATTCCATTATCTTTTGACGGTTTGCAGGTCCTTGTTCTCTATGATGGTGAACCCCTCTATCGTGAATCCGTTGGGATTGTCGTCAGACCGCGAGGCGTTCAGCAGGCGGCAGGTCGTCACGAGGCTGCGCTCCGTGACGTTGCTCTGACGGATTATCTGCTGGGTGGCATAGGTGGTCGCACGGTAGGGATAATGCTCGAAATCGCACACCACGCTGTCCACTTTCAGCACCTGCGTGATATTGCCGGCAATGATGCGGTTGTAGTAGCCCTTTTCCGCAAAGTCCGAGTAATAGTTATACACGCTGCGGTCTGCCAGCAGCAGGGCACGTCTCACATTGTGCTCGATGGCGCTCTTCTCCGGTGACAGGGTAAAGAACAGTTCGTGAAAGCGACGTACATGCTCGCGGGCTTCCGCAGGACGGTTCTGTGAAAGGTCCTGCGAGAGAGCCAGCATCAGGCTCTTGCCGTTGTCCAGCACATAAATCTTTTCCCTCTGCTTTTCCGCAAAGCGGTAGGAACTCCATACGCTCCACACCGTTATCACGGTACACAGTGACAGGAAGACGATACCGAACAGGCGTATCTGCCTGAATGATGTTTCAATATTCTTCAATGACTTGAATTCCATATTACTTTATCTGTTTTTAGTTGTTCTGTTGGTTTATTTCAGCAGCTTGCCCACACGTCCCGTCACGTTTCCGGCGGTGGCACCGGCAACACTGCCTGTGAATCCGGCGGATTTTCCGGCTACCTGATTGACGTTGCGTCCGTAGTTGCCCATGCCTCCGGCCTGAATGATCCAGCCCGATACGGTCGGAATGGTAAAGTATCCGATAATCCCGATTATCATGAATACGATATACACGCCGTCGCTCGAATCAAGTGAGAAGTTCGGGTCCGCCTGCATACGTTCGATGTCGCTTTGCAACATCAGTACCTGTATCTTTGCCAGCACCGTACTGAACATGTCCGATACGGGAAGCCACAGGTAAACCTGTATATAGCGGCAAATCCACTGCGTCAGCGTGCTCTGGAAACCGTCCCATACCGATATGGCGAAGGCTATCGGACCAAGTATCGCCAGCACCACGAGAAAGAACGTGCGTATGGTATCTATGACAAGACCGGCAGCCTGGAACATCAGTTCGAGTATCTCGCGGAAGAAGTCACGCACGGACTTTTTCATGTTGTACATGCCACGTTCGATATACATTCCCGTCATGGTCACCACGTCCTCCGGCGACCAGCCCAGTTCGTCCAGCTGCCTGTCAAATTCCTCGTTGCTGACAAGATAGGCGGTTTCCGGGTTGCGCATCATCGCCTCATGTTCAAGCTCGTCTTTCTGCTTGCGGTATTCGTTCATGTCCAGCGTTTCCGCCTCCAGTATCTTTGCCGTTCCCTGAACGATGGGCGACATGACCCCGTTGAGCGTTCCCAGAACAAGCGACGGGAAAAGCATGATACAGAATCCTATCGCAAAGGGGCGCAGCATGGGGAACACCTCTATCGGTTCCGCCCTGGCAAGTGACTGCCACACACGGTAGGCGACATAGAACAGCGCACCCAGACCGGCAATCCCTTTCGCGACACCGGCCATGTCCTCGCACAGGGGCATCATCTCCTCGTAAAGCGAGCGGAGTATCTGATGAAGGTTTTCAAAGTCCATAGGCTACCAGTATCTTTCGTTTGCATTTCCGTAAAGACCCAGCACGCGGTCAAGGTCGTTTTTCTTTTTCGCACGCAGATAGCTTACCGAAATGTTCTTGTTGGTATAATAGCCGACAAGGTTCCGGTATCTTCTCATTTTCGAGTAGCAGCGTTCCACCACGTCCATGCGTTCCTTGTCCGTCATCGAGAGTGTGGTGATGTTCACCACGTTCTTCAGCTCCGTCAGCACGTCATTGCTTTCCTCAAGCAGTTTGGTATATCCGAACGCGATGGCTCCGAGTTCCTCCACGGTGAAGTTCTCGTCACGCATCATCTTCTGGAAACTGTTCACATAGATGTCCGTGATGTCGCCCACCATCAGGATGGTCTGCTGCACCTTTCTGGCGTCTTTTACAAGATTGTTCACCGATTTCAGCGCGTCATAATACTTCTTTCCCTGCTCGTAGATCTTGACGGTCTCCTGAAAGTTTTTGACCATATTCGTTGCGGTGGTCGAGGTATGCGCCACATTCTTCGAGGTGTTTATGATGCTTTGTGCAATGTTGGACGGGTCTATGACCGCCCATTGTGCGCTTGCCCTGCCTGCGTAAAGCAGGCACAGGCAGAAGATTGTCAGAATTTTTATTTTCATTTTCTTTCTTTGGATTTAGTGGTCATTATCGGTTGTCATTGTCTGTCTTCCGCGTTGTCTGCTGCGGGAGTGGCCCTTATATAGTCCCCGTTCGGCGAGAAGGTCAGGATGTCCGTTTCCTCATTGTACGCCACATCTATGCGGAATCCGGTATTCATAAACAGGTTTCCGTTGTCTTCCATCTGCAGCAGATAGGTTTCCGGCTTCAGCTTGCGGCTTATGCCGCTGCGTTTGAATACGGTCACCTTGTACGCATTTCCTTCCTTGTAGATGAGCAGGTCGGGTTTGCTTTCCACGCTTTCCCAGTTACCGCAGATGCTTTCGCGCACGTCCTTGTCCTGTTCCATGTCACATGCCTGCATCACCAGTGATGCAAGTCCTATCAGACCGCCGCAAAGCAGTCTGAGCTGGGATTTTGTAATCTGAATGTCCATACTTTTTCTTTTTTTGATGTTACTGTTGTTTTCTTTGTTATTTGCTCCGGTTCAGAAGCCCATTCTCCTGCCTTTCGGCCTGCAAGGGCGGATACCCGGTGCGGGGCGGTCCGGATTTTCCTTCCTTGGCTGTACCGCCTGTTTCTCCTTCGGCTTGCCGAACAGCTCGTCCGCGTCCGACCTTCTGCCCGTCATTCTCGAAAAGCGGCTGTCCAGTTCCCTGTATGCCTGTTCCACCTGCCTGAGAATGGTTTCGCGGGGAGCCTTGCGGTCGATTCCGTATTTGTCAAAGAAGCCGGGGTTGTAATGTACCGGGTCGTCATAATCTTTCCTTACGGTCATGCCTCCGAGCAGCAGAAGTTCCTTGTAAAGTCCTTCGATATACACTCTCGAAGGACTGCCGCAGATGCTTTCGTATGCCTTTTCCACTGCACGGGTAAGTCTTCCGCCGACTTTTCCGGCATCCGGGACTTCCCCTTGCTGTCTTTTCTCGCTGTACTGCCTGCCGTCCATTTCTTCAAGTTCCTTATACAGCCGGTAGTCTTCCGAAAAGCCGTACTGTTTCTGGATGTCTTCCGGTATGTCGGCACCGTATATGAGGAACTCCTTGAGCCGGGTGGCATGTCTTTCCGTTTCCTGCCTTTTCTGTTCGGCTCTCATGTATGCGTTGTCCATATCCATATTGTCAGTTTTTTTATTCATGAATCTTTTTCATTTTTCAGCCTTTCCGTTCTTCTCGCCTTCTTTCCGCAAGCTGCCGGATGGCTCCCTCTATGTCACCGCCCAGTTTTTCCGCCAGGCGGTAAACCTCCGTCTTTTCCGATTCTTCCGTCGTATAAGCCAGATATTCCTCCGGACTCACTTCCGTGGCATAGACTGCCGACTGCGTACCGCCAAGCCCTATCCATACCTCCTTGTAGAGCCGCGACGGGTTGTTCGCCATGTTGATGGAAAGAATCTGCGACTTCTCCTTTTCCGTCAGTCCGAGCAGGGTCTGTATCTGGTCGAACTTGTTCATGTACTTCCTCTGGTCAAGCAGTATCTTGCAGTCGGAATTGTTGATGATGCTCTCCTTGACCACGGGCGAGGAAATGATGTCGTCCACTTCCTGCGTGACGACAATCGCCTCGCCGAAATACTTTCTCACCGTCTTGTACATGTAGCGGAGATATTCCGCCATGTTCGCCGACGAGAGTGCTTTCCAGGCTTCTTCCACAATCAGCTGTTTTCTCACTCCCTTCAGGCGGCGCATCTTGTTGATGAACGCCTCCATGATGATGATGGTCACCACCGGAAACAGTTCGCGGTTTTCCTTTATGGAATCAATCTCGAACACGATGAACCGCTTGTTCAGCAGGTCGATGTTTTCCTCCGAGTTCAGCAGAAAGTCATAGCGTCCGCCCCTGTAATATTGCCTCATGGTGGTCAGCATGTTGTCAATGTTGAAGTCCGACTTCTCTACCTTGATTTCACGTCCGGCCAGTTCACGGCGGTAGTCATCGCGCATGTATTCGTAAAAGGTGTTGAACGAGGGGACGATGCTCCGGTCTGCCTTGATACGCTCTATGTAGGCGTTCACGGCGCTGCCCAGCTCTCCGCTTTCGGTCTTTGATACCTTGTCGTCCTCCGATTTCCAGATGGTCAGCAGCAGGGTCTTGATGCTGTCCTTCTTCTCCACGTCAAACACATAGTCGTCCGTATAGAACGGATTGAACGAAATGGGCTTTTCCTCTGTGTAGGTATAATACACGCCGTCTTCGCCGTGTGTCTTGCGCCGGATCATTTCGCACAATCCCTGATACGAGTTTCCGGTATCCACAAGGACAACGTGCGTTCCCTGTTCATAATACTGCCGGACAAGATGGTTCATGAAGAACGACTTGCCGCTGCCGCTCGGTCCCAGCACGAACTTGTTGCGGTTGGTCGTGATGCCGCGTTTCATCGGAAGGTCGGAAATGTCGATGTGCAGCGGCTTTCCCGTCAGACGGTCCACCATCTTTATGCCGAAAGGCGAAAGCGAGCTGCGGTAGTTGGTCTCTTCCGTAAAGAAGCATACCGCCTGTTCGGTGAAGGTGTAGAAGCTCTCTTCGGCAGGGAAATCGGCGGCATTGCCGGGTATGGCCGCCCAGAACAGGGTCGGACAGTCAACGGTGTTGTGCCGGGGCATACACTCCATGCTTGCCAGCTGGCTGCCCACGTCATTTTTGATGTGCCGGAGTTCCTCCGCATCATCGCTCCACGCCATGACATTGAAATGTGCGCGTACCGAGGTCAGCCCGTAGGAATGGGCTTCGTTCAGGTACTGGTCTATCCATTCACGGTTGATGCTGTTGCTCCTTGAATAGCGGGACAGGGATTGCATGTTGCGGGCGGACTTCTCGAACTTACGCAGGTTCTCCTCGCTGTTGTCCAGTATCACATACTGGTTATAGACATGGTTGCAGGGAAGCAGCAGTCCCACGGGACTGGCAAACGAAAGACGGCAGTCCGAGCGGTCGGTGGAAAGACGCTCATAGCGGCTGTCGGTAGCCACCTTGCCGGGCAGGTCCTCCGTGTCGGAAAGCGTGTGCAGGCACAGGTAATTGTCACCGATACGCATCCCCTTTGCCGAAAGGTCGATGTCCTGCAGGGCGACGTCGTTTTCAGACATCAGCGAAAAATAGCGTTCCAACAGTCCCTTCCTGTCGTCTGTGCCGACTATCTCATCCGTACCGAGCCGGCGCAGTCGGACAAAGCCGCTGTCGTTCATGATACGGGCGAACTGTTCCGTTGCCTCCAGAAACTTTTCCGATGTCTCCCTGTCCAGTTCCTTCGGGATGATGTGTCCCCTGCACAGCGTGCTGAAGTTGCTCTGCATCCGGTTGCGTTCCCTGGTCGTTTTCGTCAGGTACAGGTAGCAGGTATGGCGCAGATAGGGTCGCTCGTTGAAATGACGCTCGAAGCTGCGCGAGAGGAAGCTCATGTCCTCCTTTTGCAGTTCCGGTCTGTACGTCTCACGGATGAACCAGTCCTGCTTGTGGACGATGGAGAAGTCCGGCAGCACCTTGATGGCCTTGCACCAGCACCCGTGTATCGCCTCGTACTCCGCACCCGTGACCGTGTAAAGCTCCGGCAGTTCGACTTCGTAGGCGACCGTCAGGTCGGCATCCTTAGATACGATGCAGCCGTGTTCCACTGCAAGCAGGGGGAACTTGTTTTCCAGTGTAGTTATTCTTGATACGTTTCTCATATTTTATCTTCCTTTCTTTTTCGTTTAAGCAGCCGGGCAATGCGCCGACGGTTGGTCAGGTAACGGGGATGGCTTCTTGCGGCACCCAGCTTCATCAGCCCGTGTTCGCCGTACCGGGCATTCAGCGCGAAGGTCTGCCATACAAGGACGGAGGCGCCTGCCGCACCGATGCCGATACATATCCATTGGTCGGTTCCGACCATATAGAGGATGACGAACAGGACAAAGAGGGCCAGAAGCCCGCCCACGAAGATGAACAGGTATTGTGCCTTTAGTCCCTTGAACTCAACCGAACGGCCGATACCCTTGTTGATCGGATATTCAGCCATACCGTATATTAAAGGAAGAATGAACGGAGGATTGTCGCCGCCACAATCAGGAAGATACACGCACCGAACCACGAAGCGGCGGTCTTGCTGGTGTCAGGATCACCGGACGAGAATTTGCCATAGACCTTTACGCCGCCTATCAGACCGACAACGGCGCCGATGGCGTATATCAGCTTCGTTCCGGGGTCAAAATAGGAAGTGACCATTGAAGTGGCCTCGTTGATGCCTGCCAGTCCGTTGTCCTGTGCGAAAGCGGATGATGCGGCAGCGATGAGAAGTGCTGCCGAAAGGATGATTTTCTTGCTGTTCTTGATGTTTCTGTTCATAAATACTTTTTGTTTGTGCCGTCAAAGGGTGGATAGTCCTTCTTCCGGCGGTTCATACTGATTTTGTTTTTGGTTTAGTGGTCTCCCTTTTGGTTCCACGGACTTGGGATTGTCCGTTCCGGCAGGCGGTTACCTTGTATCCGCTTTCCGGGGGTCGGTACTACTGTTCTTTCTTCATTCCTTTTTGGTTGTCGTTGCATATTTGCGGATGTCAAACTCGTCGATGTTGTCGGGTACCAGAAACTCGACTTCCTGCTCTTTCAACCGGATTTCAATCAGTCCCTTGATACGGACGCTCATTTCGGTGGAGCCTTCCATAAGCATGTCATACAGCTCCGTACCCTCCATTTCGACAAATACCTTTGCAGCCTGTTCACGTTCCGTCCGTGTCGCATCTGGATTTCGGGCGGTCTTGACGGCCTTTTCAATCTCGTCAAAGCTGCTGCCGGAAGCCTGACGTCTGTCCGGGGTTTCCTCTTCCGGTTCACCTTCGCCGTACTCTACCTCTTCAGGAGGTATGTTGCTGAATACTTCGTCGAACTTCTCTTCCGGTACCCGTGCCGTCTTCCTTTCGGCTTCGTCGGCAAAGGTAACATCATCACTCTGCACTTCCTCGCCTTTATCCGAAGTGGCAGCTTGTGGCTTCGGTACGGTAGTCATTGTCCGGGTTACCGTCATTCTGAAACGGCTCTTGCCGATGATTTCCGGTGCCGTGGCGGTGGCGGACGCATCCGCTTCCGGGCTGCTGTCCTTTTCTTCCGCATGGAGTGACTTCCAGATGCCTGCCAGTTTCCCGAAGAAGCGGAACAGCTTCGTTTCCATGATCCGGTCATACATGAGCAGGAACACGAACCATACGTTGCAGGCGACCGATACGGTCAATAGGATTGTGGTCAGGCTCATGGGCGTTTTCCGTTGTTTATGTTGGACTTATGTTTCTCACTCGCGCATTTTCTGTTTTCCTGTCTTCTTTTCATCGTTTCATTCTTATGGTTGATATTCCTTTTCATAATTCTTCTCGTACAGGCTTTTTATTGCCTCGTCGGACTGCCCGAAATGCAGGGTCAGCACATGGTCGATGTAGGCCGACATCGAGAGCCGGTCATGTCCGATGACCCGTATGATACGCCTGATACGGTTATGGTAATCACGGCGTATATATGTCATTTTCCCGTCGCGTGCCCGCATCCCGGACTCCCGGATGAACAGCCGTTCATACTCCTTTTCGCTGTATTTGCCCCTTGCCGGTGAGGACGACACGATTTCCACGTTCGTCTGTATCCCGACGGTAATCATTTCCTTGCCGCTGTCATGCGGTCTTGCTTTTCTTTTTTTATGTTCCATTGTCGTTAATTTTTAGATTAAATCATCTCTTTGTTTCTTGTACAGTTCGTTGATCTGTTCCTTGTGCTGTTCCAGATGTTGCCGCAGTACGGTGTCCACGTAGCCGCCGACAGTTATCTCACGTCCGGCAATGTCATTCACGATTTTCAGAATCTTGCTGTGTACGTCGCGGCTGATATAGACACACTGGCGGGTTTTCAGCTCATTGCGGCGCAGAAACATCATATAGTCTTCCTCCTGCCGTTTCCGTCGGCTGCTTTCCCTTGACGTTTTCTCCTTTGCCGCCGGCGGTTCCGTTCCGCCTGTACTTTCTTCGGCCGGAACGGCAGGAGGTTCCTGTGCAGGCCGTGTGTTGCCGTCCTGCGTGCGTCTGCCGATAGAGGCGATCAACAGTTCCTCGTCAATGTCCTCCGTATTCACTTTCCTGCTGCCCATGCTCAACGCCCGGTAATGATTTTACATATCTCTTCCGAAAACTCGCGGATGCCGCTCCCTTTCAGGAGTGACGCCTCAGTGGGGAATATGGTCGAGCGGAACACGCTTTTGCGTTCTTCCGAAAGGTCGCGTCGGAATTTCTTGCTGTCCGGCAGACGGGTCGAGAGTATCGAAAGCCCCATGTCCGCTATGACGTCCTCATAAACATCATACAGCCCGTTCTTCTCCCTGCCGTCCACCATCGTCCAGAACAGGTACAGTCCTTTGGTTTTCGACCGCCCCGTCGTCATGAGGTTGTTACGGAACATAGCGGCGAATTGCAGCGTACTTTCCACGACAAAGCGGTCGGCGCTCATGGGGGCGAAGATATAGTCCATTTGCGACAGGGTTTTCACCACGCCGTTGCTTTTGAGCGTTCCCGGCATGTCAAAAAACACGATGTCCGGCTTGACCGCTTCCCCGCTTATCAGCTTTTCCGCGTCATCAAGGGCGTTTACCGCATCGCTGGCAATGACCGGATAGGCATTCCTTTTCAGCTTGCGGAAATGCTCGCAGGCGAGTGCCTTGAAGTACCGGCTCTCGTCAATCAGTTTTGTTTCGCGCTCACGGAGTCCGTAGATGCTGTGCTGTGGGGCATCGCAGTCTATCACGGCTACATTGTAACCTTTCACGTTGTGGAGATAGTTGGCGGCAAGCGCCGTAATGGTGGATTTTCCGATACCGCCTTTCTGTGTTGCGAATGCAACGAAGATTTCATTACTCATTGTCATAGATATTTAAGTTATTGATAAAATGATTTGTTGTTTCCATACAGAACCGGTGATTTCCGTTTCCGCTTCAATGAATCTGCAAACAGGCGGTTCATCACGTATCCGGTTCATTGGTGAAACAATGTTTCGGATAATTGCTGACTGACGACAGTACGTCATGAAATCATTGAATCTGTAAGTCACCGAGTCATTGAATATGCAGTTATCCGCTGAACCGGATAACCGTTTCGGCAAATGTTTGCCGGTTTGAATTTTCGGGTATTGGATGATGTCATTTCTCATATCTTCAAATCACTGTTTTTTTGAATCACGATGCAAATAAACATGGAAATAATGGAAGTTGTATCACTTCCCGGACAACTGGCAGCATGTTGCGCCGATAGGCAGCGATTGGCTTACTTAACATACTATTCCACAACCGTTTATCACCGTAACTTTGCCCCCGAACGGCAGGGTTTCCCGCTACGGGCGAAGCCGTGGGTCTGAAGGTTTCCTTTCCAATCCGTCCCCGACGGATTTTTGTTGGCTCCAGCCAACAGCAAGATGTCTTTTCAGCGGCTCAAAATGATTTGAGCATCCCTGAAAAGCACTTGCCCTTGCAGGGGGCGGGCTTCCTCTCCGAAGTCGGGAAGCCTGAAAAACCTGCGGTGGAATGTCCCCAAGGCGGGGCTTGTGCCGTGTAACCGCTAAATCCTAAGTAATATGATTGAGAAAAAGAAGAACAGTCCGCCGAAAAAGGGCGGAAAGACCGGGAGAAATCCCAAAATCGACCCGGCGGTGTACCGCTACACCGTCCGTTTCAACGAGGTGGAGCACAACCGTTTCCTCGCCATGTTCGAGAAATCGGGTGTCTATGCCAGATCCGTGTTCCTCAAGGAACACTTTTTCGGAAGACCGTTCAAGGTGCTGAAAGTGGACAAGACACTGGTGGAATATTGCACCAGACTGTCCGATTTTCATGCCCAGTTCCGGGCAGTGGGAACCAATTACAATCAGGTGGTCAAGGAACTGAGGATGCACTTTTCCGAGAAGAAGGCGATGGCTCTGCTCTTCCGGCTGGAACAGGACACCATCGAACTTGTGAAGCTGAGCCGTCAGATTGTAGGGCTTTCTGAGGAACTGAAAGAATGGGCGGCGAAGAATGCCGTCATGGAAACGGGATTGGAGAACGAGAAGAATCAGGGGTGATGGTAGCAAAAATCAGCATGGGAAGCTCGTTGTACGGCGCACTTGCCTACAACGGGGAGAAAATCAACGAGGCAAGGGGAAAGCTCCTTGCCACCAACAAAATCTATAACGACGGTACGGGCACGGTGGACATCGGACGTGCGTTGAACGACTTTCTGCTTTACATGCCCTCACAGACAAGGGTGGAGAAACCGGTGGTGCATATATCGCTCAATCCGCACCCGGAGGACAGGCTCACGGATACGGACCTGCAGAACATCGCAAGGGAATATCTGGAGAAGCTCGGTTTCGGGGAGCAGCCTTATATGATATATAAGCACGAGGGTGCGTCCGTAAAGGTCGCATGATAAATATCTCTTTGGCAAGAGATTAGGTTAGTGTTCCGAATAACACAATAAGTTTAACCCCTATAAAGACGCAAAAGCGGATTTATAGACATAAAAAAACGAGTATGTTATACAACCTATTCCCATCCGACTTACCCTGCGGAGAAATCTTTAGGGGGAACATAGCACTTCGGAAAAGCGATAAGTCAGCTAACTGTCATGCTGCTACTGAATTGCAAGGGAAAAAGACAGACATGAGGATGAAGCCTGATTGGTTGAACGATAATCCAATGGTCGAACTTGTGACTATGGCGGAAGACAGCTATTTACGCCATACCATGACACCAAGCCCAGTTCTTCGTATGGGCATGGCAGGAACTTGTCATGGCATAACCGCAATAAGCGGAGATAAGGATGAAAGTCGCATCCGACAGTCTGTTGCGCCAATAGTTATCATGTGTGCTAAACGGAGATTGCCTAAATCGAAATGCCGTAACACGGCTATGAGCAACGGCTCTGAATATTCGACAAGGCAACGGAGTGTCCATAGTAGTCTGAGCAAGGGAAAGCCTTGTACATGGCAAAGGGACACAGTTGGTATCTTCAATATGACTAAAGGATAACGTGAGAGACGTATGAGAAATCCAGAAGTCATATTGAACACTCTATGCTCACACAGTAAGGACAAGGACTACAAGTATGAGCGTATCTACCGTATCCTGTTCAATGAAGAACTGTTTATGCTTGCCTATGAGAAAATGAAGTCCAAACCGGGAAACATGACCGCAGGAACGGACGGAAAAACCATAGACGGCACAACACTCCAACGGATAGGTAAACTGATTGACAGTCTCAAAAATGAGAGCTATCACCCCAAACCTGCAAGGAGGGTATATATACCCAAAAAGAACGGGAAGAAACGTCCTTTGGGCATCCCCTCTTTCGAGGATAAGTTAGTACAGGAAGCCGTAAGAATGATTCTTGAAGCAATCTATGAAGGTCACTTTGAGGATTCATCACACGGCTTCCGACCACGCAGAAGTTGTCATACAGCACTGACAAGCATACAACTGACATTTACGGGCGTAAAATGGTTTATCGAAGGAGACATTAAAGGATTTTTCGACAACATAGACCATCAGACACTCATAGAAGTCTTGCGTAAGCGAATTGCAGATGAACGTTTTCTGCGTCTTATATGGAAATTCCTAAAGGCAGGTTATGTTGAAAATTGGAAATACAATCGTACTTATTCAGGAACTCCGCAAGGTGGCATTGTCAGTCCTATACTGGCAAACATATACCTTGACCAGTTCGATAAGTATATGAAAGAGTATGCACAGGCTTTTGACAAGGGAGAAAAACGGAGAACGAGAAAGGAGTACAATAGTCTGAACGCCAGGACTGTAAGTCTGCGCAAAAAATGGAGGGAAGAAATGGACAAATCCGTAAAATCCCAATTGCTGGACAAATTAAAGAGAATGCAGGAAGAAAAGTTAGCGATGCCATGCAGTGACGAAATGGATGAGAATTTTCGTCGTCTCAAATACATTAGGTATGCTGACGACTTCCTTGTAGGGGTAATTGGCTCAAAATCAGAAAGTGAAAGAATTAAAGCGGACATTGCCGCATTCATGCGTGAACGCCTAAAACTTGAACTTTCAACCGAAAAGACATTGATTACCCATGCACAGGAAGAGGCTAAATTCCTCGGATTTCATATTACCGTCCGCTCATTGAATGTACGCAAGCGTAACCGAAAAGGTGCGCTGAAGAGAGACTTCAAAGGAAAGGTAATGCTGAATTTATCATCCGAAACGGTTAAAGAAAAACTTCAAAATCTTGGAACTATTCGTTTTACACAAAAGGATGGTAAAGTTATTTGGAGACCTAAGATAAGAACGGCACTGACAGGAATGGATGCCGACAAAATGGTAGCCAAATACAACCTTGAAATCAGAGGATTCTATAATTACTACTGCATAGCCAATAATGTCTCGGCAACATGCGCAGACTTTGGTTACATCATGAAGTATAGCCTTTATAAGACTTTGGCGCGAAAGTACAACAGTTCGCTCCGAAAGATAATAAGGAAATACACTAAGGACAAAGTGTTCTCTATTCCCTATAAAGACTCTAAAGGGAACGAGAAGCAAAGAATCCTTTACCATGATGGCTTTAAACGCAAAACAGTAGGATTCCATGAAACCTGCGATAACATTCTATTCACACATTATCCCAAACGCTCTCTCGCAGAACGCTTGAGAAATAATGTATGTGAAGTGTGTGGAGGAAAAGGTCCTTTGGTAATGCACCATATCAGAACACTCAAATCCGCCAATAAGAATACACCGTGGGGAAAACAGATGCTACTTATGAATCGTAAAACCATTGCTGTATGCGAAGAATGTTTTGCAAAAATCAAAGAAGCAGAGCAATAGAGTGCTTACTAACGGAGAGCCATATACATGGGAACATGTACGTATGGTTCGGGGGCAGACATGGGGAAACCAGCCATAGGAATATGGTATGGCGCCCTGTGTCGAGCCTACATATAGACCGCCACCATGTGCATATCGTGACGGTCAATGTGGATGAGAACGGCAGACGGCTCAACTGCGATTTCCTTTTTCGCCGCAGTGACCGCATACGCCGGGAGCTGGAGGAAAAATACGGGCTTCGTCCGGCAGAACGCCGGAGCGAGCGTCTTGAAAATCCGCTGCGCGGGGTGGACGTTTCCGCCGGTGATGTCAAGAGGCAGGTCGGCAACACCGTGAAGGCGGTATGCAGGCAATACCGTTTCCAGACGATGGGCGAATACCGTGCCCTTCTTTCCCTTTATAATGTGACCGTCGAGGAAACTCAGGGAAACGTGCGCGGACGTGAGTACCGCGGACTGGTCTATTCCGCCACGGACGGCGACGGGAACAAGGTCGGCAATCCGTTCAAGTCCTCGCTCTTCGGAAAGACGGTCGGCTATGATGCCGTGCAGAAGAAGTTCGCCCGTTCCGGACAGGACATCAGGGACAGGAAGCTGGCGGACGTGACAAAACGCACCGTACTTGCCGTACTGGGAGAAACGTATGACAAGGAGAAGTTCATTTCCCGGCTCAAAGAGAAGGGCATCGACACCGTGCTGCGCCACACGGAGGAAGGACGCATCTATGGAGCCACCTTCATCGACCACCGCACCGGCTGTGTGCTCAACGGCTCACGTATGGGCAAGGAACTTTCCGCAAACGCCTTGCAGGAACATTTTACCCTGCCGTATGCAGGACTCCCGCCGATCAGGCTTTCCGTTCCGGCGGAAGAACGCGGGGCGGCTTATACGCACGACACTTCCGATGGTGTAGATTATCCGGGCGGCATGGGGCTGTTCACTCCAGAAGGTCCGGCGGTCAATGCCGAGGAGGAAGCCTTTATCCGGGCCATGCAGCGTAAGAAGAAAAAGAAGAAGCGCAGGGGCTTGGGTATGTAATCAGATTTTTAACCGTTAAACAATTTCAATCAAATGTCACAACAGGAAGATGATTTGAGGGCACTTGCGAAAATCATGGATTTTCTCCGTGCCGTGAGTATTATTTTAGTGGTCATGAACGTGTATTGGTTCTGTTATGAGGCCATACGCCTCTGGGGGATTGACATCCACGTGGCGGACAGGATACTGGTGAATTTCAACCGTACCGCCGGACTGTTCCGTTCCGTCCTCTACACGAAGCTGTTCGCAGTCCTTCTGCTGGCACTCTCATGTTTGGGAACCAAAGGCGTGAAAGGTGAGAAAATCACCTGGCGCAGGATATGGACGGCTCTTGCCGCAGGCTTTGTGCTGTTTTTCCTGAACTGGTGGATACTGGAGCTTCCGTTTCATGTCGCGACGGTCGCCCTTCTGTATATCCTTACCCTTTCGGCAGGATATATCTGTCTGCTGATGGGCGGACTGTGGATGTCACGCCTGCTGAAGCACAATCTCATGGACGATGTGTTCAACAACGAGAACGAGAGTTTCATGCAGGAAACCCGCCTGCTGGAGAACGACTATTCCGTGAATCTGCCCACCCGTTTTTATTACAGGAAGAAGTGGCATCAGGGATGGATCAATGTGGTCAATCCCTTCCGTGCAACCATCGTGCTGGGTACTCCGGGTTCCGGAAAATCCTATGCCGTGGTAAACAGCTTCATCAAGCAGCAGATTGAGAAGGGGTATAGTCAATATATCTATGATTTCAAATACCCTGACCTTTCAACGATTGCCTACAACCACCTGCTCAACCACCTTGACGCATACAGGGTAAAGCCGAAGTTCTATGTGATAAACTTTGACGACCCGCGAAGGAGCCACCGCTGCAATCCCATTCACCCGGATTTCATGACGGACATTGCGGATGCTTATGAATCGGCATATACCATCATGCTCAACCTCAATAAAAGTTGGGTGCAGAAGCAGGGGGACTTCTTTGTGGAGTCACCAATCATCCTTTTTGCGGCGATTATATGGTACCTCAAAATCTATCAGAACGGTAGATACTGTACCTTTCCCCATGCCATCGAGTTCCTGAACCGCAGGTACGAGGACATTTTCCCCATCCTTACTTCATATCCGGAGCTGGAGAACTACCTCAGTCCCTTTATGGATGCATGGCTGGGAGGGGCTGCCGAGCAGCTGATGGGTCAGATTGCATCGGCGAAAATCCCGCTTTCACGCATGATTTCACCGCAACTGTACTGGGTGATGAGCGACAGCGAGTTTACGCTCGACATCAACAATCCTGAAGAGCCGAAAGTCCTGTGTGTCGGGAACAATCCCGACCGCCAGAACATCTACGGTGCGGCACTGGGTTTGTATAACTCACGTATCGTCAAGCTGATAAACAAGAAGGGTATGCTCAAGTCTTCGGTGATTATTGACGAGCTACCCACCATCTATTTCAAGGGGCTGGACAACCTGATTGCCACGGCACGAAGCAACAAGGTCGCCGTATGTCTGGGATTTCAGGATTTCTCACAGCTTGTACGTGACTACGGGGACAAGGAAGCGAAGGTGGTGATGAACACTGTCGGCAACATCTTCTCCGGTCAGGTGGTGGGCGAAACCGCCAAGACGCTTTCGGAGAGGTTCGGAAAGGTCTTGCAGAAGCGTCAGTCCATATCCATCAACCGGCAGGACGTCTCCACCTCCATTAACACGCAGATGGACAGCCTTATCCCGCCGAGCAAGATTTCCGGCCTGACGCAGGGTATGTTTGTCGGTTCGGTGTCCGACAATTTCAACGAACGTATCGAACAGAAGATTTTCCATGCGGAGATTGTCGTGGACAATGCGAAGGTGGCGGCTGAAACGAAGGCTTACAGGCCTATTCCCGTCATTACGGATTTTACCGACGAGAACGGCAATGACTGTATGCAGGAAAAGGTGCAGGAAAACTACAACCGCATCAAGGAAGAGGTGAAAAAGATTGTCGCCGACGAGCTGGAGCGTATTGCGGGTGACGAGAACCTGAGCCACCTTTTGCAGAAATGATATTGTATAATGTATAAAAAGACAGACGGGGCAGATTGTTTGCCTGTCCCGTCTGTCTTATATTATTATTTGGTGTATCTTATCTTCTTTTCAGTTCCGCTTCCTCGTCCCGCCTTATCCTTTCATTGAGGCGTTCCTGCATCTGCTCCAGAAAATGCGTGTGACTGATGGTCTTTCTCCGTTTGATGTCGGTATAGAATCTGTAACAGTCCTTCGTTTCAACTCCGAAGAAGGAATAGAGTATGGGAGCAAGCTGTTTCAGCGGGATTTCCCCATTGTTGATGCATCCCATTTCATGGATGCCATATATGATTTCAACAAGGTCTATGGCATTGCCTGTCCATTGCAGGGGCTGGCTGTTCTTTTTCTCTTTTCTGCGTTCCGCCTGTGGCGTATGCACCTGTCCGCTGCGGATCTGACCGATATATTCCAGCATCTTGCGTACAAAGGATAATGCCTTGCGTACATAGATGCTCCTGTTGTTCCCGGTATTTTCAGTCTGCAGCGTATCATGGAACTGAAGTTCTGTTTCTGCAAAGCTCAGGGCAAAGAATGTGTTTTCCGGGTTCGACATGTTACTGCAGAGTGATACCACTTCCGATATGAATCCGTTGTAGGACTCCTGTATTTCATCATTGCAGGCACTGCCGCCTATCAGTCTGAAAAAACTTGTTTCTGTCAATATGAGGTGTTCCATTTTCTTTCAGTTTTATGTTATTACACTTGGTTTGAAGTGTGCGCACATAAAACTATGGGACAAATAGCGGTCCTGCGGGAGTGTTTTTCTTTTCACATGGATATATCTTACTGATATTCAGTGGGATATTTACTAAAAATATTTTTTGGAGCTTTTCCCGACGCCTCATTTTTTGTTCAGAATCTGAACGTACGTTCACTTTTTGAACGTACCGGGCGTTCATTTTCCGAACGTCACCACCCGTTGGCGGGGTGTTTTCCGTCCGTAGGCTATCCTTACCATACCATCCTTCCATTGTCTGCTTCCCGTGCATGTCCATTCGCTTTCGGGCAGCGACGACTGGAACAGCCTGCTGCCGTTTCCCGCAATGACGGGAACCATGTAGAGGATGATTTCATCCACAAGCCGCATCCGTATCATGCCGTTGATGATGCCTGCCGTCTTTTCGGTTGCTTCTATCAGATAGTTCAGGGAATCGCCGGTGTTTTCCATCCGGTTGGAGAGGAGTGTAAGCGACGTGTCTTCTGTCAGGACGCAGGTGGCAGCTTCTTTCAGCGCACCTATCCCGTACTGGTCGGAACCAAGCCATCGCCCGGACAGACCGGTTGTTTCTGCCGGACAGCCGTCCATTGTCAGGACGGCGAGTAATCGGACTTTTGCCATAGCGGTCATTCTGTTGCGACCGGAAGCCGTAAAATAAAAAATAGCGTGCAAATTACGCTACTTCTGGTGATGGCTCTGGAAAGCCTGACAGGAATTACGTAAATGCACGCTATGCCCAGGCATAGCATAAGCATCACGCAATCGTATCCTGTCTTCAAATTTTCCAGATTTTCACCAGAAACGCCTTGCGGTCTTATTCTATACTATATCTTAGTCGGTACGGGAAACCGTGTTTCTCCGTACCGTATTTATCCTATGTTCATGCAAAGATAGGATTTTCAGTCGAAATTTTCTCATTTTTCGCTCTTTTTCTGCATGATACCGTATTCTTTCATCTTGTTGTACAGGGTCGTGCGGCTGATACCCAGCAGTCCGGCAGTCACTTCGCGGTTCCCGTCCGCCTGTGCCAGTGCCCGCACGATGCGTTCCCTTTCCTCATTTCCGTCTTTCAGCAGCAGGGAGCTGCCTGCCTGTGCCATACTTTCCGCTTCCAGCCTGTCGGCTCCTATCAGCCTTCCTTCCGTCAGCAGGACGGCGGAACGCACCGTCTGTTTCAGTTCCCTCACATTTCCTGCCCACATCCGCCTCATGAGTTCCTTTTCCGCCTCCTTGTCGAATCCTTCCGTATGCCGTCCCAGTTCCTCGTTGGCAAGCTCCCGGAAAAACTCCGCAAGGGGCAGTATGTCCTCCCGGCACTCCCGCAGCGGCGGTATCTTGATGACAAACTCCTTCAGGCGGTGATACAGGTCCTGCCGGAAACGTCCTTCCTCCACTGCCTTCTCCAGATTCTCGTTGGTCGCCGCCACAATGCGCACATCCGCTTTCCGCTCGCGGGTGCAGCCCGTCGGACGGTAGCATTTGGTCTGCAGCGCACGCAGCAGTTTCTGCTGTACCTCAGCGGGCAGGTTGCCCACCTCGTCCAGAAACAGCGTGCCGCCGTCAGCCTCTGCCATGCAGCCCTTCTTTCCGGTTATGGCTCCCGTAAATGCGCCTTTCTCGTATCCGAACAGTTCGGATGCCGCCAGCTCCCGTGTCAGCATACCGCAGTCTATCGCGACAAACGGTCCTTTCTGCCGGGTACTCTGCGCATGTATCTTTTCTGCTACGTGTTCCTTGCCCGTGCCGTTCTCTCCAAGTATCAGCACACCTATGTCCGTCGGGGCTACCAGTGAGATACGCCGGTCGATGGTCCGGAATGCGGCACTTCTGCGCTCCAGTATGGGCATGGTATGCCTTCTTTCCGATTTGCGTACCAGCTCACTTATCCTCGGAAGCAGCTTTTCCTGCAGCAGGGTCTTGGGGATATAGTCCTCAGCTCCCAGCCTCATGGAACTGACCGCCGACGCGACCTGCGCATAGTCGGTCATGATGACAAACGGGTTTCTGATACCCGTTTCCCGCATCCGCTCCAGTACTTCCGTACATTCCCCGTCGGGCAGACGCAGGTCCGACACGATGATGTCCCCATCGTCCAGTTCCTCCAGCAGCCTCCGTGCCCCGGCACAGTCGTATGCCGTGCGGGTCTTGTAGCCTGCCTTCTCCAGCATTCCGCAGACATGGTCGCGGAATACCGGGTTGTCTTCTATTACTATTATTCTTCCCATACCGTTCTCTCCATTTCCTTTCGGGCGAGCCGGATGATCGTTTCGCCCTGACTGGTTACCTTGCTGGCATACTCCCTGATTTCTTCTGCCGTCCCGTTTCCGTGGAGTACGTCATACAGCTCCTGCAGCGGCCCTTCGGCATGTATCAGCATCCACGAGCTGCGGATATGGTGTATCCAGTAGTCCAGCCTGTCCCTGTCACACCTTTCCGCTTCCTCCCGTATGGCGGCCATTTCCTTCTCCGTTTCCCTGACCAGACATTCCAGCCTCTGCCGCTTGTCGCCGTATGCGAACAGCGGGCCGAGGTCTATGCGTGGGGTACTGTCCTCACCGATGCATTCTTCCGCGGCTGCCAGCAGTTCGTCGATGGAGAACGGCTTGTACAGCACCGAGCCGAAGCCCGCACCTGCCAGTTCCTCTTTCGTGATGCTTTTCGAGCCGGTCACCACCATCACGGGGATGGTACGTGAGTTGCCTATGTCCGACGTGCGGAGCAGTTCCAGCACCTCGTAGCCGCTTGCGTCCTGCATCTTCAGGTCCGTGGTCAGCAGGTCATAGTGTCCCTCGCGCAGCTTCTCCGCCATTTCCCCCGTGCTCGTGCAGGTGTCGCAGTGCACTCCGTTCTGCACAAATATGTCGTGTATCATCCCCAGTATGATGCTGTCGTTGTCCAGCGACAACACCGAACATCCGCCCAGTCTTGTCCGCCTCGCTGCTGCCTTGCGGTCTGTCTCTCCGGCTTTCTCCGCCTGGGGCAGCGGCAGCACCACGCTGAAGCGGCTGCCCGTGTTCCGTATGTTCTCCACCGATATGCTGCCCTCCATCAGTTCCGCAAGGCTTTTCACTATCGACAGTCCCAGTCCGAAGCCGTCCTGCGTGGCGGCATTGCTCAGCCGCTCGAACGGCTTGAATATCTGTTCCCGTTTGTCCTTGTCTATTCCTCCTCCGGTATCTTCCACCGCAAGCGTGAATTTCCCTCCGGCATACAGGGCGGTCAGTGTCACGCCCCCGCGTTCCGTAAACTTCAGTGCGTTCGACAGCAGGTTGCTGCCGATACGCAGTATCAGGCTCCTGTCGCCCATGACCACCTCGTCAGCGGCGTTGTTCACTTTGAACTCCAGCCGTTTCTCTTCCATCCGTGCGGCAAACTCCGTTTCCAGCGTTTCCGCCACTCCCGCCAGTCTGAACGGCTTCACCCTGACGGTCTCCTTTCCGTTGTCTATGCGGTAGTAGTCCAGCAGGTTCTCCATCAGTGTCCCCATACGCTCTGCCGACTGCCGTATATGCTCCGCGTGCAGCGCTGTTGTCTCCCGGTTTCCGTCCTTCAGTATCAGTTCCGCATTGCCGCGTATGGCGGTCAGCGGTGAGCGCAGGTCGTGCGTCACCGTCTGCATGATGTTCTGTCTGCTTTTTATCAGCTCTTCATTCTCCCGGACCGACCGGCGCAGGGTCTCTATCAGTTCCTCCCGCTGTTTCCTGTCTCTGGTGCGGCGGCGGATGTCCCTCCGGACTACTGCATACAGCAGCACCGCACACAGGACACCTGCCGCCGATATGCCGCATATCAGTACGAATGCCGTTTCTCTCAGTTCCGCCACCCGCATGTGCCTTTCTTCCATGCGTTCCGTCTCGTCCTGTCCGATTTCCCGTATCAGCCTCGAAAGGTTCCGGTTCAGTATGCTGTTGCGTATTTTCAGTGAGTCCGACAGATGGGAGAATGCCTGTTCCTGCTCTGCCAGTGCCGTACGCATCTCTTCCTCAAACCGCCGCATCTCCGCAATGTGCCGGGTGTTGGGCGTCGTGCTCACCCGTGTGGTCGTGCGTGCCGGTTCTTCTTTCTTTTTCTTGCGGAACAGGCCGAACAGTCCGCCCCGTTTCTTTTCCTCTTCCGGTTCGGTGCGTTCCGTCACTGTCGTTGTCCGTACCGATGCCGTCTGCTCCAGTCCGGGCAGGTGGCGTTCCAGCAGGCTGTCCATGCGGTACGCCGTGGTCGGCATATCCACCATCCGCTCGATCAGCCTGCGTTTCTCGTGCAGCAGTCTTACTACCGTGTCTATCCTTGCCGTCTGCGCCGGTTCTCCGTAGTATCCTTTCAGCCGGTCTATCACCTCCATCGTGTGCGATTCCCGCCGGTCGTATGTATCCATGTCCGAGTCGTCCCACAGCATTGCGCGGTCATTGTCCAGAAACAGTGTGATCAGTCCCCGGTATGCTTCGCTGGCGGCAGCACGCTGCATGAGCAGGCTGCGTTCCTCTGCCTCCGCCTGCTCGAATACCTGCTTTTCGTACCATACAGCCGTGATGATGCCCAGTACGAGCAGTCCCAGTATGAGATAGCCCGACAGGATTTTCAGGTGGAGGGATTCCTTCCATCTTGAAAATGTATTGTTGTTCATGTATTTTCGGATTGTTTTTTAGGCGGTAAGTTAGTGGAACCTTCCCGAAGGGATGTTCCAGATTCTGATAAAAATCAGTGCGCGTTTTTTATTGGTTCCAGAAATCCATCCTGCGCTTCTCCCATTTCTCATATCCTATGGCTTTCAGTTCGCACGGACTCATTCCGGTCTGCTTCTGGCAGAAGTCCGCAAAATTGCTTGCCGAGCCGAAGGCGTTGCGCTCGGCCACTTCCTTCAGCGGCAGTTCCACCCGGTATTCCATATCCTCCTCTATGCGCCTTATCCGCTCCCGGCGCAGCCACTCCGATGGCCCCGTGCCGTAGTATTTCCTGAACTTGCGCCGCATCAGCGAATAGCCCATGCCGCACAGTCCGGCAAGTTCTTCCGCCACAAATGTGCGGTGGCTGTAATGGTTCACTGTCATGCGGAATACCGCCTTGTCCAGTTCCGGCAGCCTGCTCTCGGCGTATGCCATATCCTTTTCCTCTATGCGGAAAGTCTTGCCATACAGCTTGTTGCGTCTTTCCCTGAAGAAATAGTCGCATACCCTGTTTGTCATCTCGTTCGTACGTGCATGGCCTTTCAGTGTATGCAGCACGTCGCATAGCACCAGCATTTCCCGTGTCCGGTATTTCCGTTCCCATGCATCCGTCAGTTCATTGCACATGTAGCAGATCACTTCATACTCGCGTGAGCGGCACAGCATGAGCATCCATGCCCTGAAATCCCTGTCCCTTGCCGACGGTGCTTCCTTATCCTTCCGCAGTGCGCTCACTGCCGCCAGCATCAGCTCCGTGTCATTGCCGTACTCCGCCAGCCGTATTCTCATCTTCGGCAGCGAGTACCGTTCCTTCACCGACTTCCGTATGCTCTCCGCCAGTTCTTCCATCCGTTCCCTGCACACTTTTGCCCTGTATGCCTCCGCAAGCACCGCTTCTGTAATTCTCAGCTTCATCTTTCTCTGTTTTAATGGTTTATAATGGTTTTCCGGCAAAAGTAGCGTGGAGTCGCTGGACTATTGTTCCAAATCCTGACAAAAATCAATGCACGGTTTCTATTCGGAATACATATATCATATTGTCTTATGGGCAAGACTGAATATCGGATATTTAATTTGCCCCGTAATCCGCAGTTATCTGAACTGATAAAGTAACAGCATCAGAATAAGCCCTACTGTTGGTACTATATAACTGAGGCTTAACACCGCCTTGTCAGAATATTTGGTATTGTATCTGTTGTTTTGATATTTTTCCAATAAAACGTTTATTCTTTTTTTGTTGTAATGTAGATATATGACAGGCCAGGGCAGAAAACAGCCGATTATCCCTATTATAATTCTTGTTCTACCGGATGTATAGGGTAAAAAGAAATCTCCCGTTAAGAGAAACGACAATATCAGCACAGCAAACAAATAAACCATTGTCACAACTTCTGCCAATACGCATGTTGCCCCAAAACGTGGGGATTCTTCCTTCTTGATGGAAATCAGATAATACCTGTAAAACAGGTAGTCAATAATCTTTTTCATAAGCTGTTGTTTCAAAATTTTGATTTATTTTTGTCAGTAATAATTTGGTGAGCAACAGTGTTCTGCTGTTGGTTTTACCATGTTAGCGGACTATTATCTCTGCATATATCTTGTCAGTTAAAAATCAATTTGCCTATTCCAACTCCAAGCAAGAGCAATAGTAGAGGAGAAATACATATTATCCATGTTGGGAGTATCTTGTTCCACTTGTTGCTTTTGTACTTCACAAGAATGGCAGCAGTCCTTTTACGGGTATATCGTAAAAACAACATGATAAAGCACATTCCCCCTAATCCAAGACTTATATACTGCCCTTGAGAGACAGTGAAGTTTTTCAATGAAAACCAGTGATCTGTCAGTACGCAGTTGAAAATTATACTGAAAAAGAGAAATATTACAAGTAAATTCATAGTCAGTAAAATACAGGCACTGAAACGTGGCGTCTCATTATGTTTTTTATAAATTAAATATAGCCTATAATACAAGTAATCAAAGAAATAGTATCTGTATTTCTTATCATCTCGTACCCAATTACTCCGTTCGGTATTACTTATCGTCTCTTTTCTTTTTTTCATTTTCAATATATTCTAAAATCACCCTTATATCTAATATATTAATATGAAATATTCTGTATAATTGAATAATACATAAAAATATGTCGCAAAAACAACTATTGTCAGTATTATGAATAATAAGTTTTTTTGCTGTTTACTTATCTCTCTATAAATGCTTCTTTCAGATCTAGCCTTTTTTTCTGACCAAAAAAGGAAGCCATTCAAACAATAAATAACTAATGATAATAATAAATGGGAATAGATATGACACAAGCCTTTTGTTATATTACAATCAAAAATAGAATATAAAACACTATTTATTATTGCAATTACCATATATACAGTCACGCTAAATAATCCAACTGCAGACTCTTTATTCAGATTTGGACTCTTACATATTGAATCATAAACAAAAAAAATTGTATAATACCAATACTTATACCAATTCATCGTTTTTTCTCATTTAATATTAATGGCTAAGCGTGGAACGCTGTAAGCGTTATCACGCTTTGTTATAAACTCAATTTACTTTGCATGATTGGCTTTTATTTACCCCACCATTCCTGTTCTTCCACTTCACGAGCCTTTTGTATCTCGTCCGTTGTCAGATTCTCATTGTGATAGGCATTATATAGATTTTCCCAACCATTCTTACGATATTTCGGTGATACAACCCATTCTCCTGCATCATTAAACAGGCAGAAGTTTGCTGGAGTATCTGGTATGATTTCATCTGCCCAGGAACAGACTTTTGTCAGCCCCTTTGCGGATTTCCACTTACCCCGATATTCAGATAAGTTCAATTTCAGTACTGATATTTCATTTAGTCCTTTCTCTATTTGTTGTCCTCTCATCCGATACCCTTGTTTGAAAGAACCGGAGAATGTACCGCAATATCGTTTATCTCCGTATTCCTCAAACGAGTAATGCCCGTATATGAAACCGTCCACTTCCGTATATTCACTTTTTATTATTTGAGAACAGGAAGAAATGCTATCTATACAAACCTTTCCCTTAAACGGACATATTACGGACAATCGGGTACGACTGATACCCATTATCTCATATTCTCTACTATCCATTTTCCGAGCATCGGTAATATGAATGTCAATTCGGCTACAATCTTCTCCTAATATGCCAATCATGCTTGAATTGTCAAACAAGCCAGAAAGGTCTTGCTGCAAAATATCCGCTTTGTGATTTTGTGGATAGGCTACTCCACAAAACCAAAAGAATAAAAAGATACTGATATGGTATATTTTCTGTTTCATATTTTGCATTACTGTTTATAATGGTTAGAAAGGAGCATCGTTAGATGCTATCTTTCGTTGTTACTAACTTATTTATAAATCTCAATCCGGTGAATAAACACCCAATCCCCAAAAGAGGATAAATAATGCCGCATAAAACTGCGAGCATATTCAATCCTCCTTCATCTCCCGTGAAGCCGTCTAAGTTGACAGCTTGCAATATGAAGTTTGTAATTTGCCAATCTAATAGACTTTGGTCTATACAGATAAAGGCAAGCCACAAAATGACAGAGCAACATTCCAAGCCCAGCAATAACATTATCACTTTTGGGTGCATTGCATATAGTTTATAGACCTTGTAGATTACAGTTACATCTGTAATAATAAGTAAACCTAAAAAACAATACTCCATAATGCCATATATCCTGAACAGACGACCAAAACCTAAGCCACCACAAAATAATGTTATGACTATCAATAAAGCACTGAAAGCAGTCAATGATACTATGGATTGGACAGTTTTATTCATCGTACTATTGTTAGTAATGATTTGGTGAGGAACAGCCTTAAGCTGTTATCTCGACCTTGTTATAAACTGAATTACATAGGTGCTTCTTTTTCGTATATCGGGTAAACAATAAGCGTGTCTTTAGTTACAACTTGCCCATTTTCATTTCGTTTCAAGAGCACATTTCCTGTAAATGTCATGTTATCAATCTTAAATTCTTTTATTTCATAATCCAACTGGTTTAACTCACTATAAGAGTCAGAGCTGTCAAAAAGCCCTACATATTTCTCTAAGATTCCACTTTTTTTATATATACTTTTTTGTTCGTAATAATCACGTCCTCCATATCTATATTGACGGATTATATATTGATTGTTTTCAGCTACAGCAGTGTCAAAGTTGAATAGGAACCACCATAATGGAGGAAAAATGACGAATGGAAATATATATACTCCAAAATAAATGCGCATACAGACTTTGCTCCATGTAGGTAGTTTTTTAGGAACACAGAACATCAGGACGAAAGGAGTAAGGAAAAACAATAACCGAAGAATATCACCAATATTCCAGCGTAACCGGTCACAATTACCTATTAAATTCAAAGTTATCAATCCTATTATTCCAGATAATAGATGAATACAGAGAATGATATAAAAGAATTTGGATTTCGTCATATTTCAATCAATACTGTTTATAATGGTTTAGCGGGGAACGCTGTAAGCGTTATCACGCTTCGTTACCGATATTTTTTACTTATTTTGATATTATAAAATTTCGATGAAGAAATGAGATAAAGCAATTTACCCACCTTCTTTGATAGCCTATAATTACCATTGTTCATATTTTCTTCTACTTACTAATTTACCGTTTTTTATGTCCTCAAACCTTTCTTCAAGCAATGGGATAAAAGCAACGGCATTAAAATCAAGAAAGCGGTCTTTATATTTTAAAATAACCTCTTTGAAATATAGGAATATATCATCACAAAGTGCTTTTCTCGTCTCATCTTCAGATAAATCATCGTATTTATCTATTGTAAGCATTTGATCTATTATAAGTTTATCATCTTTTTTTAGGTATCTGTAAAATGATTTTAAATTGCCACCTTCTATATTTTCTGAAAGGAAAAATCTAAGAATTGCGCCAATTGTAATATGGCTGTATTGGGGATCAAGAGTAGTTAGTTTGGTCGAATTTGATTCTTGCCAATCAAAATCGTTTAGGCCATCTATAATATAGTCTAAAATTTTTTGATTTTTAAATGCTTTTTCGGGTGTTCTTCCTCCTTGTGATTGAAACGTAATTTGTAAAAATAGTCCCATGATGAAATTAATTTATTTGTTATTATCGGTAATGGTTCAGCAGGGAACGGCTTGCCGTTACCCTGCGTTGTTAGTGATATTTTTACCATAATTCTTCTGCGGAGAAATCACCTAAGAAGAAATATAGCAGCATAATGATACTGAACAAAATATACATGCCTATCGAAAAGCATACTATCAATATTATTTTCTTTCCGATACTGTACTTTTTTTTCCTAAACAAGAATAGCGAGAGTAAAATCGCTATGAGTATAATAGTTATTGCACATACAATCATATACCTATATATTTTGAATTTGTAAATTATGCTGTTATCACTAATGGTTCAGCAGGGAACGGCTTGCCGTTATCCTGCGTTGTTAGCGAAATATTCTTTCTGTTATTTACTTTGTCAAAATGAAACTAAAGTAGCAGCAGGCTATCGCCACGCCGTAAGATAGTACATACCAGATGAACAGTTTCCAGAACTTCTGCTTCCTGAACTTCTTGAAGTAGGAAATGTATTTGTCGTTCCTTTCTACCAACCTGTCAATCATCAAATATGATAAAGACCCGCACAGAATAATATAAACAATAAGCGCAACTAACTCATTTTCAAACATCAGATTATATACCGGTATATGCGTTATCGCCTCTATCATGTTGAGCACTATATGCAGGATGATAAAGACAAAAAGCAAGGTTGCTCCGTATGTGCCACTTAGGACATTATAAACTGGGAAGCCCTTGCATTTTTCCCACATTATACTGTTATGTGCCCGTTTAACCCCATCTACAAACTTCCAGTACCTGTCGCTTTTGCAGAATTTCCGGGTGCACGCATTGTCGTATATAGAAAGGAACAGATAGTCCAAACTGCTGCGTGTCTTATACATAATCATATAATTACAATAGTATAGCATATTCATAAACAATTCTATTCGTTTCATTTTGACATGTTTTCGCTAATGGTTTGGTGAGCAACAGCGTTAAGCTGTTATCTCGACCTTGTTAACGATTTTATTTCACAATCATAAATTCATTTCCATATGGATAAAATTTTTCATCTATCCATAGTTTGGAGTAGTCTGATAATTTGTAAATTTCAGGTTTATACAGATTTAATACCTTATCCAAAACTCTTTCTCGGAATATTATACCATCTTTATATTCTATACTATTCAAAACAAAGAAATTCTGTTTGATTGAATTGTCTTTCAGTTTCATATCAGGATATACTGTAAAACAAGTACCTCGTTCTTTCTGTAGGTCACTTTGATATGTTATGCCTTTTCCGAAATGAAAAGAATCGTTGTCAAAATGATTTATACGTAAAGCGTAGTATTTTTTATCTGTTAGAGATTCGTTCTTCTTGTTTACGACCTTGACGGTTGCAATATCATATTTATCAACGAACCCATTTTCTTGAAGTAAAGACAAAAACTCTTCCGACACGATTTTGAGTTCTATACTGCTTTTATCAAGAAAATCAAATTGCAGGATTCCCGGTTTCTTGTTGCATACAAGGTATAAGACGGGAGGTAAATTCTCGCGCCATCCATCCTTGTTTTTCCACATCCATTGCCCGTGGTTTTGAAATTTTTGTCTTTTACTTTCATCGTAAGTATCACAGACATCAGATCTACCATACTCCAATAATCCTTTAGGCAGTTTATCAATCCCATAGTTCCAAATATAGAGTTCTTCTGTATTCATAATTATTATCGTTAATGGTTTGGTGAGGAACAGCCTTAAGCTGTTATCTCGACCTTGTTAGCGTTAAACATATTTAGAGATTTTCAAACTCTACCATTTTTTTCTCAAGAAAAGAAATATCTCTAATAGCTTTTTCTGGATTTCTACTTCGATCTATTTTTCTTATCCAAGGAACAATTCCAAAACTATAGAATTTTCTTCCTTCCGCTGTTAAATCACTATGCTTTATCCCAGTTTCATCATTTACAGAATCACCATCGTTTAGAATAATTCTAGTAGTGAATTTATGGTTTTGCAAGAATCTTATCATTATTTCAAAGCGTAAATAAACCCTTTGAATATACTCTTCCGTTAATGGTGGAGTAGATTTCATTTGCGTTATCCATCCAACTTTTGTTATTATAAAATCTTCTGGTTCCATATTCTTATGCAGAGTCTTATGATTGTTTGCATTATCTCTTTTATCATATTCAACGCTAATGGTTTGGAAAGGAACTCCGTTCAGGGGTTATCTTTCCTTGTTAGTAGCGTCATTCCATTTTGTACATTTTTTTCTCCCAACCTTTTAATTCTTGAAGAACTGGTTTGGGATTTTGCAATATCTGATTAAGAAATTCTACAAAATTAGGTGCTAATACTTCCTTTTCAGGTGTTTCGTAATCAAAGAGTACAACTTCACCTTCTTTATTCTCATTGTCTGTCAATTTAAGAGCTATCACACCATAATCAGAATATCGACCTATCGCAAAATACCCTTTATCAAGAATTTCCTCTTGCAGTTCCTTGTTATTTTCAATCAGGATTTTATTCCATGAATGGATAGGCTTTGGATATAGACAAACATCTAAATCCCAAAATATTTCATAAAAGTGCTTGTATTTCAGATAATTCTTATATGAAAGCGGAAGAATAATATTCAAAATACTCTCTAATTGAGAAATATCCTCGTCTGAAATTTGATTATCTATCGCTTTCCATACATGGTCTTTTTCTGTAATAATGTCCACCATATAATTTGTATGTTCCGGTTGGGTAACATATATCTTGACTGATTTTCCTTGAAGTATGGCATTATCCAGTGAATCCCGCATTTCAGACTCTATGGGTTCTTCATAAGAAGAAACATACATAAGGTATTCTCTATGCTCTTGCACAAAGCCCAAACATTCATCTACATATTTCTTTATTATTTCTTCCATATTCTTATTTTGTTTTCAGTTCGCTACTAATGGTTTGCAGCTTGCCGCCGTTAGGTGGCACAGGTGCTTGTTAGGCGATTTTTTAATCACAATTTACCAAACTCATACTTTTTAGGATTATGAATTGAATTAACAAGCAAAGAGGCACTTTGGGCAATACTGCTATTCGGTGATTTTGTCAAATTCTCAAACAATGAAATATGTTGTTGGATTAAATCCATTATACTTATCTGCATAAAATTTCGGTCTATGGATTTGAATGTTTTTATATAATCAGCATCCATTATTCCATCAAAATTTTCGTCAAATAATTTTGACTTAATTTTCTCATATTTCATCAGATTACCTTTAGTTGGTTTATAATTGGTTGAATGATCAACCTGTACATTAAAATTTGCAGCTTCAAAAAGTTCATTTATGTTTTGTAATAATATGGCTTGATTCGATTTGCCTTCCATCAGCAAACAGATATAGAATTTCAATCCCCAAGGGGTAATCCTATATAGCGTTTCCTGACATTCAAGTCTATCTATCACATATTGATAATCCGACACTTCAGCAAGATTGTTGAACATCTTTATAAAGATACCTTTTAAGCCGGTTGAATTAGTTTCATATACCGTAGCAAATCTATTCCACGGAAAATTGTTCATGCACTTTAAGAAATCCATAATATTTATATTTTAATTTTTTGCGCCTAATGGTTTGGTGAGAAACAGCGTTAGCTGTTATCTCAACCTTGTTATGAACTTATTTTATTATAAAAGATTAATATGGCATATAAAATTTATCTGCCATAAACAGCAATACAATTAGAATAATAAACGGTAATATTAAAAATAGAATAGCCCATATATTGGAATATTTTTTATACGATTCGTCCTCTCGAATTTTCAAATACCGTCGTTTATAATGATAATAAATATACAGAATAATCCATACAAGAGGAAAGGCAAGCAGAAAAAGTGGTCCCGAATTAACACTTGTAGCTGCCCAATATATCAAAGCTATATCTACTCCGTAAAACATAATTACAATACTTAACACATCTGGGACATGCCAAGAATCTGAATGTCGGATTAAGTATTCTGTCTTATACCATAAATATCCTAATATTCTATGTATCATATATTGCTACTGTTCATAATGGTTCAGCAGGGAACGGCTTGCCGTTATCCTGCTTCGTTAACATCATATTTTATTCTCACTCCAGTGTACCATATCAATACACCATAATCACAAGGTCTTACATATTTCATTTGTTTGTTGTTCAATATATTTATGTGCATATTTTGTCAATTCTTTATTTTTAGGAAAGTTCTTTATTAGCATTTCTGCTTCTTGTGAAAATCCCTTTATTTTCCGTTTATATAAAGCATATAGCAATTGGAATGCTATACGTGGGGTACTCCAAAAATCTTTTTTCTCAATGGCTATTTGTTTTAAGTTATCATCCATTTTAAGAATATAAAGCAAGTAAATAAATCCGCTTCTCCCTTGTTTGTATTTTTCGGTGTTGATAACATCTAATATAAACTTTCGGATATTGCTTGATTTTTTATTCTTCTTGTTTTTTTGTAAATGGGCGTCTATGCTTAATGCAATATCAGTAATTTCAGCTTCAAACTCTATGTCATATCCTTCATAGATGTTTTCAGGCTCTTTCAAATTGTCATAAGCATAATCTACCGCTTTTTGTACCATATCAACAACCTGCGTATCTTGACAATCAGAACTATTGAATCTTAATTCTTTTTTAAGACAGATGTAGTCGTTTCTATTTTTTATATTTCCATATCTAATTAGGGGCTGAGAATTTTCTTTTATACTCAAATTATCAATCGTTTTCATATATGGTACACTGCTTTTGATGTTAATGGTTTGGTGAGGAACAGCCTTAAGCTGTTATCTCGACCTTGTTAGCGTTAAACATATTTAGAGATTTTCAAACTCTACCATTTTTTTCTCAAGAAAAGAAATATCTCTAATAGCTTTTTCTGGATTTCTACTTCGATCTATTTTTCTTATCCAAGGAACAATTCCAAAACTATAGAATTTTCTTCCTTCCGCTGTTAAATCACTATGCTTTATCCCAGTTTCATCATTTACAGAATCACCATCGTTTAGAATAATTCTAGTAGTGAATTTATGGTTTTGCAAGAATCTTATCATTATTTCAAAGCGTAAATAAACCCTTTGAATATACTCTTCCGTTAATGGTGGAGTAGATTTCATTTGCGTTATCCATCCAACTTTTGTTATTATAAAATCTTCTGGTTCCATATTCTTATGCAGAGTCTTATGATTGTTTGCATTATCTCTTTTATCATATTCAACGCTAATTTATTTATAAATGCACCTTTAGGTGTAGGATATTTCGATAGCCGACACCCGGCAGGTGTGTTTCCTGATCTCTAATAGCTGCACCCTATGAATCATCCAGTGAATCAAGCGGATTGGGTATGCTTGACTTGTGTGCGCTCGTCACATGAAGATAGATTGAGGTTGTCTTGATGTCATTATGACCCAGCAGTTCCTGTATGGTTCTCAGGTCTGTTCCTTGCTCCAGCAGGTGGGTGGCAAACGAATGGCGAAGCATGTGTACATGTACCCGGTGCTTGATTCCGGCACGGCTGGCGGCTTCTTTCAGTATCTTTACCAGCGCACTTGCGGAATACTGTTCTCCGGGTGTCTCTCCCTCGAACAGCCATTTCTGCGGACGGTACTCCTTGAAATATTCCCTCAGATCCTTCAGCAGCTTTTCCGACAGCAGCGAATACCGGCATTTCCGTCCTTTGCCCATGATACGCACAAGCATCCTTTCGCTTATGATGTCCTTCGGGGTGAGGTTCAGCAGCTCGCTCCGCCGTAATCCGGCTGAGTATATCAATGAAATCATGCAGCGGTGCTTCCGGTTCGACAGGCACGCGAGGATACGGGCCACCTCATTACGGCTCAGCACTTCGGGCAGTGACTTGTATTCCTTCGCGCGGGTAATGCCGCCATAGTATTGGCGCTGTCCGCCCTTTACCTGCTCGTAGTAGAACTTGATGGCGTTGATGCGCATGTTCTGCTGCGATACCGATATTTTCTTTTCGTTTACAAGATAGAGGATATATTTGTTGATGTCAGCCACTTTCAGGCGGTCGATGTTGCGGCCTTTATGGTATTCCATAAAGTCGCTAAAATAGGCACGATAGGTTTTTATGGTCGATGGGCTGTACCGTTTCCGCTCCAACAGCTCAAGATAGCCTTCCGGCAGTGTGTATTCCCTTTTGGGTTTGGGATGCCTTACATAAACCCTGCTGTAGTCAATATAGGCGTGCGGGGAGTAGCGGTCGTAGAAATCGGGCAGGCTGAATCCCTCTGCATCCAAATGGGCTGAGCCTGTGCTGTCAGTCTGCACATTGCTGTCCACGGCCAGCAGTTCGGCAATTCTCCGGCTGCCCGCATAATCTATCCTTATGCAGTGTCTGCCGTCCCTTTCCTCTGGATACAGGACGATCTGTTCGCGTGGCAGGCATTTCTGTTCCATATCTTTGGAGTTTGCTTCATTGTCCCCAAAGATAAGAGAAAAAAATCATCTTTTGAACGGTTGTTCAAAAATATTTTTGTTAATCTTACAAAAAAGCGGAAATCAGGCCTTTAGCATCGAGTAAAGGTACTCGAAATTCGCTTCTAATGTGTTCACATTCAGTCCGTCAAAAAATGACTCCTCATACGACATTCCCATAAATGTCTGACGGAACAGGGCGGCTGTCTTCTCCACATCCGTATCCTTCCTTATCTCTCCGATGTCAATTGCATGCCGTATCACTTTCTTCCACATTTCATATTCCTGACGGAAGATGCCTTCCATCTTTTCCCTCACTCCGGGATAATACATCCGCACCTGAAAAAGGAAATGGAAATAGTAGAAGTTCGGACAGCATTCGTTTTCCACCTCGCCGCCGCTCCTGACGACTTCCAGAATTCTTTCCATGGCATTCCTTACCCCTTCTACATACTGCCTGATGAATCCGGCAAGCGTATCGGCCGGTTCCGCAAACTTCTTTGCAGGTGTCTGCAGGTTGATGGCATACTTGTCTGCCACGGCTACAAACAGGTCCAGCTTATGCGGAAAATAATATACGACCCCTGTCTTGACCACTCCGCAGGCTTTTGCCAGTGTACTGATGCTTGCTTTTTCGTAGTTCATTCTCAGGAATACCCTGAATGCTTTGTCTATCACCTCTTCCCGGTTGTTTATTATCATTTCTTACGGCTTTTTTGGTTTGTTCTTCAGTAAGTTAATAGCAATGTGCGAAGATAGTCATTTATTCACTATATGCCAATGTTATCCCGACGCTTTGTCTGCCTTTCTGTGTATTTTCCTTTCATACGGGACCTCCTTGAAAAAAGTACGGGCGGCCGCCTCGCTTCATGCAAAGGCAGTCGCCCGTGGTCATTACCGGACAATGCGGAACTACAGCTTCATGCCCTTCGGTTCCGTCAGCCCCGGTCTTCCGATAACCAGATGGCTGCGCACGAAGTCCGCGTGCGGGCTTTCCGGCTGCTGTTCCGTCTGTTTCTTCTCGCTGCCTTGCCGGTTCTCTTCCGTGCTTTCCGGCGTCGGCGGAGCCAGCTCCAGCTGTATCTTGCGGTCAAGTGCGGCGAGTTCTGATTTAAGCTGTTTCAGCTCGTCCTCCTTCTTCCATGTCTTTCCGGCTATCTCCTGCAACTGCGGGATTTCACGCTCCAGCGTGGCGATCTTTTCCTTGTACTGGTCGATGATGCCCGGTATCCTTTCCAGTGCGTTCAGGAAATTCGTGGCGGCGGCATGTGTGTCAGCCATTGCCAGATGCCCGTTGTTGTAGGTGTACTTGTAATTGCCTTCTATGACAAAGCGGTTGTCGATAAACTCCAGACCTTCTTTGAGCGTCCTTTCGCTGACCACCTTGATGGGGAAGCCGTACAGTTCGCCCACACGCTTGTACTGTCCGCCGGTCGTGGCGTTCTTCGCTATCTCCTGCAGACGTTTGCCGATGGATTTTTCATCCGTCTGTTCCAGTCCGTCCACCCGTATCGGATTCAGGCGGTTGCCGTCCTTGTCGGTCTGTGCCGCTGCCGTAAACTTATCCCAGTCTTCCTTCATTCCTTTGGCTTTCTCTGCATAGTCGGATAATGCAGCGGTTTTGGATTCAAGTTTCCGTTCGGTTTCGCGTCTGCCCTTGTTGAACGATTTGCGTTCACCCTCCAGCGAGGCAATCTTCTTCTCCAGCTTCGCCTTGTCCAGCAGGTCGGTGTTTCCCGACAGTATCGCCATGTATTCCGAAAAATTCATGCCCGATTTCTCGTCCATTGCTCCCTCGTCTATGGTTCTCGCGCCCATCGCACCGCTCTTCAGCTGACTGATGAACGTCTGCTTGCAGTGCAGCAGGTTGAACTTGTACGAGTCCAGTGATTTTTCCACCGCATAGATGATGACATCCACATTGTTGCCGGCAAAATGCTTGGCGATCTCGTTTCCCGCACGCACGCCACGCCCGTCACGCTGTGCAAGGTCGGACGGGCGCCACGGTGTGTCAAGATGATGGATGGCCACACATCGTTTCTGTGCGTTCACACCCGTACCCAGCATACTCGTCGATCCGAACAGTACACGCACCGAACCTTCATTCATGGCGGCAATCACCGCCTTGCGTGCCTTTTCCGTCTTGCACTCCTGTATGAACCGGATTTCCTGTGCCGGTATGCCGTGGTCCTCCACTAATTTGCGCTTGATTTCGCTGTACACGTTCCAGCCTTCTCCCGTCTGGTATGTTCCCAGATCCGAAAACACGAACTGCGTTCCTTTCTGTGCTTCATACCTGTGGTAGTATTCCGCTATCATCCTTGCGCAGTGGCTCGCCTTGTTGTCCGGGTGGTCTTCATATTCCGGGTCTATCATGCGCATGTCCAGTGCCATCTTCCTTGCGTAGTCCGTGGCGATGAGCATCTTCGCCTTTTCCTCCGTTTCCGACAGTTTTCCGCGTCCCAGCAGTGTGGCATCGCCCGTCTTGGCAAATTCCATCAGCTGTTTGATGAAATATTCCTGGTCGGGCGTGGGCGGTATGTTGTGCAGTATCTCGTTCTTGTGCGGACGGTCCACGCCCACATCCTCCGCCGTGCGGTAGTCCGTTATCTCGTTGTAGAACGCCGCCAGCTCCGGCACCTTGATGAAGTAGCGGAAGCGTTCCTTCTGCACGATGTTGTTCGTCACATTGAACTCGAAATCCGTCGTCTTCTTGGCAAAGATTGCCGCCCATGCGTCAAAGCATCGTATGTCCTGCCTTTCCAGCTCCTTCGGGCGCAGGTACTTGAAAAGCAGGTACAGCTCCGTCAGCGAGTTGCTGATGGTCGTGCCCGACAGAAACGTCGCTCCCAGATCTTTTCCCGTCCGCTCCTGAATGGTGCGGATGGCAAACAGCAGGTTCAGTGCCTTCTGGCTGCCTTCCGAGTTTCCCAGCCCCGCCACACGGTCATGTCTTGTGTTGAACGTCAGGTTCTTGAACTGGTGCGATTCGTCTATGAAAATATGGTCGATGCCCATCTGCCTGAAGTCCACCACATCGTCCGTCCTCGACTTTATCGCGTGTTCCACCTTCTCCAGCTTGGCTTGCAGGTTGAACTTGCGTTTCTCCAGTCCCTTCAGCATCGCACGCGACACGTCCTTGCCCTGCGAGCGCAGCACTTCCAGATTTTCCTCCACCGTATCCAGCTCTGCCTGCAGGATGCGTTGTTGCAGTTCCGGCGACTGCGGGATTTTTCCGAACTGGTCGTGCGACATGATGATGCAGTCATAGTCATTGTTCTTGATGTTGTTGAAGAACCGAACGCGGTTAGCGGCTGAAAAGTCCTTTTCCGAGGCATACAGGATACGTGCGTTCGGATAGGCCGTCTGATAGGTCGCCGCAATTTCGGAGACATTCGCCTTCAGTCCGATAATCATCGGTTTGTGGGCAAGCCGGAGACGTTTCATTTCATGTGCTGCGATGCACATGATCAGCGTCTTGCCGGTTCCCACCTCATGGTCGCAGATGCCGCCTCCGTTCTGTTTCAGCATCCAGACACAATCCTTCTGCGATGGGTAGATGCTTTTCACACCCCGGCTTTCCAGCCCCTTCATGTTCAGGTCGGGAAATGTCTGGTGCGAGCCGTCATATTTCGGTCGAACGAAGCAGTTGAACTTCCGGTTATACATGGTCGTCAGACGCTCCTTGAACTGTGGCGACTGTTCCTCCAGCCACTCAGTAAAGCCGTTACGGATTTCGTCAATCTTTGCGTTGGCGAGTTGGATGCCCTCACTGTCGCGTGCCTTGATGTCGTTTCCGTTCTCGTCCTCGCCGACCTTCTTCATCATGTCGGGGCAGGTGTTGTGCAGAGCGTGTTTCAGCAGACTCATGCCGTCATAGTTCCGGTAATAGCCCTTTACACAGAACTCCTCCCATATTTTCATGTTCTTGTAGGCACATGCCACCGAAAACTCGTCAAGGCTCGGCGAATAGGAGATTTTCACTTCCGTGTCAAACAGATGGCTCATGTAGGCGGCATAGATGCCTGTCGGAATCCATCGCTCGCCGAAATTGAAGTCCAGTTCCTCAAAACCGATACGCTGCGGCGTGGCGGCTTTCAGGGCTTCAAGAGACTGCCCCGCATCCGCAAGCCGCTCATGTCCGGGATGGTCGTTAATCCATTCTTCCACACGCTCCGCCTTCTCTATCACGTTTCCGGCAATGAAACGGTCCTTAATCTCATAGCCCGAAACAAGCGGGTTGTAATAGATACGTCCCTGCAGGGCTCCGAGCAGTTCCTCTTCCGTGCTGTCGGTAATGGCACGCATGAAGTCGAGGTCTATGCCGCCATATCTGTTGAGCGAGGCGGACAGGGCTTCTTCGGGCGACCCGGCATTGACATATGTTTCCACCGAAAAGGAAACGGGACGCTCGAAAATGTCCGCCTTCACGAATTTCCCCTCTTCGGCACGTTCCAGTGCAAGGACGTCACGCCCGGAGGCATCCATCATCAGAAGTTTTGCATTCTGTCTGGCGTTCAGGTTACCGTAACGCATCACGAACTCGTCATAGGACACGTTCAGGTATTCACGCTGACGGCTGTCCTCCGTCCGGTTTTCCGCCTCATTCCGGTACAGGCGTTCATAGGCGTCACGGATGGATATATACAGCAGGGCCTTTTCCTTCTGGTAGCCTTTCAGGTCAAGCGGGTGGAAGGTGGCTCCATAGGGGGTGATGTCCCTCAGATACCCGACGGTGGTCCCTTCCGCCACCATTGAGCCGTCACGGTGATAGGCTTCCACCGTCCCGCTGTACGGGTGCGGTGTCAGGTCGGCAGCTTCCTCCTTGGCAGGTTCCGTATCATATTCCGGGAACAGCGAAGCGGAAGTCGTTCCCGTCTGTCCGGACTGTACGGACGGATTCTCAGCCGTAGCGGTCATACCTTCCGGCAATGGGCTTTCATCTTCCGGTGCCTGTTCTGACCCGTGTGTCATGTCAGCCTGCTGCACCGGCCGGGAATCCGACGATGGCACAAACGCCGGGTCGAGGGTGTCCTTCATGCCGGACTTCGCAAGCAGTTCCTGTCTGTGTTTCTCCGCCTCATGCCTGAGCTGAATACGCACTTCGGGGGTAAGGTGCATCATGGTTTCGTAAAAACCGTTGATGGGCGGGTTTTCCTCCCAGTCTATATCCGCATATATGTCGTCCGGATGGGCTTGGGCTGCCGTTTCTTTGGATTCTGCATCTTCCGCTTTCACATCTTCCGCCTTTTCGTCTTCAGTCTCCGTTTGCGGGGAAACGGCAGATGCAGCCGCCGGTTTATCCGTAACCTTCGGCGTAACCTGTGCCTGCTTCTTGCCGTTCTTTTCCTTTGACTTGGCTGCGGACTTTTTCTTTTTGCCCGAAAGGGCCTGATTGCGTTCCTCTTCCGTATATTCCCACAGGTCAAAGAGTGTCAGCTGCACGGTTGGAGCCTGTTCCGGTTCATGCGTCCCGGTCTCCTGTCTTTCCGTAACCGGCTGTGCCTTTTCTTCTGTCGCTGCATCCCTGTTCTCCGGTTGCTGCCGGACGGGGTCAGGTTCGGGAACTGACCTTTCCGCCTTCACTGTTTCAGTTTCCGGCATGGAGATGCTCATGGCGGATTGTACGGTCTGTTCCGCTGCTGTCCTGCGTCCATGATAAAGTTCCATGTCCAGACGTTTGCGCAAGTCCTCCGCAAGCATCCTGCCCAGGTCTGTCGCGATACCTTCCACACCTCCGCTGTGCGTATATATCATGGCGGGCTTTCCGTACGGGTCGGTACCCCTCTTCGCATCGGTATGTACGATACGTTCCGTGTGGTAGGCAAAATAGGCGTTCTCCGTCAGTCCGCCGTTATGTTCCGTCTGTATGATGGTCAGTACCCTCTCTTCCTGTGTCAGTTCTTTCTTTTGCAGGTCTTTTTGCAGGATGATCAGGTCGCTGCCGGCTTCCGTGCCCGCATTGTCGGTAAACAGGTTGTTGGGCAGTCGGATTGCCGATACCAGATTCGCCTTGCTGAACATCTCGTTCCTGACGGATACCTTCGAGCTGTTCAATACCCCCTGCGAGGTGATGAACGCCACGATGCCGCCGTCACGCACCGCATCCAGACCTTTCAGGAAGAAATAGTCATGGATGGCTTTCTGTGCCGAACGTCTGCCAAAGGATGCGCTGCGGCTGAACTCCGCATCGAACACTCCGAAATCCCCGAAAGGGATATTGGAGATGGCAAGGTCAAAATGGTTCAGAAACGGCTTTTCGATTTTCTCGAAACCCATCGTGCGGATTTTCTGTTCCGGGTAAAGACAGCCCAGCAGCTTGCCCGTCAGCAGGTCCTTCTCGAAAGCCATCACATCCGCCTGCGGCTGGTATTGCAGCACCGCATCCACAAAAGCACCCGTCCCGGCGGACGGTTCCAGTACGCGGTCGGGACGCACCTTGCGGTCATACAGGGCTTCCGCTATTGCACCCGTAACCTCCGCCGGCGTATAGAAGGCTGTCAATACCGATGATTTCAGCGAGTCCACATAACTTTTGTATTCCCTTTCATCCCGGCTGTTCTCACGGATCAGCCGGTGCAGTTCGATGGTCGGGGCAAACAGGTCGAGGTCAGATTTCGCCCAATGGACGGCATCCGTCAGTTCTCTGGCGGGATTCAGTATGCACTTCAGTCCCCCGAAGCCGCAATACCTTTCCAGCAGCACACGTTCACGCGCGGTGGGCGTGCGCTGTTCCTTCTCCAGTGTGAATGCCGTCCGTATCGCCTCGATGTTGTCGCGCAGTTTCTGCTTGCGGTTAAATGCCATACTCCCTCAGGTAAAGGACGACGGCTCCCGTCAGCTCCGTATAGAGCAGGTCATAGTCGGACGACAGGGCGAACTGGTCGTCTGACAGGTCGTAAATGGAGAATATGTTGCCCACAAGCGGCAGCAGTTTCTCTACGAAGCCCTCACGCGCGTCTTCCGGAATCTCTTCATGAAACTCGCTTTCCACGACTTCACGCAGGATGGCGTATCGGGAATAGTGCAGGCCGTGGACGAGTGCGGACATGGCAATCTCCTGCGCACCGTCGGGAGTGTACCCCTCAAGCCTTGCACGCTCATAGGCTTCTGCGGCTTCATCGGCACGCGCCTTCACGAAGGCGGCATCGGAAGCCTGTTCAAACTTGTTTTCCTTGAGATAGTTCAGCAGATACAGACCGTAATAGGAAAGTTCGGTCTGTTCAAGATTCTTCTTGTTCATTTTTACAATGGATTTAGTGATTTGACAAATGGCCGGATATACGGGGAAGGGGAAGAAAAAGGCACCCGGTATCCCTCCGAGTGCCACCACTAAATCCAAAGTCTTGATCAGTATGATGATTTATGAACCTTGAATCAGTGGCAAAGGTAGTCCAATCCGGATGAAATACGAAATAAATTCCGCTGATAATTTATCCGAAAGGCGGATTACCTCTTACTTCCCATTCCTCACTTTCTCTTTTTGGCGGATGCCGCACCGTCCTTTCTTTCCGGAAAGACAAAACCGGTGTTGAAGTCGGCATCAAAGACCAGGGCGGCATCGAAACGCTTGCCCTGCTTGTTCTTGAATCCCTTCAGGACACCCGTCTTTCCCTTTGTCAGCAGTTCCCTGATTTCATCGTCGGTAAGCATCCTGTTGGCTTTCAGCCTGAATATGGGCAGGCCGCATTCCGTGTTGTCGCATCGTACCACCTTGCCGAAGAACTGCATCCTGCCCGTTCCGCACTTGGGACACGTGCAGCCGGAATCCTTTTTCCCGAACAGCTTTTCGCACGACAGCAGTTCGGAGGTGATGGACGTCGCATATTCCTCAATCTCCTTGCGGAACTTTCCGGCAGGTACCTCTCCGCGTTCGATGCACGCCAGTTCCTTTTCCCATTCGCCGGTCATGGCTACGTCGGCAATGCGCATGGTCTTGACAATGGAATAGAGGGCAAGCCCTTTTTCTGTGGGCACAAGGCATTTCTTCTGCCTTGTCACATATTCGCGGGCAAAGAGCGTTTCAATGACGGAGGCACGGGTGGCGGGGGTTCCGATACCGCAGTCCTTCAGTGCCTGACGCAGTTCCTCGTCTTCGATTTCCCTGCCGGCCGTTTCCATCGCCGAGAGCAGGGTGGCTTCCGTATGGAGAGGCTTGGGCTTGGTCTTTCCTTCGGTCATGGAACAGCCGCTGAGGTGCAGCAGTTCCCCTTCTTTCCAGTCCGGAAGTATCGTCTCTTCCTGTTCTTCCTTGCAGACGGCACGCCATCCGGCCTGTTTCACTACATGACCTTTGGCTGAGAATACCACACCGGAACATTCCACCGTGACGGCTGTCACGTCCTTCACGCATTTTTCCGAAAAGGCTTCTATCATGCGTCCCACTATCAGATGGTACACCTTGCTTTCATCTTCGGAGAGGAACAGGGGCTTTTCTCCCGTAACCAGCAGTGCGTGATGATCTGTCACCTTGCTGTCATCAACACTTCTTCGGGTAGGCTCCGGCTTTTGCGGGATTTTGTCGCTCCATTGTGAGAGCCTGCCGATGAAAGCCAGCAGTTTCGGTATTTCCGCAAAGACATCTTCCGGGATGTATCGGCTGCCGGTTCGGGGATAGGTGACGAGTTTCTTCTCATAAAGTTTCTGCGTGATGTCGAGTGTCTGCTCTGCCGTGAACCCGTACTTCGTGTTCGCATCCTTCTGGAGTGTGGTCAGGTCATACAGAAGCGGTGTTTCTTCGATTTTCTCTTTTCGTTCGACTTTCACGACAGTAGCCGTGTTGCTCTCCTTTACATTATTATATAGGGCTGTTGCGGTTGCCTTGTCCTTCCATTTCTCCACCGACGGCATTTTCACGACTCCGTCACTGTCCTGTACCTTTGCCGAGATATGCAGCTGCCAGAAGGCTTCGGGGGTGAAACGGCGGTTTTCCCAATAACGTTCACAGATCATCGCCAGTGTCGGCGTCTGGACACGTCCCACCGAGTAGGTTCCGCGTCCGGCTGCGATGGACAGTGCCTGCGTTCCGTTTATCCCCACCAGCCAGTCGGCTTCACTTCGGGCTTTGGCGGCATGGTAAAGGTTGTCATACCTGCTTCCGTCTTCAAGATGTTTCAGTCCCTCACGGATAGCCTTGTCCGTCAGGCTGCTTATCCACAGACGCACGAACGGGACCGTACAGCCGATATAATGATAGAGGTATCGGAATATCAGCTCACCTTCGCGGCCGGCATCGGTCGCCACAATAATCTGCTCGCTGTCCTTGAACAGTCTGGTGATGATTTTTATCTGGGCGACCACGCTGCTGTCCGCCTTGTATCCTTTTTCCGTCCTTACCTGTCGGGGAACAAGCGTGAAGGTTTCGGGAATGATGGGCAGATTGCTGCGTACAAAGCCGTGCAGGTTGTATTCTTCCGGCATGGCGGGCTGGACAAGATGTCCGAATGCCCATGTCACATTATAACCGTTTCCGGTCAGATAACCTTCCTCTCGCTTGCCTGCACCCACGATGCGGGCGATTTCACGTGCCACACTGGGCTTTTCTGCTATGATTGTTTTCATACTGATTTGTTTTGATTCTGTTTTTTATGTTTTTGGATTTAGTGGTGTGCGGGGACTATACCTTCATGCCTTTGTTTTTCTTGGGCTTTTCCTGCTGCTGCTTCTGTGCGTCATCCTTCGGGGCTGACTGTCCCTGCTGCAGCGGCTCCTTGATGTTCTTGGTCGCCTCGTTCGTCTTGCCCTCGCTGTTCACGGCCACCTGTGTCCGGCTTTCGTTCGACGGGGCGACTTTCTGGGCATTGTCCGGATTTTCATCGTAGCGGTACGGGCGTCCCTTTTCCGGATTGAACTTGACATACATGATGGCGTGCTGCCCCTGCTTGTCCGTCACGTTCTCCAGTCTGATGGTCTTGCCTGCCTTGTAGTCCGCCTGCTGCTGTTCCGTCAGGGGCTTGCCGCACCATTTGGTGATGCCGCGGATGCTGCCGTCCTCGTTCGTCCATGTGTTCCTTTTCTGCTGCTTCGCATCCTGCTTTTCAGCGTCGTTCATGTCCGGTTCCAGTTCCGGCAGTTCCGTGTTGTCCTGTTTCTGTACGGTACGCGGGGACTTTCCGGTGCCCGGCACGAACTCGACACCGCGCTGTTCCACATTCACCTGCAGGGTCGTTACGAACTTCCTTCCGTCATTGCGTTCCACCAGCTTGTCTTTTACCGGCAGCCCCGCACGGAGCATTTCCTGCTCCTGTTTGGTGATTTCCGTCTTTCCGATTCTTTCCGGTATGCGTACCTTGCTGGCAGGGACATCGGTGATTTCGTTCGTCTTGCGGTCAATGCTGATGTACGAGGGGATAATCTCTCCGGTTTCCTTGTCCACAAGGTCAATCACACGCCCCATGTTGCCGGTAGCCTTCAGGTTCCTTTTGTCGTATTCCGAGAACTTGTGTCCTTTGTATTCGTCAAGTTTCTGTTCCTTGCGGATGAAATGCGGTACAAGACCGATGCTGCCGTCCTCGTTTTTCCTGAATGACAGGCGGGCATCCAGTTCAAAGGTTTCCTCCCCGAACTTTGGGGACACTTTCACCAGATCCGACTTGCCGTAGTTGAGCATCTTCTGCAGGTCACCGGACTTTTCAAGCTCCTCACGGTCGATGCCCCATTTCTCTTTCAGTTCCTGCCAGTTGATTGAACTCTCGTCAATGGGCTGGTAGCCTTGTCGGGTCTGAGGCTTTTCCTGCGTTTTTTCCTGTTTCTGTTCCATGTTTTCCTGTTTTTGGGTTTCACCCTGTTCCTCTTTCTTTTCCGTTTTCTCTTCTTCCGCCTGCATCTGATAGGGGAATGTGTCCACCTTGTGCGGGGCAAGGATGTCCTTGTTCTGATAGGGATGCTGCAGCAGGTCCTTCATCACTCCCAGAAGTGAATCCACCTGATCCGCCGCTATGCGGTAGAAACCGAAGCGGCTGGGTTCCTTGCATTGCCGGAAGAAGTTTTTGAAAAAGTTGTCGAGCATGTCGCCATGCTTGTCGAACAGTAGAAAATCCTTTGCGTTGTCCAGCCTTGCCGGAGTCCGCTTGGGCGAGCCGTCCGCATTAAGGCCGGCTACCACGCTGATTTCGCCCGTCTTTTCGTCACGGACTATCAGCACGTCCTTTTCGTCGCTTTTCTTTGCCATTTGAATAATTTTTAATTGTTATTTATTAAAGAAATTATGGATACGAGCCTTGTAGAACTCGACATCGTCCTTCTGGAAATCCTTTACGTGTTCCGACAGGAATTTCAGCACGTCATCTTCGCTGTAATAGGTCTTCTTGCCCAGTATCTTGTAGGGCAAGGCTCCCGTGCTGCGGTAACGTTGCAGTGACCGTTTGCTTATCTGGAGCAGCAGGCACAGGTCCTGGTTGTCAAAGAGCCGTATCCTGTCCGGCGTGTGTTCCCGTTTTTCCGGTGCTTTCAGGGCAAGCAGCATCTCGTCCTGACGTTCAAGCCTTTCAAGGATGGTTTCCATCCACTGCTCAAACAGTTTCTTTGTCAGCAGTTCCATGTTCATGTCCTCCTTCCTTTCGGCTGCCTGCCGTTTCCGGTGGGCAGTCTGCTGTTATGGTGCAGTTCTTCGAGTGTCCTGCCGTCCTCCCGGATGGTATGGGAGTCAAGAATCCTCCGGATTTCCGAGAGCCTGTACTGGCATTTGCGCCGCAGGACCACGTATCTGATACGGTGATCATCCCTCATGCGCTGCAAGGTCCGCTTGCTTACGCCCAGTTCTCTGGCGGCTTCATTCGTGTCGAGAAGCCTGTCCGTATTTTCACGTTTCATCGCCTCCCTGATTTCACGGACATAGCCGGCCACTTCTGCTATCTGTTCCATCATTGCCTTGTATGCGGAACTTTCCATCGTTATCACTTTCATGTTCTGTCTTTTTTTCTTGTTCCTGCGGCAAAGTTCAGCAATAAACAAAAGGGGCTTTAACAACTCACTACGTGGCTCACGTGAGATTTTTTTGAGAAATGGCTCCGTTACCCGGACAAACGGCGCAACAAGTTGCCAGTTAGCGGAATATGGAATCTTTTTCCGCCTGCGTCGTTACCTTTGCACGGAACTAAAATCAAATTCTTATGGAAACGGTATCTATTGAGAAAAAGACCTTCGAGGAACTGATGGCGCAGTGGGACGCCTTTGTGGAAAAAGTGACCGCCTTGCAGCGCAAGGGGGACGGGAAACGCCTTGCCCGTTGGCTCACGGGCGACGAAGTGTGTAACCGGTTACGGATAAGCCAGCGCACCTTGCAGAAACTGCGTGACAAGGGATTTATCGGCTATTCACAGATCGGGCACAAGTTCTTCTACAAGCCGGAAGAGGTCAAGCGGCTGATTCCGCTTGTAGGCATAATCCACCCCGGCGGCAAATAACCGAATATTCACCACTAAATCCGAAGTAACATGAACGAGAACAATGAAATCATCACGATGGAAGACGAAAAGGTCGCTTCCATATTGCAGAAAATGAAAAAAAGCTCCAGATGGCTCAGCGGGTTTCTGGAGAGTTACCGCCCGCCGCTTGACGGTGAGGTGTACCTGACGGACAAGGAAGTGGCAGACCTTTTACGGGTAAGCCGCCGTACTCTTCAGGAATACCGTAACGAACGGCTGCTGCCTTATATCATTTTAGGCGGAAAGGCACTGTATCCCGAATCGGGACTGCGTGAGGTACTGGAAGCGAACTATCGGAAGCCTTTCAGATAACCTCAGAAAAAGCAAGAACGGACAACCGAATGACGGTTGTCCGTTCTTGCTTGCGTTTGTTCCGTTCTCAGCAATGTCCTCCTTTGGCTATCGGCACAAACAGCATATAGGTATCCTTCTGCTCTTTGGCGTACGCTTTCCGTAAAAGCCACGAACGGAACACATGGGTATAATAGGTATTCAGGCGGAACGCTATCGGTATAATGATTTCAAGGGAATAGACATCGGCATTCAGACCGTTTTCCAGCCGGACATACCGGCACACCTCAAAGTCATTCAGCACGTCCGTTTTCAGGATTGCCCGGATAGCCGCATTTACCGCTGTTGTTGTCACATTGAACAGTTCTCCGATTTCCCATGCCGTCATCCATACATCGTTACCGGTTACGGTTACCGATTTTCCTTCTATGGTAATGATATTTCGTTTCATGATTCTTCTTTTTTAGATGTTGCATCCTTTGAACTCTTCTATGCTGCCAAGACGTGCGACAAGATTTTCCATATCCTGATTGAGCTTTTCTTTTGTAATCTGTAGGCTCGGCTGTCGGCGCCATGCCACCTTACGGTGGTAGGTTTCCGACAGCCTGCCTCCGAACCGTACGTACACGTCTCCATGTATACGGCTCTCCGCCCATAACGGCATTTTAGCTATTCTCCGCATGAATCATGTTATGACATTCTGCACAGACGATTAAAGATTTTCTATGCATTTTGAGCATTTTACGTTCCCATTCGGTTTTGCCTCTTAAATCTGAGAGTTTCCTGACGTGGTGTGACACAACATTTCCTTCTTTTCCGCACAACTCACACTTATTTGCAGTCAGTCTTTCGACCAGACTCATAGATGGAGTGTTGAACAAGTAGGGCAAGTTATCACATTTTTGAGTTCCCAAGTCGGTAATACGCTTGAAGCCCTCATTGTAAAACACCCTTGGTTTGCGTTCGCCTTTCTTGTCCGTATACCACACCACAAATTTATCATCTTCACGATACTTGTCTGTTATGGTTCTGACGGAACTGTTAAGTTTTTGCGCAAATGTCTTTAGCATACTGAACCTCATGATACATCCAAATGAACGTCCAAGTGCCGATGCATTGTTTGCAATGGAGTAGTAGTTGTAGAATCCTCTGATTTCTGTGTTGAAACGTGCTACTATGTCTTGTGGCTCATTGTCTATCAGGTATGTTCTACCTTTAGACCTCCACACTTCTTTGCCATTTTGTGTTTTCACATTCATGGCTTCAAGACTCAGTAACTTCTTCTTTATTACTTCTCGTGATACGTGTAGTATCACATTACCATTACGATGTCTACGAGTTTCTCCTCTTGCATTTTTCTGCGTTGTGTAATCTTTACGGACTGATATTTCATAGCCGAGAAATTTTGCACTGTCTTGTGCGTTGGTTATCAAGGTCTTTTCTTGTGACATTTCCAATTTTAGCTTCTTTTGCATAAATTGTGTGACATCCGCCTTGATTTTCTCGCACTCTGCTTTATTTCCAATGACCCCTATAAGGAAATCATCAGCGTAGCGTACATAATTCAATCTACGGAAATTCTCATCCATATCGTTACCGCTCGGCATAGTCAGTATTTGCTGTTGCTTATTACGAACTTCCTCCCGCATTGCTTTCAATTTATCAACGTCCGTCACCTCCTTCATTCTCTTCTTTAGATAGTGAACTCGATTGTTCAGTCTGCCGATATCCTTGTTGCGGTGTCTAACTTTACCCTTATGGAAATCTTGTGCATACTTCTTCATATACTTATCGAACTTGTCCAGGTAGATATTAGCCAGTATTGGACTGATAATTCCACCTTGAGGCGTACCCGAATAAGTTCTATTGAAGTGCCATTCTTCCAAATATCCAGCGTTGAGAAATTTACGTATTAACCGAAGGAAACGTTCGTCAGATATGCGTTCCCTCAGAATTTCTATCATCACGCCATGGTTGATATTGTCAAAGAAACCTTTTATGTCTCCCTCAATGAACCACTTTGTTCCGTTGAAATTATTCTGTAGACTCTTAAGTGCCGTGTGGCAGCTTTTGTGTGGTCTGAAACCATGTGAAGTCCGTTCAAAATATCCTTCGTATATGGCTTCGAGAACCATTCTCACTACCTCTTGCACTAATTTATCTGCAAACGTAGGGATACCGAGCGGACGTAACTTTCCGCTCTTCTTCGGTATGTAAACCCTCTTTGCCGGTTTAGGCCTATAGACTTCGCTTTTGAGACTGTCTATTAATGCGTGTATCTTGTCAATGCTCATGCCGTCCTCCGTCTGTCCATCAGTACCGGGTGTCATATTGCCTGGTTTTGCATGAATGCGCTGATATGCGACTAAGAACATCTGCTCATTGAACAGAATACGATAGAGTCGTTCGTATTTGTAACCTGACTCGTTGCTGTGTTCAGCTAAAATGTTTAATACTTGCTCGGGATTTCTCATACGTCTCTCACGTTTTCCTTTGTTTGTACTAAAGTTATGGACTGTTCCCCTTCGCCATGTACAAGCCGTTAACTTGCTCGGACTACTATGAGAACTCCGTTGCCATATCAGATATTCAGAGACCAGCTCTCATAGCCTTTGAGGCGTTCTGACTTAGGCAATCCCCAGTTAGTTTCACTTGATAACTATTAGCGTGACATATTGTCGGATGCGACTTTCGTTCTTGTCCGCTTATTGCGGCTGTGTCATAGTCGGTTCTTAATGCTCTGAACTAACGCACAAAATAGCCAGAGTACTATGAAATAGCGTATATAAAAGCCTTCCGCTATTGCAAGATGTGGTACCACCGAACTATCGTTCAACCAATCAAGGCTTCATCCTTATATATGTCGTTTCGTCTTGCCCTTCAGTCGCTACTTGGCTATTAGTAGACTCAGGGCTTTAATCAGCATGCTACACTCCCCGTTAGGTTTCCCCGTCGGATAAGCTGATTGACGATAGGATTATATTGAACCCAATCCTAACTTCTTGCTACAGAAGTATTTATCAAGCGACCAATCTGGGCGCACTCGCATAGATTTGCGTCGTCTTGATGCTCTTGTGTCCGAGCATCGAACTCACAGTTTCAATAGGTACGCCGTTTGACAGGAATACCGTTGTCGCCGCCGTGTGGCGGCTCTGGTGCCATGTAAGGTGTTTCGTGATACCGCAGCGTTTGGCTACGGCTCGTATTCCATACAGACAGGTCATGTAATGGGGGACAGGGAATATCCTTCCGTCCTCACACAGTCCGCGGTATTTTTCTATGATTCTTCGGGGCAGGTCCAGCAGGCGGATATTCGATTCCACGCCCGTCTTCTGGCGGTTGATGTTTATCCACTCATGGTTGTCGAAGTATGTACGGATATTTTCCTCTCGCAGATTGCGCATATCGGAGAATGACAACCCCGTGAACGCACAGAACAGATACAGGTCACGGTAAAGCTCCTGTTTGGCGTTTTTCAGTTTGCCGTCCATCAGCATACGGATTTCCTCTTTCGTGAGAAACCCTCTTGTCGTTTCCTCTTTCTTGATTTCATATTCACGGAACGGGTCGCGTGTCAGCCATTCATTGTTAATGGCAATGAACACCATTGTCCGTAACGGACACACATAAAGCCAGACCGTATTGGTACAGCAGTGCTTGTCCGTGCGGAGAAACATTTCAAAATCGGAGATAAATGCCGGAGTAAGTTCCTTAAGGGCAATATCCTTCACATGGTATCGGATATTCAGGAACTCTTGCAGGTGCTTGTAAACGACCAGATATTTTGAAAGCGTGGCTTTGGCTTTCATGCCGGCTTCCACCTGTTTTGCATAATCCTCGTTGTGCTGGCGGAACACCTGCATCAGTGTATGGCAGCGGTGTTCCAGTCCGAGAAAGGCATTCTTCACTTTTTCAGCCGTCACAAAATTGTCACGCTCCATGATTTCCTGATAGTGCCTGTTGATGCTCACACGCATCTTGTCAAGCAGGCGGTTTGTTTCAAGTGCGGCTGAACTTCTTCCCGTGACACGTCCGCCTTTCGTGTCCCACAATTTGGGATCGACCGAAAGTTTGCTGCTGAATTGCGTCTGTGTTCCGTCCACTGTGATACGTCCCATAACCGGTACTGTACCGTCTTTCTTCACTGCCTGTCTTTTCAGGTAGAAGATAACTGAAAATGTACTCTTCATCGTTCTAAAATTTTTTTGGTTTCAAATTTAGTTCGTGAAGAATCCTTCGTCGCTACGCAAATCATTGAGGAATACTGCAATTCTCGTTCACGCCGCATTTTCTTGCGTGAGTTGTTAGTAACTCACTGGAAGTTAGTGTTTTCTATATTCTTCCAACCTCATCATAACCTGTTTTGGGCATGGTCACGAATTGGTAACGCTGCGATGTCCTAACTTGGCTTTTTCATTGCTTTTTCTGTCTTTCATTTTTTCAAGCCATCTTCCTAAAACGCCTATCTGCCAATAACTTTGCTACATTTTTCTGTTTATCACTTTTTATTCGTACTTTTGTAGCTGGAATATACCCCGTTGAAATCAAGAGAGTTAGAAGAATTACCTCGTTTTGGGGTAATGAGTTGGCAACCGTCCTAATTGCCGTGGTCTGCATCGCTTTGCTTGTTCGGGTAACTTTTTTCGCCATTTTTGTACCTCCTGTGTATCTCATCACGAAAATCCGAGGATTATCGTTTGCAAGGTCGTGGAGAATGTTGATTATGGTTAAGATAGTTCACGATGGTTGACAAATAACAAGAGAAACGAAAAAATTTAACCACGAAAAAAAATAGAAATCCTTGGGGTAAACAGGGGTAAACATGATGATTTTTGGGGTAAACATAGAGTAAAACAAATATGATCATTTGGTTCAATTTTAGATGTCGACTGCACGAACTGTCTTAACGCAATTCAGGCTGTAATTACCGCTAAAGCAGTGAATTACAGCCTGATATTAGAAATTAAATGATAACTTCTAATCTTAGAGAGTGTCCTCGACCGCAGCCTGCGCCGCGGAGAAAAACAGCTATTTTACAGGGGGTTACTCTTTTTAGGTAAATTATTCTCGTCCTAAACTTCCAATCTCATCAAAATCAATTTTTGAATAATCAGCGTTGATGAAGCCAATAAGGTGCTTGTCGCCTGAAAGCTCGACCTTGTTTCCTGTTCTGACGTATGTCATGTGGTACGTTTCAGACTTCTCTTCAAAATCGTATTCCAAAGGTTCGGAAACGTTTAACGTCCGTACTTTTGTCCGCACCTCATTGTTTTCTCCTAAGTAGATTGTATCAGCCCTGACGATGTTGTCGCCATAAAATTGGCGTAGTGTCAGGCTGTCGTCCTTAACAGTTATTTCCGTAGTATATCCATTCCCTACATCTTCCCGGTATGTTTGGTTAGGATAATGGCTTATCTTAACCTCGTATGTTGCCAACTGATACGTTCCTTTTATGCGATGGACGTCTTTCAGTTGGCAATTTTCGTCTGTGCCAAAAGAAAGCAGATATTCACCAGTCTTCGCGAATGATTTGTTAATAGTATCTGTTTCTTGCTCTGTTCGGCTTTCCGACTGCAAACGGCCCAGTATATCTTGTGGCGGAACAAATTGTTCCTCATCTATTGTTGAAGTTGGAACATCAGTATAAATCTGATGCCAACTCGTATTTGACAGCACATTGTCGTAGACGCTTTCATCGTCATTTGAACAAGAAAGCAAGGCAAGGCCAATACTCGCTAAAAGTATGTTTTTTGTTTTCTTCATTCTAAACCCATTTCTTCTAATCTGTTGTCGATGTATTCCGTTGATGCACCGGCTTTTTGCAGACGGTCTATAAACACCTCCACATTACAGTCATGCAGCATCATCAATTTGCTTATTTCAGCTTTTGAAAAGCATTCATTACAGAAAACCCAATCTCTTTCTTTGATGAACTCGTATTTACTTCGCTTTGTGGTAAAGAACGGCACACCCTTATATGGGCATCCGCCATTGTGTATTACATCGTTCTTATCAACAAAGTATTCGTCATCGTCCATTATTGGGAAAATGGTGTGTGCATAACCTATGATTGTCGCTACCACAAATAGTGTAATTAAAAATATCGCATACACCTTTGTGTCGCTCATTCTCATTTCCTGCCCTCCATCAACACATTTATCAACCTTTCTTTCTCAGCCAATAAATCTTCCAGTAATTTAACTCGTTGTTGTAACAATTCCACCTCACCTGACGTGTTGATAGCATCTCCATTGACTGTCGCAGGCGAATAGTTACCTTGTGTTGAGACGTGATTGTTTGCAGTCTGCTCCCCGATAAGCAACCATTTTGCGTCTACATCAAGCGTCTTGACGATTTTGGCGACCATATCTACTGAGGGCTTAGAACGTCTCTTATTACCAAGATAATTAGACAGTGCAGTCGGCCCCAAACCAATTGAGGTGGCAAAAGCAGCTTTATTACCTCCGAAACGCTCATTTACAAGCATTTCCATTCTGTCGTTAATAGTTTCCATTGTTAATTAATCTAAATTGTCTAATTTTGTTTATTCAAATGGTTTGTATTTCAAATCATTTGTCTATCTTTGCACCATAAAGTTAAACATTAAACATCAAAAACAAGAATAAAATGCCGAAAAAACAGACGTTTACAAGCGAATTAGAGCAAATGAAGGTCGGGGAAGCCAAAGAATACCCGGCAGCAAAATGCACCTCCGCACGTTCGATGGCGAGCACGTTGAGTTTCCGATTTAATCGGAAATACACTACAGAGATAGACAAGACGCGCCGTATCGTAATCGTGAAAAGAATTCAGTAACCGATTAAATCATTTCACTATGGATAAGACATTCTCATTCGTTCAACTGATTATCGCAGTCGTGATTTTTCTCTGCGTTGTTTCAGGAGTTATCGGCCATATCGTACTGGGCCACATCACTTCTATTTTCGGCTTCATAGTAAGCTTTGTGTTTATTGCACTGTCATGGGTGCTGATCCGCATCTCATACAAGGAACTGCGCGAAAACCGATAAAGCCATGCTAACCCTCGATTTCTCCGACAAGTCAGTCTCCTACGCAACCTTTGTCCGCGACGTGGCTTCCGAGGTTGTTCGCCAGCTCAAAGAGCAACGCGACGAACCTGAAATGATTAGCCAAAACAAGGCCTACACCATGTTCGGAAGAGGAAACGTAGACCGTTGGCGCCGGCAAGGAAAGGTACATCCCTGCAAACGTCCGGGAAAGATAGAATACTTTGTCGCCGAATTGAGGAAAGCACAGCAAAGACAACAAGATTATTTCGATTTATAACCCTATAAATAACAAGATTATGAATAATCAAGAAACCTTAAACCAAGCGCACATCATCGCGTCGCTCAAAGCTACTGATGTAGTACGCAACGAATACGTGCGCCAGCAGTTCATCAACGTCTACAATGCCATTTGGAAAGAGGGCGGCGAGGGCGCGTATGAGCGCGAAGCAATGTATTTCAACAATCAGCTACGTGACAAAGACAACTTGCGGAAATGCACGGGAATGTCTGTGTTCCTTGCATTTATCGACCTTGCCGTCCGTGGTCTTTCTCTTGAACCGGGCGCACAGGCATTGTGCTACCTCCTGCCGCGCAACTACAAGATTTCTACGCCACAGGGCGACCGTTGGGAGGCACGTTGCAATCTTACCATATCAGGATATGGCGAACTGGTGCTGCGTGCCAAGGCCGGACAAATCCAATATGCCGACAACCCTGTAATCGTCTATGAGGGCGACGACTTTTCTTTTGGCGAGAAAGACGGACGTAAGTATGTCAACTATTGCTGCCGCATACCTCGCACTTCAAACCACATCATCGCTTGCTTCTTGAAGATTACCCGTTGCGACGGCACGGTAGACTATTCCGTAATGACGGAAAGCGACTGGAAACGCCTTGAAGTCTATTCTGCCAAGAACAATGCCTATTACGATGCAAATACCCGCCAACGTGTGGAGCGTGCCAACGACCTCTACAACGTTAATGGGCAGATTGACCCCGGTTTCCTTGCTGCTAAGTGCATCAAGCACGCATTCAAGACTTACCCGAAGATAGCCATCGGCAAGGGCACACAGCTTGAAAGCGATGTTGTAGAGCAGCCGGAGCAGGACTTTGACCCATACGGAGGCATGGCCGACGGCTCGGACAATGAACCGCAACAGCAGAATGAGCCGCAGACCTTTGCCCCTGCGCAAGATATGTCAGCAGGTGTTACGGTTGACCCCTCGGCCGGAGGCAACTACGATGATGTGTTCTAACCATTAACCATGCCACCTAAAAGATGTACGGATTGCAAGGACAGCTTCAACGGCATTAACGGGCTGTTCTGCGAAAGACTTCACAGATATATCCACCATGCGGACACCGTACAATGTGAGCCGCAACAACAATTACCCGATATGAACAACAACGAATTATCAATCATCCGGCCTGAAAACATGAAAGAAATAGTGATGGCCGCTCCCGGTTCTTATGAAGTCAACCGCAAGTCGCGCGACAACTGCGTCAGCTTCGGACAAAATATACTCACTGCCATTCAGCAGCAAGGCATGAATGACGACCTCGACAAACAGGCTGCGGTATTCATCGAAAAGGCACGCCGCACAGTCAAGGTGATGAATGAGCGTCGCTCTCCTGTAACTAAACTGTTCGACCAAGTGCGCACAGCATTCACCACCATTGAGAATGAAATCGACCCCTCTAAGTCCGGCACCATTGGCTACCAGCTTCAGCAGCTACGCAACCAATACGCCGCAAAGAAGCGTGCAGAGGAGGAACAACGCCGCCGCGAAGCGTTGGCACGCCAACAGGCGGAAGAAACCGCACGCAAGTTCCGCATGGACGTGGAGGACGACTTCAAGCAGCAGTTCCAGCAGCTTGTGAACGCTTCCCTGAACAAAATCTCCGAACTGGACAACAATCTGACGCTGGACAACTACGACGGAACACTATCCACGCTGAAAGCCATGAAAGAAAATGTCGGCAAAGGCATTCCCTCTACATGGATGGAAAAGCTGCACACCACGCTGCGCATCCCGATGGGTGTCAAGGCTGCCGAAGTGGAAAAAGAAATAAAGGAAAAGCTCGCAAAGCAGTTCAACGACCAGTATATCGCCGAGGTGGGCGACACCCTCGAATACACCCTCGACCGTCTCCCCTCGAAACTGGCTAATCTTGAACGCATCGCCAAAGCCAATGCCGAGGAAGCAGCACGCATCAAGGCTGAAATGGAAGCACGTCAAAAGGCGGAAGCCGAGCGCATCGAGAAAGAACGTGCAGCACGTGAGGCAGAGGCTAAGGCGAAAGCTGAAATGGACAAGCAGACTGCCGAAATGACTTCTTTGTTCAACCAACAGGCAACTGTATCAGATTACCAGCCTAAGACAAAAGTCACCAAGAAAATACAGCTTCTTAACCCCGAGGGCATTATGCCTATCATATCGCTATGGTGGAGCAAGGAGGGATGCACGCTTTCTGTTGAGGAGCTGGCCAAGACATTCAAGAAGCAAATCACGTTCTGTGAGAAACTCGCCAACAAAGACGGCGTGTTTGTCAATGACGAGAGCGTGGAATATGTCGATGAAGTAAAAGCGAAGTAATACTATGAACCATAACCCAGATGAATACTATAACCGTACAGAGGTCTCCAACTCCGACCTCACAGCCCTGCGTGACATCATCCACCCACGGCCGCAGTTCGGCGACCGTGAGGCGGCATTCCGCTTCGGCACGCTGGTGGATGCAATCATCACAGAACCGGCGCGTGTCGATTACTATCGCCTCACGGTTGATGATGTGCAATACACCGACGACGAGTTTCTTCACGCCAAGGAGATGCAACGCTCGCTTCGCATGGAGGCACGCCACGACCAGTTTCTTGCCAAGGTGCTGGAGTTGGCGGACACGCAACGCTTCATGGTGAACCACGGTCAGGAGTTCACCTACTGCGAATATCCTTTCCACCTCGATACTCGCTGTAAGTGGGACTGGTATCTGTCTGCTTTCGGCTTCGGTGGCGACCTGAAAACCACCTTCGCCAGTTCGCAGCAGGAATTCGACGAGGCGGTGGACTTCTTCGACTGGGACCGCAGCCGCGCATGGTACATGGACATCGCGCACAGCGACCGCGACTTCATCTATGCCATATCGAAGAAGAACTGCAAGGTGTTCAAGAAGTTCATCAACCGTGGCGATGAGATATACAACCGTGGCCGGGAGAAGTACGAGGAACTGGCATTCCAGTGGTGGCTCTTAACCCCTAAAACCGCATAGCACTATGGACATCTATTGCCGCGTAACTCCTTACGGTCTTGTGCCGCTCTACGACAGCGACCACGACTTGAAGCAGCGTCTGCGTGTCGGATCCACCGTCCGTTGCCGTGTCAGCCAGCCGCGCAACTACGAGTTTCACAAGAAGTTCTTTGCGCTCGTCAGGCTGACCTATGACAACCTGCCCCTTCCGCTCGTTGAGCGGTGGAACATACGCAGTGTGGACGATATGCTGCGCCGCTTCAAGCGCGACCTCGGTTATTTCAAGTCGTCTGTCAACGAGCTTGGCGAGCGTGAGATTGAGTACAGCAGCATATCGTTTGCGGCAATGGATGAAGAAGAGTTTGAGCGGTTCTATAACGGCAGCGTAAATCTCGTGCTTGACAAGTACATACGGGGACTTGAACGCGAGGACTTGCTGACCGAAGTTGAACATTTTAAGTGAAGTATTATGAAACCAAAAGTAGGACAATGCTATTACGCGCCTCGTGGACGTGCTTTCCGCATCTATCGCTACGATTATGTGGGAGAAACGACATCATCGGCTTCTCCGCTCCCCGACGAGCCTTTTTACTATAACAGAGAGGAAGCCCGCAAGCGTGTTTACGAACTTAACGGATGGAGGTACAAGCCATGCAAAAAGAACTAAGACACCGCCTGCGTGTTGAGCCTTATCCCTACCAGCGCGAGGGCATTGAATACGGCCTTGACAAGAAACGCCTCATCATTGGCGACGAGCCGGGGCTTGGCAAGACCTTGCAAAGCATCGGCATCGTCGATACGGCCAACGCTTATCCCTGCCTCGTTATCTGCCCATCTTCATTGAAGATAAACTGGCAGCGCGAGTTCGAAAAGTTCACAGACAAGTCAGCATTGGTACTCGACAATTCTGTACGCACCACATGGCCCTACCTACTCAAAATGGGTATGCACCATGTTGCCATTGTGAACTACGAAAGTCTGCGCAAGTATTTCGTGTGGGATATAAAAGGCGGTAAGTCGTTCCGCCTGAAGGATGTGGTGTTCTGTCCGCAGATTAGGATGTTCCGTAGCGTCATCATTGACGAGAGCCACCGTGTGAAAGACCCGTCGGCTCAACAGACAATCTTCACCAAGGGGATTACGACTGGCAAGGAATGGATTATCCTCCTGTCAGGCACGCCAGTTGTCAACCGCCCGGAGGACTTGGTGGCGCAACTCTCCATCATGGGCAGGTTGCAGGAGTTCGGCGGACGCACCAAGTTCATGGCCGACTATTGCACCGACCCCAAGGACAAAAAGGCGGAACCGGCCGTTCCTCTGTCCGTGTTGAGCAACCAGTTGTATGCCAACTGCATGATACGCCGCGAGAAAGCCAAGGTGCTGCCACAGCTGCCCGACAAGACGCGCGTTGACCTCTATGTGGACATCAGCAACGCACCCGAATACAACCTTGCAGCCGCCGACCTTGCCGAATACCTGCGGCAATATACCGAGTGTACCGATTGGGAGATACGCCGCAAAATGCGCATGGAAGCTCTTGTGCGTTTCATGACGTTGCGCCAGCTCGCCACGCTGGGCAAGGTAGCACAGGCGGTGGATTTCATACGCACGTTCCTTGACAGCGGAAAGAAGCTCATTGTCTTTTGCTCGCTCCACGAGGTGGTTGATGCGCTGTGCAAGGCATTTCCGCGTGCCGTTACCGTTACAGGGCGCGACAGTGCGTCCTCCAAACAGGTGGCGGTGGACAGCTTTCAGAACAACCCCGATGTGCAGCTCATCGTCTGCTCCATCAAGGCAGCAGGTGTTGGCCTCACGCTTACTGCTTCGTCCAATGTGGTTTTTGTTGAACTCGCATGGACTTACGCGGACTGCTGCCAGTGTGAGGACCGTGCGCACCGCATCGGGCAAAAGGACAACGTGACGTGCTACTATCTCCTTGGCCGTGGTACGATAGACCAGACCATCTACTCGCTCATTCACAAGAAGAAATCTATCGCTGCTGAAATCATGAACAGTGACGATGACATCCCTACCGACGAGATGTATTTTGACGAGCTTGTAGCTTCATTCCTTAACTTTTCTGACGGTTAAGCCTATGGAAGTATGCAAGACGGATATTCGCAACATCATCCGCTATTTGGATGACGCGGCCAAGTTATACGACACCCATCGTGGCCAACGCTATGTATGCCGGGCATGGGTGATAAGAAGATTGATTGAAAAGTTAAACCGTAAACTCAAAAAAGATGAAGAAAATGACCAAACAACAACTCATTGAGCAAATCTCGGAGCGTACAGGATTGCGTCGCTCCGAAGCAAAGAAAGCGGTTGAGGGAGCTATGCAAGTCATATCGCAGGCTCTTGCTTCCGGTGAGAATGTTTACCTCCGTGGCTTCGGCACATTTGCTGTCCGCAATGTTGGCGAAAGAAAGGCGCGCATCGTGGCCACTGGTGCTGAGTGCGTCGTTCCGGCTCACCGCACGGTGAAATTCAAAGTGAGTGAAGAACTTAAAAACGCATTGAACAAATGAAAAAGTACATCGGAACAAAAGAAATTCAGGCCGAACCAATGACAATGGGCGATGCCTATCGCCGGGGATTGCTTCATGCCGGACGTGTCCCCAACGAAAGTGAGAAGTCAAAAGCCGGTTATTACGTCAAGTACGACAACGGCTATGAAAGCTGGTCCCCTGCCGACGTGTTTGAGAAAGTCTACCGCGTGACAGACACTTTCCTTGACCGTCTGCGCATTGAGCGTGACGACCTTTCCCTTCGATACAACAAGGCGCAGGATTTCTATTACTCTCCCAAGTTTAAGGAACTGCTTTGGCCGCATGAACAACAGGCTTTTGAAACGCAGCTTGACCTGATGCGCAAATACCTTGCAGTTCTTGATGCGAGAATACAATATGCCGAAAACAAACCTAATACTTGCAACGCATGAAACTATTTGAATGTGGCATCCGCTACGAGAAAACATTAGAAAATGGGATGCAGAAGAAAGTGACGGAGCTGTATATCGTAGATGCGCTCTCGTTTACCGAGGCCGAAAGCCGTATCATCGGCGAAATGTCCTGCTTTATCAGCGGTGAGTTTGCCGTTGTGTCCGAAAAAATCACCAACTATTCTGAATTGGTTAGTTCAGACATTTCGTCAGCCGACAAGTGGTACAAGGTAAAGATTAACCTTATCACACTCGACGAGAAAACAATGAATGAGAAAAAAGCACCTCTTTACCTGCTTGTTCAGGCTTCCGATATTGACGACGCACGAAAACGGCTCAACGAACACATGAAAGGTACTATGTCCGATTGGGTTTGTGAAGCCGTGCAGGAAACAAAAATCATGGATGTGTTCCTGTATGCACCTGACGCTCCTCACAAGAAGGCACAGACTTACGAAGATAAGGCTGTTCAGGAAGCAGCCGATGCCGTCGCAAGTTCTCCAAGCTGCCAGCGTGCCGCCAAACGTTTCATCGACAGCATTCCCGACGGACAGAAGGTTACCATCAGTGCCACCGGCTGCAAAGACGTGGTGATAGACAAGACGCACGATCATGAGAAAGTCCAAGATGACGCTTGATGAAATGCTTGCAAAGGCCAACGCCAAAACACCGCGAAAAGCACCCTCAGACGAGGAACACAGGTTACAAGAGGTCTGTGTGAGGTGGTTCAACCTCAAATATCCTCATCTTCGGGGGCGGCTTTTCGCTGTGCCGAACGGCGGACGGCGCGACGCTGTAACAGGCGCGAAGCTCAAGGCCGAGGGCGTGGTGGCCGGGGTGTCCGACCTTATCCTGCTCAAAAGTACGCATCGGTTTGGTGCGTTGCTTATCGAGATGAAAACGCCCAAAGGTAGGCAAAGCGAACATCAGCGTTGGTGGCAGTCGGTTATCTGCGATAAAGATGAATACAAATATGTAGTTTGCCGCTCCCTCGACGATTTCATTCGGGAGGTGCGCTGCTACCTAAATGACAGTAAATGAATATGGCACGTACCGCAAAGCAAGGTTTGGGATATTTCCCTTTCGACATCGACTTTTTTCAGGACTTGCGCATTAGGAAACTAATCAAGTATCAAGGTGGCAAGGCCATTACCGTATATGCTCTCCTGCTATGTCTTATCTACAAGGATGGGTACTACATCAGGTGGGACGAAGAGCTGCCCTTCATAATCTCGGAACAGACCGGGTATGATGAGGCGTATATACGCGAGGTCATCCAGTGCTGCCTGAACATCGGGTTGTTTGCTAAGGAACTGTACAAGGCCGAAGGTGTGTTGACATCGAAAGGAATACAGGTGAGGTATATGAATATCAACCGTCTTTGCAAGCGCGTGGCAACCGTTACGGTCTATAATCTTATCACGGATGACACCGGCACCGATAAACCGTCAACAGGAACCTCACGGAAAGGAACGGCGAAAAAGCGCACAGCCGCCAAAAAGCCGAAAGAACCACCGTTACCGCCTTATCAGCCTTATACGCTCACGCTTGACGAGGAAATCGAAGCATTGAAGAATGAAACGGCTTGGCTCGACCAGCTTCAGGTGCTTCACCACATGGATGTGGAGGAACTTTGCAAAAGACTTGACGAGTTCAGGTTGCATTGCGCTTCTGATGGGAAAGAAAGGCACGAAAGCCTTTCCGATGCAAAACAGCACTTTAACAACTGGCTGCGTATAGTGGCCGGTAAAAAACAGAATGAAGATGTTACAATTCGGACAGAACAAAGAAATAAACGCAGAGGAAATATTCTCCGCGCTGATGAAGAGAAAACGTATGGTGGAACGTTTTAGGTTTCCGTACATGCAACGGCAGATGTACGACCTCCTGCTGGCTGCTTGCCGGGCGGAAGTGGCTTTGCGCCACCGTGAGTTTGTAGCCTCCGACAGCTACCTGCGCCACATTGCCGATGTCGCGCGGTGGCTCACGGGTACGGACACCACCTTTGGATTGTTCCTCTGTGGCAACCGTGGTAACGGCAAGACAACACTCGTAAAGGCTATGAAGTCGCTCTACAACTTGCTGCATTCCGATGAGGGATACACCTCGCAAAACGATTGCTGGCCGCTCTTCGGCTTCGAGATTATCACGGCCAAGGAACTGGTGTTGCTGGCCAAGGCGTACAACAACCGCACACGTGACAATATGTCCGATGTAGGCCGTTACAAGCGGCTGCGCGATGTGGAGGTGCTGTGCATCGACGACCTCGGCACCGAGCCGCGCGAAAGCCTCAACTATGGCGATTACGTCAATGCGGCAATGGACATGATTTCCTATCGCTACGAGGAACAGTTCTGCACAATGGCCACAAGCAACCTTGCCGCCGACGAGATACGGGAGTATTATGACGAGCGTTTTGCCGACCGTTTCCGCGAAATGATGCAAATCGTTGACTTCGGCAACGAAGCCTCGTTCCGAACGATTAAAAGATGAAGATGTATGAAGATAGCCCTGCTTGCCGTGGATAGCGATTATCCCAACCTTGCCCTGATGAAGCTTTCCGCCTACCACAAGGCGCATGGCGACACGGTGCATTGGTACAATCCTTTCGACCGTTACGACCGCCTCTACATGGCCAAGGTCTTTTCGTTCACGCCCGACTACCGCTATTACATTACCAATGTCGGCGAGGTTGTCCGTGGAGGTACAGGCTATGACATTCATTCTGTCTTGCCCGGTGAGGTGGACCGCTTGCAGCCCGATTATTCGCTCTATCCCGGCGTTGCGGACAATATGGCATACGGATTTCTCACACGCGGATGTCCCAACCATTGCCGCTGGTGCATCGTTCCTCAAAAGGAGGGCGGCATACGCCCTTACATGGACGTTGACGATATAGCCGTGGCCGGACGGGATTATTTGATTCTCATGGACAACAACATACTTGCCTGTGGTTACGGACTGGCACAGATTGAGAAGATTGTCCGCCGAAAGTATCACGTGGACTTCAATCAGGCTCTCGACGCTCGCTTGGTTACGCCTGAAGTGGCCCGGCTGCTGGCAAAGGTCAGGTGGATGAAGCGCATCCGTTTCGGCTGTGACACCCCTGCACAGATTGCCCATTGCGAGCGTGCCATTGAGCTTATTCGTTCCTGCGGCTATCGTGGTGAGTTCTTTCTGTACTGCATCCTGATGGATTTCAACGAGAGCTACCGGCGCATTTCCCATTGGCGCAAGGATAAGAAGGTTCTTCCATTTGCCCAGCCCTACCGGAATATTGACAATCCGCACCAGCGCATACCGCAGTGGCAAACGGATATGGCACGTTGGGTCAATCGCAAGGAACTGTTCGCCAAATGTAGTTTCGAGGACTTTGAGGCGCGAAAGGGCTTCTTCTGTCGTGAATACTTTTATTGACTGCCATGAAGTGCCACTACATTTACACCCAGGACGGCTTGAAAGTCTTGATACCGGGCTGCATGGCCGTTGCCGTGTCCGGAGATATTCAGGACTGCACTTGCCGTAACGAACTTACCGAACGGCAGTTCGAGCGCAAGGAGTATAACGACACGGTAAAGGCTCTCCGAAAAGAGATTAAAGAACTCGAAGAAGAGAATGCCGAATTAAATCATATAATCGAAAAACTGACAACAAAATGGAAAAAGAATACGAAAGCATAAAAGAAAAGCTCAAAAAACTGTTGGCACTCGCTGAACGAGGGGTGCAGGGAGAAGCCGAGAATGCCCGGAGATTGCTTGAAAAGCTATGTAATGAGTACGGTATATCCATCGATGAACTATTGGATGAAAACCAAGTGAAGTATTATTTCTTCGATGTTGGCCGGAATAAGACCCAAGTCGATTTGTTTTCGCAATGTTATTACAAGGTTGCCAATGCAAGCCGGATGTCTTATAAACAAGTATCAAGAAGTCGTATCGCGGTAGAAATGACAGCCATACAATATGCGGAACTCGTGAGCCTTTTTGAATGGCACAAAGCCAATTTCAATAAGGATTTGGAGGACATGAAACATAATATCCTGATTGCCTATTGCCGGAAACATCATCTGTATAGCGACATTGCTTCCGATGATAGCAGGGAATTGACGGTAGAGGAAAAAGAACGGCTTGTCAAAATCTTGTTTATGCAAGAGAGCCTGAACGACAACCAATATCATAAACTCTTGGAACAAGGAGGCACACAATGAAAAAAGAACTGATTGAAAATGCTGCTAATAGTTATGCAGGAATAGCAAGACCGTCATTCGTAAATGGAGAGTTCGACCGTAACGCAATAGCCGATGCTTTTGAGTATGGCGCACAGTGGCTCATTAACAATGCGTGGCGTGAAACTTCACTTCATGGTGAAGAATTGAAAAGAAATGTCCACGTAATTGCAAGGATTAAAAGAGGTTTCTGCATAGGTAGATTTGATGTTGTCGGTTATTTCCATGAATATATTGGATTTATAACGCAGTCAGGCATTGAATTTCCACTTTCAGATATTTTGGAATACGCTTATCTCGATGATATAACCCCGAAAAGAAAAGGAGGCGCACAATGATGTACTTATTGGCATTAGCTATTGCCGTGGATATTGCCTGCATTTTCATTGTGGCTGGTGGTAACAGATTTGATGACTATAACGAAGAATGACTATGGACCACGAAGCATTTTATAAACTCGTTGTCGCATTGCGCAACAAGCAGAAAGAGTATTTCCGTACCCGGACGCAATCGGCTCTACGAGAGAGCAAGGCTCTCGAAAAACGTGTTGACGATGAAATTAAGCGAGTAGAAGATATTTTGAAAGCAAGAAACGAACCCAAACTATTTTGATTATGGAAGAACAGAACAACAAACAGCTCTCTTTTGACGAGTTCCGCCTGCAAGTATGTGAGCTGGCCGACCGTTTCGTCAGGGACAATAATATATTCCGCATCGAAGTAAACTTTGTGGTAGGAAAAACAATTATTGTCTCAACAGACAGAAAGGACCTAACTGAATGTACCCGCTTTAAATGCACACTCGAATGAAAACAACCGAACAAATCACCCAATGGCTCAAAGGACAGAGGCTGTATGATAAGTTTGTGGCCAACTACAACCGTGGCGTGCAGCACAAAATGTCCGTGAGTGTTTACCTGAAAAGGACTTCGCCGGCCAACTTGTTTACTTGTGCGTTCGTGTGGCATGACACAAAGGAAGGGAACAGATACTGGTTTAACATCAACAATAACTTCTTAAAATGGATCAACAATGAAAAAGATAATGTTCAATGACCGTTTCGGGCTTACGCAAGCCGTATTGGATGGTCGCAAGACGCAGACAAGGCGGGTCGTTCTGCAGTCCGTCATCGATAAATACGCGATGATGGAAGACCCCACACTTATCGACGATGCCAGATACGACGTCGGAGAAGTGGTTGCAGTGGCGCAAAGCTATCGCGATTGTGGCGGATTCTGTAAAAATGGAATACCACGATGGAATGAAATTGCAATATCAGTTGGCGCGGTTAGCGCAGGCTGGGATAACAAGATGTTCGTACGAGCTGACCTGATGCCCCACCACATCCGCATAACCAACGTGCGCGTAGAGCACTTGCAGGACACATCGGACGAGGATTGCTTGAAAGAAGGATTGGAATGGGATGGGGTGGCATCCCAGTATTACGTCAACTACCAAAAAGAAACTGGGCGTAAGATGTTTCTTGGGAAAACACTCCGCGAAGCCTTTGGCTGCCTAATTGATAAGGTGAGCGGCAAAGGCACATGGGAACGCAATCCCTACGTGTTCGTCTATGATTTTGAACTTGTAAAGCCATGAACGTATTAAGTCTTTTCGATGGAATGAGCTGCGGACAAATCGCCCTGCGCGAACTCGGAATGAAAGTGGACAACTACTTTGCCTCCGAGATAGACCGCCATGCCATTGAGCAAACGCAGTTCAACTTCCCCGGTACGGTGCAATTGGGCGATGTGCGGAAAGTAAGGGCAAAAGACCTGCCACGCATAGACTTGCTGATTGGCGGCTCTCCGTGTCAGGGATTCAGCTTTGCCGGGAAGCAACTCAATTTCAACGACCCTCGTAGTGCGCTCTTCTTTGAATTTGTACGGATATGGCACGAAGTGAAAGCCGTCAATCCCAATGCAAGGTTCATGCTCGAAAACGTCCGCATGGATAAACGGTTTGAGAATATAATAAGTGAATACCTTGGCATACGTCCTGTACGCATCAATTCGTCGCTCGTTTCTGCTCAGGAACGTGTGCGCCTGTATTGGTCGGACATACGCATACGCAAGGAGGGGCTGTTTGGCGATGTTCACACGGACATTCCTCTGCCTGAAGATAGGGGCATATTGCTTGTAGACATCTTGCAACCTGAAAACGAGGTCGCCGTCAAATACCATATCACAAAGCGGTCAACGATTGAAAGGATTAAAAGAAGATTGGACTGTAATTCCAGTTTTGCACCGCGCGTCAATCCCCAAAAATCCGGTACGCTGACCGTAGGAAACAATTCTTCCAAAATGTCGCTCACAACAGGTACAACGCTCATAACGCCGCAAATTTACCAACGGCCGCATGGCGGAAACAAAGGCGGTTTCTTTGGCGGCAAGACTCCGACATTGACAAGCAGCTCTTGGCATCAGAACAATCTGTTGGTGTCAGGACGTCGCGTGATTCAACTTAACGGAAGCAAGGAAAGCAACGGTCGCCAACCGTTCCAGCAGAACCGTGTTTACTCTGTGGGTGGCATTTCGCCTGCCCTCTGTTCCGCACATGCAGGATCTGCGCCCGCTGTTCTTCTTGATGGTTATATCCGTCGCCTTACCCCAACCGAGTGCGCACGTCTACAAACCATTCCCTCGTGGTATAAGTGGGGATGTTCGGAAACACAGCAGTATAAGATGCTCGGAAATGGGTGGACGGTAGAGGTGATTAAGCACATTCTATCGTTCCTGAATACAAGAATCCAATAAAATTATATACAAAAATACGATGAAAATATATATCAGCCTCCCAATCACCGGCCACGACATTGAAAAAGTCGAAGCCAGTTGCATATACGCCTCCGGAGTAATCCAAGCCAAAGGCCACACACCTGTGTCGCCGCTCGACGTGTCGCCCGACCCTGACGCGACATACGCCGAACACATGGGCAACGACATAGAAGCCTTGCTTTGTTGTGATGCGGTCTTGTTTCTTGACGGTTGGCGCACATCAAAAGGTTGCCGTCTTGAACACGAAGCGGCCAACATCTACGACAAGGAAACATTCTATTCGCTGGACCGCATTCCGAATACAGACATTACACCTCCCGACGACTGCCCTTTCCACGTAAAGGACTTCAAAGAGTGCAAGTATCAATGCGAAACAATTATAGGCAAGAATAAGCGCAAGATAAACTGCACTTGCGATTATTATACCAAGAATATGCTTATCGAAATCGACAACTTAAAAATAAAGTAACCATGCAGACAACAGTATTAAAGGAAATCATCGCCTTTCTCTTCGGACGGAAGTATTATGCCAACATCGTAGGTACGAAAGGCACGGACAAAATGGAGATTTGTTCATACATTTTCTCCACGAAAGAAGAAGCCGACGAACATCGGGACATATTGATGACAACAATGTCGTTCCGATACATTGAAACAATTTCTTTCCGTTCACGGAAAGATTACTCGCGATGTGGGTTAAAACATAAACCGTCAGTTATGGCATAAACGGCTATTTTCGCGTATGATATTTACAAAACTCATAAACAAATGGCGTTCGCTTCGCTACTACGTAATAGCCGACCCGTCCGACAACTCCGTAACGCTCTCCAAGCGTCTTTTCTTCCACATGAAGAAATGCGCCGAAAGTAGCGGAGTGGACGGTGCATCGGTGTTCGTGTTCCGAATACCGCAGGGCGGCACGTTTGGTTTCATGCTAAGTCCTGAAATCAGCGAGCCTACCCAGCTTTGCCAAATTCAGTACAACGGCAAGTACCGCTGCATCGGATTTGAAACGCTGTGTCCCTCAGTCGGGCGCATCTTTTTTGAATATGGCTTGCCTGCGCTCCGTCCTGTCAAACTGTCCGTTTCTGTTCGGCAGACACCGCAGGGCAAGACCTACTACCAGTTTGATTTACCGACCCATAAAACCATTCGCCTATGCAGAGCATACTCGGAAACACGCGCAAAACGGACATAACCTTTCGCTCTGACGGACGCATTGACATTTCGGCGCACGTGTCTAAGGTGCTTGCCCTGCAACGTGGGGATGTGATAGACTTGCTGGATGGCGACGGTGAACTTTACATGTATGTCAAGTTCCATGCACCTACAGTCGGGCGGCATGAGGCAACTTGTTTTCCAACGCATCCCAACAGTCGCCACTTCAGGGCATGGTCTCAAAAGCTGTGCCGGTATGTCATCAGGGCAAGCGGCTCTCGTCTTGGCAAGGTGGAACTTGGCGTAGGCTCGCCCACATCACTGCCTGCCATTGGCATGGTATTACCGATAATTTACAGACACATACTGAACGATGATACAAGAGATAAAATATAACGGATTTACCGCCAATCCGTCTGACTATGAGTCTGCGGACGGCGAACTTGCAACGGCTATCGGGCTGGTGCCGGAGGACGGGGCGTTGAAGCCTGTGCTTCCGCCTAAAGAGTTGTTCTCTCTTGGCGACAACCGAAAGGTGGTGTTCATACATCAGACTTCTACCTTCATGTATTATATCGTACTTGACACGTCAAATAACCAGACGTTCTTTACCGATGGAAATACGGAAAGCTCTCAGTTCCTCCAACACCTTTATGCGTTCCCATCGTCAACGGTCATATATGGTTTCAATTCGGTGGGCAATACACTCATGGTGCTTACCGATGGGGGCATACATTATATGCTTTGGAAAGGATTTTCAGAGGGTTATCTGTATCTCGGAACGCACATGCCTGAATGTCCTATTTCTTTTGGATTGCAGGGCGAGATGATACGCGATGACGAGTTTACTATCTATTTCGACAACATCGACTTCTTCGATGGCGATGTGTGGAAAGACTTTACGGACAACAACAAGACGCGCATCACGGATCAGGTATTGGCCAAAGTGAACAAGTTTATCGCCGACAACTCCACGAATGTGGGCAAGTTCATGTATCCGTTTTTTGTCCGCTATGCCTATCGGCTGTATGACGGAACGCTGACTATGCATTCCGCACCGGTGCTGATGGTCTGTTCGTCAGACCTCGCTCCACAGTGCTTTGTTACGCACATGCATGGCGAGGATACTTCTACGCAGGTCAATGAAGCTACCCTGCGGCTGTGCGGAATGTTTCATCAGCTTGACTATGCAGTGTCCAATGCTTCGGTAATTGCCGAATTGGATAATTGGAATGACATAATCAAGTCGGTTGACATATTTGTTTCTGCACCAATCTATACATACAACCAAAACGGACAATGCACACGCTTCCTTGCTACCAGCTATTCGGATTGTTATGCTATCTGTAAGCATACCAATCAGGCTGCGGATACAACGACTTATCCTTTGCGCTATCAGAAATCCAAGTTTGGGGAACTTTATGCGATGACTTTCGACCCTACAAATTTCACTTCTCCGGCATGGCGTTTGATGTTGCCTCAACGCGATGGCGATGCAATCAAGGGAGATATAACCGATAATCACCTGTTCTATTTTTTGAAATCAATAAATGTCGCGGACCTGCAAACTACGCGCACCATCATTCCGGTCAACAAGGAATACTTGCAGTCGTTGGTTACGCGAGAAGTGATGACGGATGATTACGATAGCCACGACACGCTTATTCCCAAGTATTCTTACAATTACAATTCTCGCTTCAATATAGCCAATTTGAAGAAGCTGTTGTTCAATGGCTTTGCTTCTCCTTGCCTTTTCCAGTTTACCGATGGCAATGTGCATAAATACTCCGACACGGATAATCCTACTATTTTGGATTATAAGGTAAGTGTGATTGTTTCCTATTTCATTAAGCAGGACGGAAGGGACATTGTTGTTCGGGCTAATCCGGGTCAGTTCGGTATAGACACACCTCTCTTATGGCTGTTTTATCCGAATGTCAATGCGTATAAGGCCGTGGTTGAGATAAATAATTACCTCTCGACTTATTACGAGGTATTGCTTGAGCCTCATCCTACGCTCAATGGTGCATACTATTTTGGCGGTTGGGAGGGATTGAATGTCAGCGAGAACGAAAAGTATTCTTCGTTCAATGTGTCTACGCTGGATGAACGGACGATTGATGTGCCTAACAAAATCTATACTTCCGAGGTCAACAATCCGTTCTACTTTCCCGTGTTGGGTATCAATACCATTGGCACCGGCACCATTCTTGGCATTTGCTCGGCTGCAAAGGCTCTCTCGCAGGGACAGTTCGGCCAGTTCCCTCTGTATGCTTTCTCCACCGATGGGGTTTGGGCGTTGGAGGTGTCCGATACCGGCACATATTCCGCCAAGCAGCCTATCACGCGCGATGTCTGCATCAACCCCGACAGCATAACGCAGATTGACAGTGCGGTGTTGTTCGCTACCGACCGGGGCATAATGCTCATCAGTGGCTCGGAAGCGGTCTGTCTGTCCGACAGCATCAACAGCCGCGATTTGTTTGCCATATCCGATTTGCCGAAAGCAGACAAACTCGTCAGTCTGTTCAACGAGCGTGCCGGTGAAGACGAGCAAATCACGCTCGAAAATTCCTCGCTTCTGCCGTTCCGCGACTTCCTTACGGCTTGCAAGATGATATACGACTATACCAACCAGCGTATCATCGTCTACAATCCGTCTGTTAGTTATGCCTATGTCTATTCTCTAAAATCAAAGTTGTGGGGCATGATACATAGCAACATTGCCGATAACGTCAATTCATACCCTGACGCATTGGCAATGCTGAATGATAATGCGTTGGCAAATTTCTCACTCTCCGAAGCGTCAGGCATAACGGCTCTTGTCGTTACACGGCCTTTCAAGCTCGGCTATCCCGATGTGTTGAAAACAATAGATACCGTCATCCAGCGCGGATATTTTCAGGCCGGGCACGTGGCGCAAATCCTCTACGGCTCGCGCGACCTGTTCAACTGGCACATCGTCTGGAGCAGCACGGACAAGTATCTGCGTGGCTTCCGTGGTTCGCCGTACAAATACTTCCGCCTTGCGCTCATCTGCCAGCTTGACAAGGCGGAGTGCATCGACGGCTGCACGGTTCAGTTCACGCCGCGCCTTACCAATAAGCCAAGATAAGATATTGGTTGTTAGTTAGTTTTAAGGTTTAAGATTGTATGATGGAAAAGAGCCGGGATGCGTGATGCACCTCGGCTCTTGCTTTCAAAACGGTTTCAGTTTCCGCCTTACCTTGCCTGTCCTCGAAACCAGCGATGACTTTATCTTGTTACGCAAGGTGGTAAACTTCTTTTCCCAGTTCGCCTCGCTTTCCGGGTTGGTGATGCTCATCCAGTCGGCCAGCACCCTGCACACAAGGTATTCGTGTATCAGGTGCTCCAGCATACGAAGCGTCGTCAGGGAAAATCCTTCAGGCAGCGTCAGCTTGATTTCGTACACCTCCGGCTCTGTCAGCACATCGTCCAGCGCTTCCTGTTCGTCGGGTATTTCTTCTTTAGTGTAGGGATAGAGCATTTCCACGCATTCGGCGTGTGCCGTGTTCAGCACCCTTGTTATCCGGTCCACATTGCCGTCTTGCCCGATGTCGAACACTTGGTGCCGTCGGCACTCGTCACCTTCGGGCAGGATGTCGGCCTCCACGAATGAGTAGTTACTCGCGTCGTAGATAAGCTCGACTCGCTTGAAGGTCAGGGTCGCGTCCTTATTTTTTGGCTCTTTTCCACAGCAGTACAACATAATTCTTCACTCTTAATTCTTCACTTAGTTGTATGTGGGTCTTGTCGGGCGGCTTCTCTTGTACAACGCGCGTTTCACCGTTTCAAGGCTTGCCGTGGAGTGGCTCAGGTAGTCTTGTGCGTCTGCCTTGTTGGTGATGGTGAACCACTCATACAACGCCATGTCTACCAAGTAGGCGTGTATGCCGTTGCCCAAGCTGTCCGCCGAGGCGTTGTTGTAGTTCGAGGGCAGTTTGAAAGCCAAGACCAACTGGCCGTCGTCGTCAATCTCTTTAGGAATGATGTTGTCCGATGTGCTTTTATTCTCGTCCAAGTATTCCCCAAGCAGGCTTTTCAGGCTTGAAAAGGCGTTGGCAAGGCTGCGACGCAACTGGTAGCTGCTCTCCAAGTCTTCCGAGGCTTGCATATTCGAGCTGGCCTCATAGTTCTTTGTTCCTTCAAACTCTCGTGCCTGTCCGGTCAGGTACGCTTTGTTCATGATGTCAAACATCAGTTCTTTCACTTCCTGCGTAACGGTGAGTGTCTTTTTGTTTTCAGCCATAGTCGTATCTTTTTTAGTTCTTAATTATTCATTCTTAACTCTTAACTCAATTGTATGTCGGGCGTTTCGGCTTCTTCTTGAAGAATGCCTTACGCATGATGTCTTCCACGTTCGCAGCCGCTCCTGCCGCATAGTCCGTTGCCTCTTGTTTGTTGGCCAGCGTGTACCATTTGGCCGTGATGTTCATCACGAAGAAGCTGAACAGGCTGCGCTCCATGCTTTCCAACAAGCTCTCGTCGAACGAGGCCGACAGTTCCAATGTCAGTGTGTAATTGCCGTCCTCTTCCTGCTCGTCCGAAAGAAATTTCTTCATGCTGTTGCAGATGGAGTTCTTGCTCTCGTTCCAAAACCGTTCCAGCATGGTCTTGTCCTCCTCGGTGGTGAAGATGCGGTCGTAGGCCGCCTCGTCATCCATCTTTGCACCCGTGTATGAAGTGGTCTTGGCCACTTCGTTGTACACGTTTTCTTTGTTTACGCTCAATGTTTGTTCCATATCATTTCCTCCTATATAAGTTTGCGGATGAACGCCATGATTGCTTTTCGGTATTTCCATACCAAGCCGATAGCAAGAAGTGCGGCCAACACGCGGAAACCGTATATCTCCGTCTGCTGCCACCATGTCAGTTCCTTCTCTACATATTTGGTTTCTACAATGGTGTTCGTGCCGGTCTTGTGTGTGGTGCTGTCCTGTCTCTCCACCTTTTTGTCATACTCAAACGGCATTTCCTGCGCTTTGGTTTCCAGTGTGTGATGTAGCATACCGTCAGGAGTTACCCATGCGTCAGACGTGGCAAAGTCGTTTTCCAAGCTGCTTTTGAGGGTATCGGGCACAATGCTTTCTGCCGTCTGCCGTGGTATCTCGATGTAGGCGGTGTCTTTCACGTACACCGTTTCTGTCCTTACCTCGGTGCGCACGCTGTCACGTAACTGCTGAGTAACGGGCATGTAACGCTGCGTCCTGCATCCTGTGAGGAAAAAGCCGGAAAACAATATGAGGATTATCTGTTTCATTTCTTCAGATATTTAGTCCAACAATAAGGCTCTCTACTGGAAAGGTACTGCAAATCGTCGTCGTTGACGTATGCTTCCTGCTCGAAAGAGATGTTACGGTAGGCATTCCCACTCCCGAACAATCGCACAATCCATTCCACCACATACCACACATAGAAAAACAGGTAGAGCATTTCTTTCATTTGTGCCGTATGGATGGCTTCATGGTTTAGTTCCTTGTCAGTCAGCTCTACTCCTTTCCGGGCGAATATAATGCCGAAAAGGTTGATTGCTTTATACCCTTTGAACGGAATAAGGTTGTTGTACACTACTTTCATAGCTCTTTGTATTCTTCTTTCGCGTCAAAGCATGGACATTCCTTTATTCTTTCCCATGGATCAACAATGCCGTTTCCATTCGTGTCCGGGCTGATGTCACGGTGTCCCATAATCTCGGCTTTCGGGTAGCGGCCTTTCAGCTCTTTCAACAGCTTCAACAGGCTTTCTTTCTGCTCCGGCGTGCGGTTGTCCACTGCCTTGCCGTCAGAGGCTATGCCGCCCATGTAGGCCACGTTGATGGAGGTAGAGTTATACCCCTTTACACCGTTGCTCACAAACTGTTCACCCAATAGCTGGGTAATGGTTCCGTCTGCTTGTATCACATAGTTGTAGCCCGGATTTTTCCAGCCTTTTCGTTTGAACTCTGCCTGCAAGTCGGCAATCTTCTGATGTTGGTTTCCTGCCGTGCAATGCACGAATATACGTTTAATGCTTCTCATTTCCTTTGGTTTTATCATTGTTGTTAAATCCTTCTTCCAATGCTTCGCCGATGTCTGCGTTCTTGCGCTTGGCAAAGGCCACTACAAAGGCACGCAGAAAGCCTTTCACCGATTTTTCTTCTATCTTTATGCCGTGCAGGTAGAAGAAATGTCCGCAAAACGACTTGGCTTCGCAGGCTATCGCCACAGCCGTGGCGACGACTCCGCCCATAACGTGATCCACACCCAACGGTTTCAGTATCGCCCAGCCGAAGAACATGCCCAACGTTACCCACATAAAGTAATCAATGAGCTTGTTCACCGTCCGGCGCATTGCCCTTGACGTGCGCCATTTATACTGCGCCATGACGATTTTGTCGCCTTTCTCTTTGGCTTTCTTGTATCGCTTGCTGCTCTCGCCCCAGCCGTAGCGGAAGTCGGCCAGCACACATACGGTGATGGCAAGCAACATCCAGCGTGCATCAATCATCACGCTTATCATTTCACTACCGAATACGGCTATGCCAACAGCTCGCGTGCCTGTTTCCATTACATTGTCATTGTCAAATAGCATGGTTTCATTCTTCGTTGATAGTTCCGTCAAAATAGTAACCGCGCTTGTTACGGATTATCGTTTCAAACGGTAAGTTCGACTTGTCTATCTGCTTCAGCACTGCGCACAGAAACTGGTAACCGCCTCCCACAAACCGTTTCTTGCCCTCAAAGCGTATCTGCATCTTCAGGTAGTCGGTGTTCGGCTTCTTCTCGCTGGGGCGCACCTCGAAGTTCAGCACCTCTATCGGTTTGTCGATAAGTTGCTCTATCTTGATGTTGTCGCCCTCAAACGGACGCTCTATCTTGTTTTGCAATAATTGTGATAAATCCATGTCATTGTCTCGGTTTACTATTTTGTCAATCAGGTTTTTAGCGTCGCAGCATTGCAATATGCCCATATAGCTCGGAACGCTCTTAGGTTTATGCCGCCGTTTGGCAAACGCTTTCTTGATGCGCTTCCTTACCATCGTGCTGTTTTTCCTGTACACGTATCCGCCAAAGTCAAGACCTCGTTCTGAAAGGTTTTCTCCAAGCGGAAATATCTGCCGCTTGTGGTTGCTCTCCAAATGCAGCTCGTACCAAAGGAAATTAAGTATCCTCCATTGCCATTGATGTAGTTCGGACTTATCATCGCTCATCAGTACAATGTCATCCATATAGCGGAAATAGTATTTCACTTTCAGCACTTCTTTTGCTAAACGGTCTAATGGCGACAAATACAGGTTTATTTCCAACTGCGACAAGAAGTTTCCTATCGGTAATCCTTTACCGTTGTAGTTTATGCTGTCCATCAGTTCCAGCATACGCTTGTCTTTGCAATGCCTCCTGTATGTGCGTGCCATGATGTCGTTGTCTACGCTCGGATAGCATTTCTTGATGTCCATCTTGAATATGTACACACGCTTGTTCCCGAAACTGCGTATGGCTCGTTTTACCTTATGGTTGAGGTTATACCGTAACTTCTTACAGTTTATTCCTCTTCCCGGCAAGCAGGCGTAGGTGTCCGATGTCAGGCTGTTGTCCCATTTCTTGCGCATCACTTGACTTATTCCGTGCTGCACGCAACGGTCAGGATAGAAAGGGAGCTTGAATATCTCCCTCTCTTTTCCGTATTCCGTCTTTATCTTGTCTACCTTATAAGGCGAGGGCTTGAATTTCCCGGCATTGAGCATCACACTTAGTTCATGTGCGGCATCTTTGTCTTTCTTCAATACCCTGCGCACTTTTCGGTATTTGCGCTTGCCCTTTGCTGCGGTGCGGATAGCTGTCAGCAGGGTTTCTTCATCGCTGAATGTACTCCAAACATTATTCAATCTTTTCATTGATAGCTACTTAAAATTCTGTTGAACATTCTAAGTGCCCGTGTGAGCCTTTTTCGACAATCTTCACGCCTCTTACAACTGATGCGCTACTAATAGTCGGCAATCCTCGTAGTGGAGGCTTGGTACCTCCGACTGCTTGTCTGTCATTTTTCACCATGCGGGTGTGGTCTCGGCCTATGTTGGTTTTGCACTTATATCTTTTTGCTTTCACACGTAAGCTGGAACCGAAGTTCGTGTTCGAGTTCGACGGGGCGTTGTTCGCATTGCAGTAGCGCAGGACGTCATTGCTGTTGTTCGCATTGCCACCAAAGAAACCAGCGGTTAGGCCGACAACCTGTCGGAGTTTTCAGGCGAAGGATGACTTGCTTATTCGTAGCCCGATTTTGTGGCATTTTCCGTAAGTTCGGTAACAAATGCCTTGTATTCGGCTACTTTCTTGTCATTCTCTTTGGCAAAGTGGGTCATGATGTACGAGGTATCGGCTTCCGAATAGGTCGCCTTTACACCGGCTGCCACAATGCTGTCAATGCAGACAGGCTGCTCCACTCGTTCCACTACGTCATAGACGTAGATAGTCTTTTCCTTGCCTTCTTCGTCATTGGTCTTTTCCTGACGAATGTTGATGGGCACATGGCGTTTTTCACCCCAATTCTGAATTTTCGGCTCTGTTTCTGAAATCAGGCCTCTGATAATTCCGTTCATAGTTTTTTGTTTTATTTCTTGATTTCCCTCTTGTTTTCTTGTTTCAGATTACCCCAACTCTCAAAATCGCCCGGCTTTCGGTCTGCGTCTTGGAGTTGCGGTTTTCGGTTTTAGACCTCTCCGCCGAAGCGGAGAGGTAGGTTTTCGTCTTTCGTCTTGAGTTTCGTCTTTCGTCATTCGGACAGCTCCACACGGAAGCCGGAACCGAAGAACGCGCCCGAGTGCGACGGGGCGCCGTGCGCAGAGCAGAAGCGCAGGACGTCAGCGCTGTAGTACGCATAGCCACCAAAGAAACCAGCGGTTTTCCTGCGGTATTTACCTGCGGTGGCTTCACTATCCAAATTAGTGTATGCCGACTGGTAGTTGTTGATGGCTGCTCCGGTATTTACGCCCGGCAACACAATGCGGCCTTTGACGGTACTTAGGCAGTCTCTCATCCAGCCCGAAGTATTGCCGAGGTCGCCAATTTTCTCATACTTGGTCACGAAAGCAAATTCGTTAGCACTGTCTTTTGCGGTCTCGTCCGTGTCGGTGGTCATGTCGGCAATGCTCTTGGCACGGTATAGGTCGTTATGCACGACACCCTCTCCATCCTGATAGTTCAATACATCATAGCCGCTGAGGTGTTGCCAAATGTTACCCCACAGACGGGTGCGTCCGCGCCATACGGGAACTCGTAGTACAACTTCTACATCTCTTTCGGTGACTTCGCCTCCACTCGTGAGTGCGCAAGTGAGCTTGGCGGTAAATGTCTTGGTATAGATACCTGTCATTACGCCGTCCGACAAGCCCTGCAAAGCTTCCCCGTCAGAGTTGGTAACACCCTCCAACGTTCCACCGTCCGAAACGGCACGTTGCGCTTCAAATATCTTCAACAGCGAGGTTTGGCCGTTGATGGCACTCCACATACTTACTGCTTCTCCGCTTATATACACATTGCTGTTAAATCGGAGGTAAGTCCACGCATCGCCATTCTTTACCCTGCATCCCGATACAGTTCCCCACGTGCTTTCGCTGGGAGATGCATTGCTTGATATGCCATGCCCGAATACACTGTTCAGGTTTTTCGTCCTGCACTCAATGTAGAGCAGAGCCATGATAAGCTCAAGGTCAATCGCGGAAGCGTTGGCATACGGCACGTTCAGCATGACATTTTCATTCTTAGCACGTGCGGCGGATTCAAAGCCGTAACGGCTCTTGCTTCCTGACGGATAACCGTTTGCGTTGATGTAATCGCCCTCTGCGCTGATGTTGGTCAATCGCGTAGTGCCTTGTGTTCCGGCAATGGTCGGATTGTATATGCTTCGTGCTACGTTCGACACAATCACCTCGAAGTCTGGCGTTTCTGCGTATGGGTGGATTTCCTCTGCCTCGTCTCCGTCATAACTGAAAGGCTCGTCAGAGATGATGTATCTCTCATATATGCTGTTCGTACCTCCTATGATGGCGTAGAGTGTGGGGAATGTCTGCATCACGTCGCTGCCGTCGTCACCGGCTAATGATACGGATGCGCCTTCTTTCGTCTTGTTCCAGTTTGTTTGGTTGAATGTCGCCTGTTTGACACCATTCTTCACCAAGCCTATTTGGATGAGGTTGTGGAAAGTCAGGTTCTTCAACAGTTCCTCGTCGCCTATCATGGCATGGTAGCCGTTTTCACCGCCTCCGTTGCTCGCTCCGCGCTCAAACTCTATGCCGTAGTAATGCTCCAGCTTGCGCAGACTCTTGTCCGTAACCGATGACGGACACATAATTCTTAATGCTTTCATTTTTGTTGAATTTTGTTGTTAACCTAAAATTATTCTCTTGTAGAAGTTCAGACACCAGTTTTGCATCGGATATTTCTTGCCGACAATGGACTCTCCCTTGACATCCACCGGACGGTAGTTCACGGGGTTGAACGGTCTTGTCTTGTTCAGTCCTCCGCTTGCCCCTCCGTAATTGGAGGTAAGGACTATCGGGCCGTCCTGTTCTATTGCATCGAACAGCACCTTGTCGCCGTATGAATATCCTGTTGACGAAAGGTAGTTCTCGTCCAGATATTCAAGCTCTGAAAGTTCCTCCTCGGTGGCTTTGGTCGAACCGTTCCATCTGTTGCTTGTCCGCAATGTCGTGCCGCTGCTGTATGGCGTGCCGGTATTGTCGTCCTTGTTGGATGTCAAGCGGTAGGTTGTGCCGTTGGAGTGCTCGTACAGGCATTTATCACCGTATGAGTAGGTCTTTTCTGCGCTCCATGCCTCAAGCGTGGACTTGTCGTCATCCGTGGCCACCGCCGCGCTCCAGTTCGTGAACGTGGTGCGGCTTCCGTGGTCGCCAGCGTCGTTGCGGTAGTCGTTCAGGGCTTGCCACGTGTCGCTGTCACGCAAATTTCCTGCGCCTTGGTTGTGTCCGCTGTAGCCGCTTTGCCCTTGCCCGGCATAGGTTACTTCTACTGCGCCTGTGAATTCCTCAATCTCACCGCAAGTGAGGATAACGCAATTCTCTACAATGGCAATGTCCGTTATGGTTTGTATGAGTGAGGAATTTGACGTGATAGTCTTTGCCGCGTCAAGTTGCTCTACCGTTCCCATGCGTACCGTAAAACCGTTGGTTTTATACACATTGTCTATCGTGTATTTGTCGAAACGCAACGGTGGAACTGGCGTGTTCATGTAGATGTATATTTTGTTACCCTGTACCTCATAGTTGTATGGCTGCAATGGGTGCCAGTCTATGCCTTTCAGGTAAACGTTGTAAAGTGCCTTGGCGCAATACTCGCCAAACCAACGGTAGCCGTTCATGGCCAAGTGTCCGCCGTTGTAGTCGGGGGTCACGTAGGTCGGTCCAACCTGCACAACGTCGTCTTGGTCTTCCGCCATCTGCGCAGTGGCTTGGTTGATGGTCATGTAGGCGTTTCTTATGTAAGTGCCGCACACTGAATAGGGCATGAACACGGGGCGGCATTGCTGGTCGTCGCCGAATATCTCCTTTGCCAAGGCGAAAATGTCCTCTTTCAGATAAGTCAATCCTTTATAGTATGCGTCATAGCTCCCGCCCATGGTCATTGACGTAGGCGATGATTGCGCTTGCTCCGTGGCAACCTGCTTCCATTCCTCATAGGTCTTTCCGATATGTCCTGTGCCGTAGTCAGCCTCACCTTGTTTCCAGAAAACTGCGCTGAGGCTGATGGTCTTTCCCTCGTTGTCGGCAATGGCTTTCACGGCTTGGAAGAATGGCTTGACACGTGCGTCAAGGTTATGCTCGTTGCAGTATGGGTAGCGTGCCGCACCTGAAAGTTGCGCTACTGTCCTGCCTCCTACACCGAGTGAGCAGGCAATGAACTTCGTGTTCTTGTCCCATGGGCGTTCTTTCTTGTACATGTTCACAAAGGCGTTGACCGTGGACACAATGGTGTCTTGGCGTGTACCCGTGCATACACCGTCATCTCGTTTCGTTCCTCCGCAGCTCAATGCTTGCAGGGCTGTGCCGCTGGTGTTCCATACATTACTGCCGAGCATGAAGCAGTTGTCTGTCGGCTGGTCGTAAAAGCCTGCCGGGTTTTCCGAGCCGTTGGATAGCGATTGGCCGTACATCATGATGATGCAATAGTCGGTCTTTCCCGGCTCTTGCAGAGCCACATTCCCTAAATATGCTCTGCCCTGATTTCCGTCATACATAACTTTTTCTGTGGCTATATTGTTTTCTTTAGTTTGCTGAATACCCGATACTTTGGTAGTAAGGTTTTCCAGCGTGGCGTATATGTTCTTTAGGTCGCGCTTGGTCGCTTCGGGTGTCCCTTTGGGTTGGTACACGGTGCCGTCACTTCGGATACCCCAACATACTTTTCCCTCTGCATCCAATATGACATAGATAAATTCCATGTCCTCGGCATAATCACTGAATGGCAGTTTGAACTTGGGAGAGTAGAATGAGCCATCTTTAAGCACACCGAAAAGCAGATGTTCGTCTTTGTCCACAAACATAAGGGTAAATTCCTCGCTTTCGGTTACTTCGCACGTACCCATACCTGTAATCTTGTTGGCTACGATTGCGCCGTCCTTGTCTATACCGGCCAGCAAGTTTCCTTGGCTGTCTGTCAGTCCGAACAGGAAGCGTTCGGAGTCCACAATGTCAAGTTTGCTCTTATATCCGTCAATCGTTATGCCTTTCTGCACAATGACGTGGCCTTTGCTGTCGATGTCAAACAGCGATATGCCGTTCTTGTCCACTATGTGGTAAAGGCTTTCCGTACCGGTCTCCATCACCTCCTGTTTGGCTCCGTTCATTGCAATGTTCTTGGAGAAGTGGAAGTTTCCGGCAGGGTCTATCCCGGCAATCACGTGATTGTCCTTGTCCACAATGGCTGCAATGTAGTTGCCTGATTGCCGGATGTCTATCATGCTTGTGCGGTCGGATACTTCTTTCTCCAATATTTTGCGCACTTCCTCAGGAATACCTTTGGGTTGGTACACAGAACCGTCATGGCGTATGCCGAACAGAAGTAAGCCGTCTGCATCCGTGATCCCGTAAACGAATTCGGAATTTTCGATGATTTTGAAGCAACCGTTGAATATCTCGGTCACTTTCCTTGCGGTTTCGGCTTCCTTATTGGCTTGCGAGGCAGCTTCAAGTGCGCCCTCTGTGGCTTCCGTGGCGGCTTCCGTAGCGGCTTCTGACGCTTCCGTGGCTGCATTAGCATTTTCGGTGGCTGTGCCTACTTCTTGCAGGGAGGCGGTAATTCCTCGCGCGTCCGCTATATATCCCCATTTGTCCGCATCTTCTTCAAAGGTGGCAGAAGATACGTGGTCTACCAAGGCATATAGGCTGCTACGGTCATGTTCCGTCATGTCGTCTTTTCGATACGGCGTGTTAGGTTGCCATTCCCCGCGCTTCCTGAAACCTATTGTTCCTAATACTTTGCTCATATTGTATGTCTATATTTTGATTAAACCAAAAATAACAGCCCGTCCTCGTTGACGAAAAGCGGCCCGTCATAGTCTGAAGGATAGTCCACGTTCAACGTCATTTCCTCGTAGTCTATCCATATTTTGGGAAGCACTTTCATCTCTCCGTGATAGTAAAGGATGTTTGCGTCAGCCAAAAAAGCGTATTCTTCGCCTACGGTTATCGCATGGCCGTTGAGGATTGCATGATGAAGCATTCCGTCTTTCCCTTGTATTACGTACAGGGTATTTTCATATTTGGGCGACTGTTGGTATTCTTCCCATGTCATTACTTCTACCACGCCTTTAGGGATGTTGACAGAACCGTCATCGCGTATGCCGAAAAGCAATCGGTTGCTTTTGTCTGTAATCACAAACACGTATCCCTCGCACTTCTCTATCTGAAACGATTTCATGCGCTCGGCTATCTCGTCAGGAATGCCTTTGGGTATCTTGACACTGCCGTCCCTGCGTATTCCGAACAACAGGTGATTTTCTTCATCGACAATGGCATAGATGAATTCCTCGTTTTCTATCTCTCTGCCAATCTCGAAAATGCGCCAGCGTCCGGTTGCCTCGTCTTGCTCGTATGAAGAATTGTATTTGTAGTATGCATCCTCCGTGGCCACATAAGCGGTGAAACCATCAGGAACGCTGGTCTCGTCTATGTTCTTCAGGTCAGTCAGGTCGGTTATTTCCTGACGCAAGTCGAGGAATTTCTTTCCCGAATACCTGAAGGTGTCTATAAGTTGTATTCCGCCTGTTGCCATACCTTATTTATATATTTGGGTAACTCCTGATGAGGTTACCGGGGTTGTCAATAAATAGCAGTTATAGTTCACGCCACCCACATTGACTGTCCAAAGTGTGTAGCTGTCTATTACTTCGTAGCCGTTTCCGTCCTTTATGCTGATTAGTTTTCCGAATGACGCAGGATAACAATAGGCTATCTTGCCGTTGCTCGTGCTGATACCGGTTTGGGTTGAAGCACGTGAGGTCTGCAACAACTTCGTAAGTGATTTTACCGAGGTTTCCGTGGGTGTCCAGTCTGCCTGTACGCTCCCGAAATAGGTCGGATATACCACATGGATTTGTTTTGTCGCGCTGCCTGTTACATTGTCATACACGGCTGTCAGGGTGTAGCTTAGGGTCTTGGGGGAGTTTTCGTTGATGGTTATTTCTTCCATTGTGGAATGTTTTTCCTCACCGTTCAATGTAACCTCGCTCTCGTCAGACACTTCCGCTCCCCTGCGTTCAATCTCCCATGTAAGGGTTACTTTTGTGCTTACGCCTACCTCTACAATGTCGGGAGACGCACTCATCGTAACAGTTACAGGCCACACCGTTGCATCAAGATTTATAAGGGTTTGTTTGTCCGAGGCGGTCATCATGCCTGCGGTTTGTCTGGTTACAATAGGCACGTTTACTGTGAAAGGTGCTTCTGTTCCGTCAGGTTTCTTCATCTTGAATGTCAGCGTCACGGTATTGGCGGTTGTATTGAACGTAACGCTGCTGCCTAACAGTACACCGTCTGCAATGAATTCTTGAATATCCTTTACATCATCGTCAAGATTGGCTACATCTTCCTCCAGTTGGTCAAGATACAAATTCACTTCGCCGCCTTGCTCGCCTGTAGCTACCCATTCTCCGCCGTCTGAACGGTACACGTCGGCAGGCAATGTGTTTCCAACAAGTGCATACCAACCCGGCATGGGGCGTGGATATGCTTCTTTTAGAGCGTCCAACGAGGCATACAGTCCTTTACACGGGCCTTTGATGTTCTTTGCGTCCAACCAACCTTTGATGACTACATTATGGCCGAACACGGAGTTGCCACGCACATTCAGGTGTCCGCCGGCGGTGATGTCGCGGCTTGTCGAAAGGTTGCCTTGTATGTTCTCGTTGTATATGCTGCTCATAACTTTTAATCTAACAGTGATTTACTAAGTTCTACCATCGTGGTTGACAGCTGGTCGCCTATGCTTGCCAATGCCAGTGCAGCGGCACGGTAAACGGCGGCGCGGTAGCATTTCTCGCTCACGTCTATGCCTCCGTCAATGTCTATTTTCGGCAGAGGCACATACACGGCTTGGTCAACGGTGGCTGTGTCGTCTTTGCAGGAAAAGAATTCAAGCACCTGCCCCTCGGCTCTGTTCACGATGGCTACAACAGGCTTTTCGGGATTGCCGCAAATGCCTTTCCACTTTGAGAACTGCCGGGTATAGATTGGGTCGTCTTGCGTGATGGCTTCCGATATGCTGTGCCGCCAGTCGCTCATCTTGAATACGACAAGCCGCATGAAGTCGTCGGGCAGCAATATCCATCCTTTGCCGTCCTCTCCCCACGTCACGGCTTCCCCGAACTGGTGGCCTTGCTCCAACAGGTTAAGCGGAGCTTCCATTTCCACCATGCGCACGGCGTCAACCAATTTGGCGTAGATGATGTCATCGAGACTTACCGTGTCCAAATCATCATCTGCCAGCAACGGGGTGCTGTTGTGGTTCATGTCTATCGCCACGCGCACGGCTTTTGCCATATCTTCTGCCTGTACTATCATTCTTCCAATCCCTCAAATTCAATGTTGTGCGCCTTGGCCGCTTCCATGATGGCTTTCTCCGAACGTAACGACGTGCGGCTAATACCGAAAGTGTCGGCAAGGAAGTCTTTTGCCGCAGCGAGGTCGCTCACGCTCACCTTTCGTATCTCGTCTTTCTTTTCATTGGCGGCAGCTTCCTCGGCTTCCTTCTTGGCTTTGATGTCAGCCTCGCTCTCGGTGCTTACCAACTTGAACAGCTTGCCGTACTTGTAGTGGTGTTCAAGGGCGTACTGTACATCCGGGTTGTCGGTCGTATATACGCTGCTCCCGTCCGACTGGGCGGTGAACGCAATGTGCATACTTTTCTTGCTCTTCAGCACCACGTTGATGCTTATCGAGGTCTTTGATTTATAATGCTTTTTCATATTTCCGTTCTGAATAATTTGTTCAGGGAGGATTTTTGTGTCCTCCCTGAACGGTTGGTGTCATTGGTTGTCTTTATGCGCCTACTCCTTTGGGGGCTTGGGCGAGTTTCATGCGTGCGTGTGCCTTGGCATAGCGCAGGTACAGGCAGCTTACCTCCTGAATAACTACTGCATCCGTACGGCGGATGCCGGCCTTCTGCAAGTCAAGCACGTTACGCGCCCAGCTTACATGGGTCTTTTTCGACAGATATTCGGGATCCATCGCAAAGCCGCAGTCGCTCATGCCGTTCATGTCGAACAGTTCGTGATGGATGGTCAGCACTTCGCCGAAGTCGGTGTCCCAGCTCTTGAATTTCAGGTTCCATACTTCAACAGTGTCTTTCAGGCGGAATTTCTCACTCTTGATTTTAGAGAAAGCGGCAAGCATATCCGAACCACAGAACAGGATTTTGCGTTTATTTCCGATACCAGTGCCCACGAACAGGTCTTTGGTGATGTCCACAAGGTTCTCGTCAGTAATCTCGGCACATTGTTTCTCCTCGTTCCATACACCTACTTCGATGTCCTTTCCAGCCATGTACCACAAGCCGCCGGTGAACCATGTCAGCATACCGTCCTTACTTACGTGTTTGATTTTATTCTTCACGCCGAACAGATAGCTGTTTTCCATAGCAAGACGCATATCATAAATGCCGTCCTCCTCGATGTCGGAGAAGCCCCAGTTTACTTCTTTCTTGGCAATCTTGTCAAATGTTGACTGCTCAATCTGTATCATGAAGTTCTGACAATACTGTGTTTCTGGCATCGGGATGTTGTTGAAGCGGCCGGTCTGCACGTCAAGCTCGCCGCACGCCTTGCCCATGCGCACAAGCACGGTGTTTTTCGGGATTTGCGGAACCCATATCGGCTGCTTGCTTGACGAGTCCATCGCGCCGTTTACTGCATATACGGTAGGCTTGTTGGTCGACGGGTCTTTTCCGCATACGCACAGCACGAGGTCGGGCACGTTGTCGCCTTCTTCGTATGGCTGTCCAGTATCGGGGTTGGTAACTCCTTTAACACCTACCACGCGGATAGTGTCGTCCAATGTGAACATATTGGTGTCGCTCACGGGCAATGTGGTGCTTGCACCGCTCGCCATGGCCGTTACAGCTTCTGTAGTCGTACACTTGATTTCTCGCGTGCCTACGCTGTAATATTTCACCTCGAAGCTGTCGCAACTGCTTGATTTCGCATATCGGCTGATTTGGTCGATAGGCGTTGCCATAGGGCGGATTTTGACAATGCGTTTGTCCACGTCCGCCATGTAGAAATTCGGGTCGCCGTCCGCACGTCCTTGCGTTTCGGTAGCAATGCCCGCTGTCGGGTCGCTGCCTCCGTCACCGTCGGCTCCTGCGTTTGTCTTACCTGCATCGGGCAATGATGAGGCATCAGCCATCATCACACCGCTCGACGCACCTATCACAACAGCTAACAGCGTCAGCATGATGCGATACAGAAAACTCGTACTTTTCTTTAACGTCTTCATCTTTTTGTTTTTTAATTATGATTTATGAATTGTGAATAATGAATTATCTTGCCGGCCTGCGTTTTTCACCGCCGCGTTCCCAAATGGTCTGACCTCCGTCGTCGTAGCGGTTCAGTACACCTAAGTCGGGCATATCCCTTGCTTTGCCCTGTCCGCCGTTCTTTCCGTCGAGATTGGCCGTTCCGTCTCCACGTTGTCCCCGGCGTAACTTTTCTTCAATGCGCGTGTTGCGGCCTCTCACTTCGGCCTCACGTGCTGCCGTGGCCACATCGTCATCATGGTTGATTGCGCTTAATGCCATTTTTATGCTTTCGGGGGTGAACTTGCCTACAATGCCGTCTTTCATGATGCCGACAAGAAAACTCATCGCCTTGTCTATGTCGTCATCGCTGTAGCCGTCTTTCTGCTGCATCTGTTCGAGCGTTTCAAGGGTTTTGGTAATGTTCTTCTGATACTGCTCGTCAAACTCCTTCTCCTTGGCCAGTCGGTCGGCATATTCCTTGCTGGCTGCGGCAAGCTCTTCCTGCTTGGCCGGGTCTTTCAATTCCTCCACGAAGTCATCTCCGAACATTTCCACCAACGCCACGGCAGGGTTCTTGCCTTTCCGCCATTGGGTAAGGAATGCGGCACTACGGGGGTCGCTGGTAAACAGGTCGGAAAACGCTTTCTCGCGTTCTTTGTAACCGGCTATCTCCTTGTCGTAACCGTCGTAATCTTCATTGACTTGCCCCCATAACGCTTCATCGTCGGCAAATTCGCGGTCGGGATATTTGGACTTCATACGCTCGGCGTATCGTTCCCGGTTGCTCTTAACTGTTGATTTATCAGGCATATTCTTGATTTTTAATTGTTTTGCTCTTTGTCGCATTGCAAATTTAAGGGAACAAACAAATCCAAACGGTATAACTTTTTACGCACCAATGGTTAACTTTGAAACATAGAAGAAACTTTTTATGAAGCACCACGGAGCGGTTATGGAGTACGCGGAGGAACGGATGCAAGACCTCATGCGGGCGTATGACGAATACATTTCATCATGCGACTATATCCGTATGCCCGATGTATATGCCGCTATCGTGAACATGGAGGCACGCCGCTTTTGGGTAAGCGACATAAGGGCTACCAAAGTAATATACGCCATGCTCCGTGGAGTAACCATCAAGGGTATGCGTCCTTTGAAGCGTGAGATGTTCGAGGAAATCCTACGGCGCGTGCTTGCCATGCGCAAGGCACGTCCTGAACTTACCGTTCGGGCGTGTTGCAGCATTGTGGTGGCCGGTCCCGCTCCCAAATTCTATCTCACGCCGGGGAGCGCAAAGATTATGGTCTGTAAAGCGCGTAAGAAATGGGTACAGGAAAAGTTGAAAAGGTTGCGGCTATTGTGATTGCGTTGCTCGTGACGGTCTTGTCATTCTTGCAGGTTGCCGACTGGCATTCGGTCGGCATATACTCGCATTGCCATTTGTCTGCACGACTGGCGTATCCGTTTTTTCATGCAAATCTGTTTCATGCCTTGCTCAATGCGTGGTGTCTGCTGTCAATGGTTTTCATCTATAAGGTATCGCTGTTGCGTATGCTTTTTGCCTACACGGTGGCCGTTACCATGCCTGTTGACACGCTCGGCGCGTTCCTGCCTTTCAATAATCCCACAGTAGGACTTTCAGGCGTGGTCTATGTGCTGTTCGGGACAATCTCGTTCGAGGTGGCTCGCAAGCGGTATTTCCAGTGCTGGATGCTGTTCTACATTGCCGTGGGCTTTTTCTTCCCGAACACCAACGCATGGCTGCACCTGTATTGTTATCTCTTCGGTTTCATCGCCGCGTTGTTGAACAAACCCATAAATCGTAAGACATGACAAGGGAGGAAGCAATACAGGCTATAATAAAGGAAAACGAGAGGCGTAACGCGGAGATTTATGCCAAGTTTGACCCTGTAAGTGGCGAAGGTTCGGTAGGCGAAAGGAAGAAAGTTGTCATCGACGATTTTCCTGTTTCTGTGCAGTGGCTTCCGGTGGAAATGCTGCGTGTGCCGCTCGTCAGGCAGATTGTGGAGTGTGGCTCTGTACGTGCTTTCCTGACGGACAACCTGAATGTGGAGTACACGGAGGAAGACCGACTGAAAGTCATTGAGCAGTTTGTCCGCATCCGTTGCCGTTACGACTTTGCTTTTTGGGCGGCTGTGTTTGTGTACATCAAGCGTAAGGGCGGTGGTGAGGATATTCTTTTCCGTCTGTCACGTCCGCAAAGGCGGTTTGTTGAAAGGCTTGAAAGATTGCGAAAGGCCGGAAAGCCTATCCGCATAGTGCTGTTAAAGGCACGCCAATGGGGTGGCTCTACCGTATCACAGCTTTACATGGCTTGGTTGCAGCTCGTCCATAAGGTTGGCCTTAACTCGCTCATCATCGCGCATCAGGGTGCTGGCTCGGACGAAATCAAGGATATGTTCGACCGTATGATCAAGGCTTACCCGGTTGAAATGCTGCACAAGCTGGGCGAGGCTTACGACGCGAACGAGCCTAAGCTGGTGGGTGTAGGAAAGTCAGGCAGCATTTACCGAGTGCCGCAACGCAACTGTAAAATCAAAATCGGCACGGCGGAACGCCCCGACAGTTGCCGTGGCGGTGACTACAACCTTGTGCATCTCTCCGAGGTGGGCTTGTGGAAAGCCACAGAAGGAAAAAAGCCGGAGGACATCGTGCGCTCCGCCTGTTCAGGCGTGCTTTACCGCCCTTACACGATGATTGTCTATGAGAGTACGGCCAACGGTACGGGCAATTTCTTCCAACGTGAGTATGACATGGCCAGCAAAGGCAAGTCACAGTTTGAGGCAATGTTCGTTTCTTGGTTTGACATTGAGATTTATTCCACGCCTGTTGATGACATCTTGTCTTTTGCTGCAAGCCTTTACGACAACCGAAACAACGATAATGTGGCTTCTTCGCGCGAAGAAAGCGGAAAATATCTTTGGTGGCTGTGGGAGAAAGGGGCTACGCTCGAAGCCATACACTGGTACATACTGGAACGTGCCAAGTATAACGAACACGCTTCCATGGCTTCCGAATACCCCTCCGACGACGTGGAGGCGTTTGTGCATTCCGGCACAATGGTATTCGACAAGTACAAGGTGGAGGCATTCAAGAAATACTGCAAAGAGCCGCGTTTCGTGGGGGATGTGTATGCCGATGCTGACGAGGGCAAGAACGCGCTCAAGAACCTGCGCTTCGTTGAGGACAGGCAGGGTGTGTTGTGGATATGGGAGAAGCCGGAGATAGACGAGGACGAGAAAGTAACCAACCGCTATCTGACGGTTGTCGATGTGGGCGGACGTTCATCAAAGGCCGACTGGTCTGTCATAGTAGTGTTCGACCGCCTTTTCATGGCTGAAGGGGGCAGACCGGCTGTCGTGGCGCAGTGGTACGGGCATTGCGACATAGACTTGCTGGCGTGGAAAGCGGCGCAGATAGCGGCGTTCTACGACAACTCCCTGCTCGTCATCGAAAGCAATACACTCGAAACGCACGACAAGGAACGTGATGTGGATGGGGACCAGTCTCAGTTCATCCTTAATCAAATTAAGGGGGTCTATCCCAACCTCTATGCACGGAAACAGTCGGAAGAGGACATACTGCAAGGCCTGCCCACTAAATACGGCTTCCATACCAACGTGGCTACAAAGCCGATGGTCATATCCACGATGGTAAAGGTTATTCGTGAGAATTTGTATGTGGAGCGCGACGCGCGTTGTCTGGACGAGTACCTTACCTACGAGAAGAAGCCTAACGGCGCATACGGCGCGATTATTGGCAAGCACGACGACCTGCTTATGACACGTGCCATAGGACTGCACATCTGTTTCTACGAAATGGAACTGCCCAAATTCGTGAAACGCACGAAACGTATGTTGGTGAAGAAGAAAAATGCTGTTTCAGCAGCGACAATATAAACTAAAAACGGATTTGTTATGAACGTATTTCAGAAATTGAAGGCAAGCCTCCGGTTGCGTGAGGCGGTAAAGAAAGCCAAGGACGCACACAGTCAGACTGGTGAGCGTTATTATGTAATGCCTCTTTCGGGGAGCAAGGGTAAACTTATCATCATGGATAGGTTCAACTTCCGCAAGCTCAAACAGAAAGGGTATATCTCCTATGAGGCACACGTGCGCGACCTCGAAAAGGAGTGTTTCTACTTCACGCCCTATCGTAACGGAACGTGCGGCATTGTACCTGAAGTGGAGAACTTTAAACGGCAGCAGTATTACAGCTGGTATGCCGAGTGTATCAGAAACCATAAAAAGAAGAAACACCATGAAGTACACGACAAAAAGTAAACAGAATTTGGACGGCGTTCAGACGCTGACAAATGACCCGCTTGTTACGTATCAGGTCGTGGGCGGAGGTGCGACAAAGGTTAAGCGCTTAAAGATGCGCAAATAGCAAACGAGGCGGATTTCATCGTTTGATGTCGTCCGCCTCGTTTTTTACCCTATACTTTCGGCTTTTATTCTTCGCTCGTTTCCGCGTTCCCAAATACTGCTTCCGTTATATTTGAAGTTGGCCAACTGTTCCATTTCTCGCTTCTTGCGTTCTTGCCACGGTTCAAAGTCGAGTACTTCTCTTATAAGCCACTCGTCCCATGTGCCCCTGAAACAAATGCCCCGGTCGTCCAAATAGACGTCTGCAATAATCTTTCCGCTCGTATTGTCCGGCTGATTAGGATTTTCGTTGATGTAGTCGTAGGTGATGTTGTTGTCCTTCAGCCATTTTTCCAACTTGTCGGATTTTTTCCTCGTGGTGAAAATAATGATTGTCCACCCTTGCTTTTTCAATACAGATGTGCCGGTGTCCGCGTTGGCTATCATGTTGCCAAACACGTCTTCACCTTGCCAACCTTGGCTGTAATCGTGGATTACGCCGTCGAAGTCAATGCAAATTGTTTTTTTATCCATAACTTTATACTTATTTTTTGATTTTGTACTGATACAAAGGTAGTACAACCATTTATGCCACCATTGCGTTATGCAGCATGTTTACTGCTTGCATATTCGCGCCCTGCTGTGCCTGTTGCATGAGCTGTGGTGATATGGCTTCCGGCATTCCGCCTTGCTCTATCTGTTCCTTTTGCGACTTGATACTTTGCAGTAGCTCGTCGGCAAACGGGAAATCGCCGAACTCCAGCAGCTGTTCTACGCTGATGGCCTGTGCTTGCCACAACTGCATCAGCCAGTCGTTGGCGAGCTGCCTGTATGCCGGTGTTGAGGTGCTTTCGGTGATTGACAGGTCAAACTCTACGTCACGTATCTTCTTCGGGTCGTACTCTATCTGTGCGCCGCTTTTCCCGGCAATGTTGAACACGCGCTTGGTGTCATAGAATTGCTGCATGTTCTTCACGTCCTTATACGCTCCGTCTATCGTGAACTGGCTGAAACATTCCAGCATGTCCAGCAAGGCCATGGTTGAGTTCTGCACCTGTTGGTTATACATGGCCGCGCTCTGACCGGAAAAGCCGGGCTTGCCTTGCAGTGCGCCGTTCACGCCGCTGATGTCCTCAAAGAATTTCAGTTGCAGGTTGAGCAGTTCCGTAATGCCGATATTCGTTGAATTGTTGGCAACCTGTGTCGGTATCTGTCTGCTGGCCGAGGGCTTGTAAACAATTACACCATTGAACTCTGCCCAACTTTCGGCAATATCCTCCATGCTCACACCGTCGGGTAGACAATCTTCAGGCATCAGTAGCACGCCTTTTGCAGAAGCACGCATAATCCAGTCATAAAGGGTTATCAGGCGGTTGGTGTAGCGTTGCTGGTCTATAACATCAGCCACGAACGAGTGTATCTCGCCGTCTATGAACGGGTATGCCTTGAACACGTATGGGTGGCTTCCGTGTTCAAATGGCGTTTCGCCCTCTTTCAGGATGTCGCCGAAAGGGGAGAGGTAATAGAAGTACCAGTAATCATCCACAAACCATGTGGCTTTTATCATGGGAACTTCATCTTCCGGCATACCGGCTTCCTTGGCCATCTGCATACGCTCGCGGTTTACATTGGCCACCTGTTCCTCGTAGTCAGACACTTCTATCTTGAATATGTCACCGTTTTGGTAGTCATGGCAACGGTAACGGGGTTTCTGTTCCTTTCTCCACACTTCGATTACCCTGCACCGTCCCGGCTCGCTGGTCAGCAGGAAGTCGTAGTTTTCCAAGCGGCTGTAACCGAAACGCTCGGCATAGCTGGCAATGTATTCCCTGCGTGCCGCCCACTTGTATATCTCCTTCAGCCGACGGTATTCCTGCGGAGTGTGGGCGAACTGTTCGCACAGCTGGCCGAAACTCACGTCATGTACTTCTCCGAGGCAAGTAACGTCCCAGCCTCGGAAGTCGCGCATATTGTTGTCGATAAAGAAATTGTTGGGCTGCACATAGTCGGTCCAGCAGTCCTCCTTGGCGTTGCGCCATCCGTAACTCTTGCGGTGTACGATGAAGCCGCTTATCAGGAACTCTTCCATTGAGCGGGCGTTCACCTCGTTCATGCGGTTAAGCTGCATGTTGCATTGCAGGATGGTTGACATGGTTTCGCCCAGTTTCTGCTCGTCCCTGTCGCGTGCCGTGCAGGTCGGCTCTTTCAGCTGGCTGCGGTACACGCCAAGCACGTTCCTCACGAGCCGACGGATGAGGTTGTTTTTCAGAGGCACGTTGCCCTGTGCCTTGATGTAGTCTTCCTCGCTCATTTTCTTTCCGTCCACACATATCACGTCATCCCACTGGAAACCGTAGGTGTAACGCTTGTTGCGCTCCCTGTCATGTCGGAAGTCGTCCATCTGGTTCCAGTAGTGCTGCGCTTCCATAAGCACGTCAAATGCCCTGCGGTCGCCGAAATGCTTTTCCGAGAATGCCACGGTGTCTATTTCCGTATCTCCGCGTTTGTGCGTGATGTGGCTCATCGGAAGCAGCTTATACTTTTGTTTTGTTGTGATGGGTTGCATATCAGTTCTGTTTTTTTAATGATGCACGGAATATCTTATGCAAATGTAAGCATTCCGTGCATCATGTCTTCGTTAACTATTTACGGGTCTTGTTCATATCGTTTATCATCATCTTTTTCAATTCGTTGAGTTGGGCTTCAATGTCCTTCACCGCTTCCTTGTCACCGTATGTATTGGCTTCTTTGAGCATATCGTAAAGGCCGTCTATGTCGGGGCGGTAGTTCTCGAATATCTCGTACCTCGCATATTCGGGCGAGTTATAGAGGAAATCTATCTTCTCTGCATAGTCGAAGATGCCGTTGTCGGTATCACGTTCGTAGTTCCTCAGAAGTCGTTTAGTATTCTCATATTCCTTTTGCAATTTGAAATACTCATTGTTCACGGCCTTTTGCTCCGTCCGCTCGTCTCCATTTTTCAGAATACGGTTCAGCACCAAGAAGCTATTGGGGTCATACTCTCGCTGGCCTATTATCGTTTCTCCCATCTTTGTAAGGCGGTCTATAGTGTTTGAAATGCCACCGAAATAGCCGTTCAAAACATATTCCCACTGCGCTGGATTATTTAATTTAAATTTTATGTCACGACTAATAGGTAAAACAATTTTGTCTACCCATCCTTTTTTGTATTCGTCACCACCTGATATTTCATTCAAAGTTTCTGACAGGTCTACAAGATATTTATTCGCACTTTTATAGGCTTTCGTCCATTCGGGCATATCCTTGTTATAAGGAGTATCCTTGTATATCGGAAGACCCGTCCAACTCGTATTTAGAGATGCTTCGGCAAACGGCTTAATGGAGCTTGGTATAAACGCTTTCATTCCTCCGCCTCCCTCCAAGAAGTCGAGTGGTAACAGTTGGCTTACTTGTCCGGCAATAGCGTTGGCTATCTCACCGTCTGTCAGATGTTCTTTGCCACTCATCGTGCTTACCATAAGTTCGCCAAGTCCGTACACGGCTCTGTATTCCACAGGCAACGGTATGCTTATCCATTGGCCACCTGCACGGAACAACAGGTTGCTTCTCCTTACGTATTCGGGCAAGTTCCAGTAGCTGTTCTTGTCGTCCTCATCGTCATCACCATAACCAAGTGAAGCTACGATTGCACCGAGCAGGAACATCGCGGCTACACTGGTAAGTGCTTTTGCAGGATGACGCTTTGCTTGCCGTCCGAAGTTTGCCGTGCCTTGTATGGCAGCGTTCCAAAATACAAAGCCGCTTCTTCCGAGTCCTGACATGAACGCACTGGCATTGCCTAACTTGGTCTGCCCGGTGGCTCCCATGAATTTTGCACCGCTCCCTTTCTTGTTGAAGTTTACGCTTATCTCCTTTGCATCGTAGATGGACCGGTCTATTGTCCTGCCCATTTCGCGCGAGGTCATGAAGGCGGCAAAGCGTGCGCAGTTTTCCACGCCACGGTTCACCTCGTCAAGCCGTTCGGCCAAAAAATCCCACGCCTTGCGGATGGGTAGTCGGCCATTTGCCTTGCGTATTTCCCTGCGGATGTCGTTCTTATGCTTCTCGATGTCACGCATATTGGAATATCCTGTTTCGCCTCCGTTCATCATGAACTGATGGAACATACGTTCAGTGTCGTTGCTCATGTCGAGTTCATTTTTGCGATACTTCGCAAGCAGCATCTTCATCCTGACAGGGTTCACCTTTGCAAAGTTCCGATGGAAGCGCAGGGCATAATTCGGACTTTCCTTTATCCACATCATACTGTTTGAATACAGCATATCACGGATGAAGTTCGACACCACGAAGTCGGGGTTGCGTGTGGTATAGAGCGCACTCAACTCACGGTTAATCCTTTCACCGGCTTTCAGTATCGCGCCCACTGCGCCTGACATATCGTTGTCTGGGTTGGTCTGTCCGTTGAGTGCCTGTGCTGCCCTCGGATTGCCGTTTATCGTGATGACGTAATCCCTTCCTCCACGTTTCACGACAACTTGGTGCTGGCGCAGGTCGCGTTTCTCTACTACCCGGTAGGGTATGTTCACCGTGTCTTTGCCGTGCTTGTACAGGTCAGGGTCTTGCTCGGCAAGCTCTTTCATCTTGTACTCGAAGTCCTGCATCTTGCGTTCCACTTCTGAAGGTGTGTCGTCAGCATTGATGTTGTCCGGGAACACAGGTTGCCATTCGTCGGCCACCTTGTCATATTTCAGCCAAAGGTCGCTCACGCTGGCAAGGTCGCTCGGATGGTTCAGTACGAAGTTCAGGAACTTCTGTTTTACCAACTTGTTGCGGTTGCCCTGCGTGATGGCGCTTTCTGCCATACTTTGCAGGTAGGCAAGCGGGTCGTCGGCTTTTGATTTTCTTCCCTTTGCTTTCTTTATCGGAGCGTTGAATGCGCTGTTCTTGCTGTTCAGGTAGGCGTATGCCTCATCACTGGTCTTTTCGTCAAAGCCACGCAACGGAATGTAATACTCGTACATCGAGCGTACATTGTCGTAGGTGTCTTTCGACATCATGCCGGTTTCATACAGCTTGGAAAGAATGGCATTGCTCACGTCGTTTGTCCGTTTCCACAGGGCTTCCGTATCGTGTCCGCTCTCGTATGCGTCCACCATTGCTGCGGCTTCCGTTTCTGCGTCTGCCACGTTGTCAGCCTCTGTTAGTGCGGTCAGTCCGGCAAAGTCGCGTTTGTCAATGGCCTCAAACTTGTCTCCCAATTCTTCCTCTACCTGCTTTTCCCAATCTTCCATAGCTTTGTCGAAAGCATCCATTTTCAGGTCGTAGTCGTCATCGTCAATGCTCGGCTGTTCCGGCTTCAACTTGGCCAGTTCGGAGGAGGCAATCAGTTTTTCTTTTTCACGTTCACGCATCACTCGGTTACGTTCCAGTCCGTGCTTGGCCATCATGTAGTCGGTCAGTTCTTCTCGTGCTTCTTTGTTAGGAGCAAGTTTGCCAACTTCGTCAAGCAAAGGCTTGAAAAGGGTATGTGCGAATGCGTCAGCCTCCGCCTTGTTTACGGACGAAAGTCTGTTTTCGCCCAAATAGGCGTTCTCGAAGCCGTCCACGTCCTCGATGCGCACTTTTTTCTTGCCCTCCCCTTTAAGTATAGCTTCCATTGCTTCACGTAGTCCGAGCATACTGTCCTGCAAGGCTTCCTGCATTTGGTACATTCCGCGTCTTACACGCTGCTCGTATCGGTCGCGTGCCAATACGCGCTCATGCACTTCGGGGTCACCGTCGCGGTAAAGTTCGTCTTGCTCTGCAACGTTCCTTGCCGTTCCGTCATTGTCCGTGGCATAGTTGCCCACTTTCAACTCGTTCTGCTTGGCCACGTCTTCGGCTTCTCCCAAGATACTGCGGTATCTTCCCGGTTCGGCAAGGTTCTCGTAGCTCCGCCAAAGGATATAGCGCAGCTCGTTGTCCGACAAGGTTACGCCGGAGAAGTCCTCAAAGCCTATCTTGTGGAGCATTCGCAGGAACAGTTCTTTTATCTTCTGCCACCAGCTTGCATCGGTATTCTCGAAGTTGGTGTTTTCTGCCAACGATGCAAGGTATTCCTCGGTGGCCGTTCGGAAATCCCAGTTGCGTTCTCTTGCCAGTTCTGTAATGCGGCGGCGAACGTCCTTATCTGCATTTTGGAACACGTTGTCAAGGAACGTGTCGAAGTGTTCGCCAAACAGTTGTCGCAGTCCGTAATGTGCCACGGCTTCATGCAGCAGCGTCTGTTCCACATCGTACACGCTCGTATGGTTCGGTATTACAATCGTTATTCTGCCAGTTCCTCGCGAATAGAAACCCTTGGCCTTTGCACGTTTGCCTTGCAAAGTGCTTGCATCGGTTACGATGTCCACGTTGTCAAGGTGCAACTTCTTGGCAAGCTCCTGAACGCGCTGCACCATGCGCTGCCGTTCGCGCTCGGCAAATGCCCTGCGCTGTGCTGCCGTGCGTGTAGAGCGACCTGTCATCTTTGCCACCGGGTCATTCTCATAGCTAAGCTCGTTATCGGTCAATGCACCGTTGCCACCTCTCATCATGGCGGTGGCTTTCTTGCGTCCCTTGCTAATACCGTCTACAATCTTCACACCGAGCTTCTTCAATTCTTCAAGCAATGACGGAGTAACTGTATTGTCAGGTATGGCAACATTCTCTCCTTCGATAAGTTCGGCGATGCGCTGCGCCACCTCACTGTCAGGAACAATGCGTACAGGGCGCATCCATCTCGAAAGGATTACTTTGCGTTTCTTGTCGCCGCTAAGTTGGCGGTTAACCGGACCTGCGTTCCATTTCGTTTCTCCAACAGGGTCTTTAGCTCCCTCTGCCTGATAGCCGCTTGTCAGTTCGCTTTCGGGCACTTCTACCTCAACAGTTACAAGGTTGGGACGTTGATAGGCTTCTGCGAACTGGTCATTAAGTGGATTGCGTGAAGTATGGAAATACGGATTGTATGCCACCCACAAGCCTTTGCCGTTGTCTTTTACAATGTAAATGTGGTTCTTGTGTGTTCCCTCTTTCTCCACAAGCTCAGGGCGTTCGTCCGATACTTCCCATTGGCCGAACTCCGAGGGAGCTTGACTTATCCTGTTGCTTCCTGTGCCTATCTTCTTCGACATGGGAGGATACAGCTTGCCGTCCACCAACGACATGGCGCGGTACACTTTCACCGTCGGCTCGCTGTTCAATCGCTCTATCTCGCTTGCATCATCCACAACACGGAACAAATCATTGGCTTCTTCCTCATTGGTCGTATAATCGTCAAGCCTGTATAACGCATCATCCTCGTTGGTTTCTTCCTTTACCTTTACACCCAGTTTTGACAACTCCATTACTACTTTTTCTATATTTTCTTCCGGAATGTCCGCACGCAACTTTCCACGGTAGGGATAGAAGTTGCTGCCATTAACGGCACGGAGCAATGCCTTGTTTTCGTAGTAAATGGCTCCGTCTTTCTTGGTCTTTGGTACGGTCAGATAGTACACTTTCGCCCAGCTGCTACCTGTAATATCCACCTTGCCGTCATGACTGGTAACGGGCATATAATTCTTTATCTGTTTCAAGCGGCTGATGATTGGCGCACCGCTTGTTTTCAGCATGGATGTATTCCACTTATCCGGCATCAATATACCGTCATGCACATTCCCGTCAATATCGGTGTAGCTGATAAGCTGGCCGGGGTAACCTCCATGTTCGTCTTGCGTATCCGCAATGGCCTGAAGGATGTTTCCCGTCATGATGAAACCCGTCTTCCGTGTTCCTGTCGGTATTTGGCTGTCCCAGTTCTCAAGCGTGGTGGAACGTGCCGCATCCCAATTATCGTTGGTCGTCTTGTAAATGCTTCGTAACGCTTCGGGCTGCGACAACTTGATTTCCATACGCCTTCGCCCGTCAAGAGTGGCAAATACGGCAAGCGTAGTCGAGGCGGTTATCTTGCTGTCCTTTGCTTTGTAGCCGCAGAATATGGCAGGCGTGGAAAAATCGAACACCATGCTTTCAAGATTGTCAGGCATGAGGTACGACTTCCCGACTTCAAACATGTGCAGACGCTGTTTCAGCATATCGCTGTTCGTATTGAGGCGCACCATGTTGTCGTTATGCTTGGTTTCCACATTCTCATTGGTCTCTCTCACGTAGTCGGCAATGGCGGCTTGCTTTTCTTCGGCGGTACGTTTCTGCTGGCGGTTGATTTTCTCGGTCTGCTTGGCTATATCTTCCTGTGCCTTTGCTTTTGAACGCTCATAGCGGGCTTCCTCGGCCGCAATTCGTACCTCGTCCTCTTTTTCAATGGTGGCGATGACTTGGCGTATATAATCTTCTGGACGTTTTCCTTTGTTCACTTGTTCGATGGTCTTGCGTATTTCAGCTGCTTTCATCGGTTTGCGCAATACATCCATTTCCACCTGTTCAACGTATGAATTCCGTGCAAACGGGTTGGTGCCGGTCGGGTCTATGCCTTCAGATGACACACGCTTATTCAAAGTCTTGGCACGAAGCGGCATGACGGTAATCTTCAAGTCATTGTTTCCCGTGTCATTCAGGTACTTTATGAGTTCATTGTACCGTCTTACTACATCATCATAGAACTCTTCCTGTTCTTTGGTGGTCAGCAACGCCACATAGCCGGTTATCTTACGCGCATCATCCTCTTGCGGCTTATACTCGTCAAGCTCATTGGTTTGCACACGCCCTCCACCTTGTCCTGCCTTTTTCAATGGACCACCCATTTTCTCGTAGATTTCAGGATTGTCACGCAGGTATTCCACTACGACTTGGCTTCCGTATTTATTCAGCAGGTCGGGAGCTTCCACATCGTTGCTTTCACTGTCCTGTGAGGTGGTCGTGTTAGCGTTCAGTGATTTCAGTTTTGTGGACAGCATCATCAGAAAGCGGTTCTCTGCAGGAACCGGCAAACCGAGGTTGATGTAATAACCTCTGTGCACTTGTCCTGTGCGGTCAATGCGCCCGATCATCTGCATATAGTCGTTGATGTCGCTCAACGGCTGTGCGATAATCATCGTCCGCTGACGCTGGTCGCTGAATTTTTCCGATGCGTGCAGGCTGATACCAGTAGAGGCGGACTTGTTAAGGATAAGCACGTCAAGTTCGCCGCTGTTGAACTCGCGTTGCATCCTCTTCTTGTCCTTGTCTGTCCTGCGTCTCACGACAACACGTCCGTCATCGTCACGCTCCACGTACATATTGCGGCCTGTAAGTTCGCCGACTTTATAACCCATTCCGTGCAACCGTTCAATGATAGCGTCAAGCGGACTGATAAAAATGTCACTGGTACTCTTGCGGATGAAGTCCTGCAATTCATAATATGCCTTTTCTCCGGCTTCGCCCAACTGCTTGGGAGTGTATCGTGCATGTTGCTCTTTACCGTTCTCATCCTTGATTGTGTATTGCATCACGGTATCAAGTCCCCTTAAAAGGCTTGCACTGAAAGTTGGTTCTGAAATTATTTCCCCTGCGGAATAGTCCTTGATACTGCTTTCCATCGTACTTTCCAACGCAATTACGGGGTGTCTCCCAGCCTTTATTTCTGCATCAACTTCATTGGCTATAGCATCTACTTTGAGGGCAAGCATGAGTTGCTTGGTATAATTGTAGGTCTTGCTGGCAAAAGGCACATTTTCTACGCCCATTTTGTCTGTACCTCTCTTAATTCCGGCACTTTCTGCCATGACAGCAAGCTCTTTGTCCATCGCATCAACCATCGGTTTGACATAATCCTCTTGAAACTTGATGATGGCGTTAAATGCGGCAATCGTGCGGTCGTAGTTCTCACGCGCACGCTTTACGGTTGCCGGGTCGTTTATGGTTTTCCAGTCTGTCACAACATCACTCATGTCGCGTTCACGGCGCACCATCTGCCCGGCATTGGTCAGTTCGCGGCTCATAATCTCCTGTAAGGTCACACCGCCTTTCTCAATGATGCCAATCAGCTTGTCAGGCTCTACCTTGGCTTGGCTCATGGCAGTGCGGATGGCGTACAGGGGCATGGTGTCAGGACGCTTGGCGAAAGTGGCACTTGCGAAAGTGGCCGCTTTTGCGCTGCGTAAAATGCTTTGCAGGTATGCGCCTGTATTGCTCGTTCCTGCCGCCGTGTGGCTCTCATCAAGGAATAGGTAGTTGTCCTCGGCGATGGCACGCAGGAATGTGGCCTTTGGTGTGGCTTTCCCGTCCTTTGAAGCCTTGCTTTTCTTTGTCCGCCCACCGCGTTTCTTTGCCGCTTCCTCAGCTTCTTTTTGACTTACCTCGTCACCTGTATTTACTTGTGAATAGGTAAGCACGGCAAAGTCATATTCATCAGGCAATTGACCTGCGGCAAACACTTTTGCCATTTCTTTGGATGATAGAGGCTTGTGTACGGTATTTCCATTGCTGTCAACCATAGCACCGTCCGAATTGAAGATGAACGGCACAAGGTCGCCACTGCCTATGTCTACCAAATCTCGGTAGATGTCGGAGAATAAATCCGCCTTTTGCGTAATGAATATCGGCTTCTCGCCACGTTTCACCGCCCAGCGGATAAGTGCGGCCATCTGACGGCCTTTTCCTACACCGGTTTGGTCGCCGATGATAAGTGCCTGCCCTTGCTTCATCTGGTAAATGGCCATTGCCACGCTATCAATCTGTTCTGCGGCAAGTGCCTGATGAAGCTCATCTGTCGTGTCATAACCGAGTTCCTTTCTTACAAACTCGTCTATGTTTCCGTTTTCAGCCTCAATCTGTGAGAGTACATTATCCATTGCCTCTACCATTGCGGCAGGGGCAACGCTTTGCAATGAAAAAGCACTGTTATGCGGTCTGTATGCACTCTTTTCTTCAGTAAGGGTTCGCTTCTTCGGTTGTTCGGTTCTTGTTTCTCCTAATCCCACTCGTTCCGTGGAAACTCCCACTGTTCCCACTCGCTGAACGTCAGGCTCTGATACTCCTCGGCTTCCTCCTTCGGTATTTCCACCAGCTCCTCGCCGGGTTTCGCCATTTCCAGTATCCGTTCTATGTTCTCTTGATAAAACCTGCTGGCTTCTTCCCGAATTGCTCTCGGTTGAATGTGCTGTTCCTCGCTGTCCGTGTCCAGTATCATCATTCTTTCGAGATTGCCCACTATGTCCTGTTCCGTCAGTGTTCCGGGATGGTTGGTCAGCGACAGATACGAGTTGCCCTTGCTGGCTACGTAGAATTTCTGTTCCATTTGTCTTTTCCTTTGAGTTGATTACTTCATCTATTATGTCATACAAGTCGTCAAAACTATCTGCCTTGCGTATAGCCTTGCTTTCAACAGGCGGATAAACTGCTGTTTGGGCACGTTCCTCGTCGCTCCTGCGTCCGGCAATCAATATCATTCGGGTTGGGAACGTCGTACCCTGCTTGGAATACAGCATTCCGTCCATGTCAACAACGCCTTTCACGTTGTAGTGGTCATACAGGTATGTGAAAAACGGCTTCATGCTTTTCAGTCCGCCATTGTTCCCGTACTCCATGTTTCCACCTATGATGATAGCGGCCTTGCCGTTGTCTTTCATGCTTGCAAGGGCATTGAGCGTAATCTGTGGATCAAGGCCGGGTATCATCTTTCCGTCATACTCCACTTCATCACTCTTGCCGAACGGTGGGTTGGCAATAATAACATCATATTGTTGACCCCCCTCGAACGGCTCGGTCGCATCCTGCTGGGTAACTTGCGCAAAACCTTGCTCGCGAAGATTGTCCAGTCTCGTCTCGTCAAGCTCGTTGACGTGTACTTGATTGGCAGGAACTGCGAACACAAGCATTCCGTTACCGGCTGTCGGCTCTAATACCTTCCCGCCTTTCTTGCCGCTCATGGCAAAACGTGTAGCGTTCCACGCCATAGGCAGCGGGGTGGAGTATTGCTGCATCTTGATACGGTTGCTGCTCCGTGCGGCAATGGTGGGCTGCATTTCATAGAGCTTACAGATAAGGTCATACGACTCTCTGCTGTCTCGTCCGTGCTGTTCCACTACTTCGCGTGCGGCTCTGACTAAACCGTCTTCGACAAGTTCTTGCAGCAGGATGTCTGTCCTGCCGTCATTGTCAACCTCCATGCCCAAAGCTGCCGCACGTTTGCGCAAATCAAGTATGCTCCTGTACGGCTTTGTGCCGCTGTCAAGGGCGGCAAGCATATCGGTTTTGACTGCATTAGCAAATATACGGTTTATTTCCGTATTTCCTGCATTATGGGTTGCAGTATTTGCAGGTTTTACCTCTTTCGGGTCGGCACTTTCATAAAGTACCGGTGCCAGCCCTGTATCAAGCACAAGCCGTCCGTTGTCCTCAATGTCATAAACGGTGGCAGGTTTGCCCTTATAGACAACTGCATCACCTTTTTTGAACGGTGAATTCTCCTGATTTTCAACTGCATTTTCTTCCTGTGCGCTGAAAAGGTCTGCAATCTTCGACTCGTCCTGTTTCTTCTGACGCTTGGCCGGCTTCTTCCCACTCTTTGTAGAGGCTTCCTGCTGTGCGTTGCTTACCGGCACAAAGTCGGGAGCATAACGCTTCACAAGTTGTTGAACCATACGAAGCAATGACGGGTAAGTCTCATCCTCCGCAAAGAAATTGTTGAACGATAAGTATCTTTCCTCGCCGCGTTCAGGGTTCGGGTTCTCTATGCGCAGCATACCGCCTGTAACTTTCAGGTTGTCTCCGTCCTGTTTATCTAACTGGATGCTGATGTACAGTTCACGCTTGTCTCCGAGTGGAAGATGTATGCTGATGTCTCCACCGATGGGCGCAATGTTGGCCGTAGCAATGCTCCTGCGACGTTTCCCTTTCTTGTCAACAATCGTTTTCGGGTCAATGCCGATGTCTTTGACAAGGCGGTTGGCAAGGTTGTTCGCGTCCTTTACGGCTTTCTTCTCGGCATTGCGCATATAGCCGTATGCCTCGTTGAAGTCGCTCTCCACCGGTTCGGCCTCATAATAGCCTAACAGGGCAAGCTGTTCGTTCACCTTGTCGAGTTGGCGGTCTATTTCTTCAACCGTTCCATTTACTTGCTTCTCATTTGTTGCAGCTTCGATGTCGCTTTCTGCCTTGCTTGCAGCAGCCTCTGCTTGGCCTGCAACAGCTTCCGTATCTGCTGTTCTTTGTTCATCTTCTTGTCTCCTTTGTTTGTTACGTTGGTTTATGAGTTGTTCTTTGGCTGTGTCGGCTCCGGCCTGTGCCTCTTGTTCGGCTACTACCATTTCAGCCGTGGCCATTGCGTTGCCTTGCTCCTTGTCGAAGGTGGCCACGTCAAACGTGCGCACCTCGTCGTAAGGTGTCATCTCGTCCACATATCCGGCTTCCTGCACTTCGGGAAGGTCTCTTACTCCGTTGTAGAACGATTTGAGGTAGGGACGGATAGCGTCGCCAAGGTCGTCTATCATGTGCCGGGCATAGTCGGCAAACTTACGGGCACCGGCCTCAATATGGTACGCTGCCATTTCAGTGCCGATAGCCAGTATTTCGGGGTCAATGCCCATGTTGAGCTGACCTCCGAGCTTCTGACGCATCCGCTTCTTCAGCTCTTCATATCTGTCACGGCTTACAAGCTTGTTGTTAGCACCATAGCCGTTGTTGTCAGATTGTTGAGGCTGCTGTTCGGTCTCCTGCGTCTGGGTTTCAGTCTGCTGGCTCGTTGCCTTTTCGGTCAGACCTGGACGGCCCACAACAAAATGGTCGCTCAATTTGGCTTCTCCGTTTTCGTTGATAGCCTGCATCAGCCCCTCAACGTCCACCTGATGCACAACAGGCTCGCTGCTCTGCTGCATATCGGCCAAAGATAACGGTTTGTTGTCGTCCAGCTTCTCGCCGCTGGGGTCAAGCACGGCTTCGGCAAACTTCCGTCCGGCTTCTTCCGTCTCAAATATGAAGCCGCCTTTGCCGTATGAGGAATAGTAGCCGCCAAAGTCCTTGACGCGCTTCTTCAATGACAAGAACTGCTCACGCGGCATCTGTTCCGTGAACTTCACGGCATAGATGTACGTGTCTTTCTTCTTGTGGTAGCGTTGTTCTACGGTATAACGGTCATCTGTCTGTCCCGGTTGCTCCTGTGGCTGTTCATTGCTTCCTTCCTCCGTTTGCGACGGTTGCATTTCCTGCACCAGTCGGCGGCGTTCGGCATACAAGTCGTTGCTTTCACTGATAAGGCGTGCTTCCTCAAAGATGTCACTGCGCTTATGGGCTTCATCTGCCTGTTTCTTCAAGTCGGCCATCTGCTCGTCAATCTCGGCTATTCGGTCTGTCGGGCTGATAGCTTTTGTTTCACCGGCGGGCACGCTCTTATACTCCGCAAACGGCTTGGTCTTGCGATGGCTGCTGTTTATCCACTTCTCAAAGTCCTCCAAGTTTGCGGAGGTCATGACGATTTTCCGCTTGTCTGCCCAATCATCACTGTAATTGGCGAAGTAAGCGTTTCGTGCGTCGTCCTCATCGTTGAAGCCGAGCATTACCTTGTGTTCGTCAAACGTGCCGTCCTCGTTGTACTGGTCAACGACGTACACCCTGCGGCCGTTCCAGCCGTCGATGTCGTCAGTCAGGAAAACGTCGATGTGGTCGCCGTCAACGCCCTCCGTGCCACGGATGTAGCCGTAGGTGTTCTGCATGGTCGTCTCCCACGGTTTGCCGTTTGCATCCGTTCCGCGGCGCACGCTGCCTTTCGGGTTTTCAACGGTGATGTCGAACTGACCGATGCGTACATGGCCTTTCTTATAGTTGCCGGCTTCTTTCTGTGCTTCGGTCGGGTTTTGTTCGGTTTCCGCCTCTGCTTGTGCAATTTTCGTGGCAAGGGTATTACCGTTGTCTATGTAATCGACAATCTCGGCAATGTCGCCAAACCGTTTGTTGTCGAACTCGAAATAGGAGCCGGTATAATGTCCGTTCTCGTCAGGCTCATCTATCTGCGTGGCAGTGTGTGTACCGTCAATGATGATACTCCGCTTATAGGTCGGCCTTTCTTCGTCGCCTTCTTGCCAGTCATCGTCATTTACCTGCACACGAGAGGCCAAATCTGCTTCTCGTCGCTCTACTTCTTCCTGCCCGACACCGCCTTCAGTTCCTCTATTATCGGCGGCAATCCCTGTTCCGCCCTCAGTTCGTCCTCCTGACGGATCATCTCGTGTGCTTCCTTGTCTCCCTTGTTGGCCTGCTGCACTACCGCCAGCCAATACATTATTTCTCCGTTGTCCATTGTATGCAAAGTTTTCGTTTAACAATAATTCGTCACTAAGGCCGTTCATCGTTTCGTTCACGGCTTCCACCAGTGTGCGCGGCGTGTTGTCAGGCTCTTCAAAAAGGGTAGCCTCTTTCGTGCCTTGTACAAGGTCAAAGATGTTTTTCAGTGTATTCTGTATGAATACTTGCGTCTGCCCTTTGTACATTGTGGCCAACAACAGCGCAAAGTTACTGTATCTTTCTGAAGGAAGATAGCTTTCGCCGGTAACATCGTCAAAAGACAGTTGCCTTTTCCATGCCTCTGCCGCCTTGCGTGCCTCCTTGTAGTTCTTGGCATTTGCAAAGTCGGGCATTTGCGACAAGGCGTAGTATGCGTTTATCGAAGCTTGAAGTTCGGCGTTCATGCGCTCAGAGTTCGGGCTGTCATAGTCCCTGTACGCCGTAGCCAGTATCGCTTTCTGCGCCTTTGCAGGCAATGCGCCGAACATTTCCTCCAAATGGGTGTTTCCATTTTGGAAAATACTCTGATACATTATGCCTTTAAGGTCATTCTTGGCCTCGCCGGTAAGATTGCCTTTGCTGTCGAACGCGCTACGGTACTGTGTTGGGGTGATGTAATTCTTTGCCTGCATCCACTTCAATACGTCCATGCCATTGCGGTCCACCAATTCAGAGAATGTCATTTCCTCATCGGGCGAGGCAAGCAACCGTCCGGCAAAGCCTTTCATATCATCGCCCATTTTCTGAACGATGTTTTTCGGCTTGATGCGCTCTGTTCCACCGCTCTCGGTGTCCTGCGCAACGAACTGTCCAAGGCTGATGGCTTCATCGTCAGGTACGTCTACCATATTCACCAGCACAGGCTGCTGCATGGCCTCCACATCTTCGGGTGCCAGCCCGAAGTCTGCGGCGTGTTCTGTCAGGTACTGCTTATAGACAGCCGCCTGTTCGGGCTGTCCTGCCCACATCTCGCGAAGTGCTGCGCTCCGGTTGTTGCCCTGTATCACCTCTCCACGTGTGTTTACCGTAGGTGCGCCTGTGTAGGCCGTTACCGATGAGGTGATTTCTTCCGGGCGGATGTTTGCGGCAATCTTGCGTGCCGACATTACGCTTGCCTCGTCGTTGCGTTCCTTGGGCTGCGCCTCGTCAATGAAGTGGAATGGGTTTCTCCGTCCGTTTATATGGCTCGGCTGCAACTGTCCGGCTTCTATCAACGCCACGTGGCCGGTTGGGATGTTCTTGTCGTCGAACTTCACCTGCACCTCCTTGCCCTGACGTGTGGCCAGCGGTGTCTGCCTGTCTATCTTCTCGCCGTTCACCCTGCGGTAGCCTCTTGCGCGTGCGTCCTGCGGCGTGTCGTCTATGATGTCGGGCACACCGTTCAACGCTTCCCTGCGTATGCGCTCGGCTTCCTCACGTTCGGCGCGTTCTTTTTCTTCCTGCTCACGGCGCAACCGTGCTGCTTCCTCAGCTTGCCGCGACTGTTCGGCGAGGGCGGCCTGTCTCCTGCGCTGTGAAGTCTGCGCTATCTTCTGCCACAACGCAAGGTTGGCTTTAGCCTGTTCCACGGCATTCTTCCGCTCGCGCTCGGCTGCAATTTTCTCGGCAATGGTTGTTCCTCCTTTGGGTTTGGATTTCTCAACCTTTTTCAGTTCGGCTTCCTTGTCGGCCACCATGCTGTCTGCCACATTCTGTGCCATAGCCTCGTCACCCTCCGTTTGCTCTACAATCGCATCCCAAGCTGTATCAGGGTCTGCCTGTTCGTAAATAGGCTGTCCTTTCTCGTCTTTTGGTATGCGTTCAATTGCACTCTGCACGGGCTGTTCTGATTGTACTGGCTGTTGTGCCGGTTGCTCCTGCCGAACTTGTGGCATGGAAACGTAAGGCAAGTATTTTTCCCTATTCATTGCAGCCTCACGTTCTATTTCCTCTTCGGTTGCCGAACCGTCGAGCCATGAGTTTTCGCCAGTAGAATAATTGAGTGCAATTAGATAATCTCTGTCAGTCAGTTTTCCGTTGATGTAGTCTGCGGTTGCTTGTGCAGGTGCGGCTAATGCTTCAGCAACTTTTTCGGGATGCTCATTATAATACCCTTCAACATAGCCTCTGTTAGTTTTCATAAGGTCATCCACAGTGGCATTGTTCACGGCCTCTTGGTTTACGATGGCGACATCCTCATGCCGAGAATTTTCCGCAGGATTTCCGCCATTTTTCGTGGAAATTCCGCCGTTTTGCCGAGAATTTTCCGCAGGATTGGCTTGCAGACGGTCCAATTCTTCAGCCGTGAAAAGGTTTACCTTCCGTCCGTTTATCGGGTTTTCGGTGTAAACCTCGTACTGTCCGTCCTCGTTCACGTCTGCCGTAATACTTCCGCGGACTTCGTTCCCGTTCTCGTCCAACAGGGTGACTTCATCGTTCAGGCTGTATGTCGGCTGTTCTTGCACCTGTGGCTGCTGCATGGCTTCGCGCTGCTGCTCAATCTGTGCTACTCGCGCACGGTTCGTAGCGTCCACCATTGCCTGAATATCCTCCTTGCGCATGGGTACAACGGTCTGCCCGCCGTCAGAGCTTACATTAACCGTCCCGTCGCCGTTATCCACAAGCCCGTCTGCATTGGGCACAATTTGTATTTGTGCCGCCTGTCCGCTTTCGTCCGTCACGGTATAGGTGTCGCCGGGCTGGAATGCCACTGTGCCGTCTATCCTGTTGGCTGCTTCCTGCGCGAACTGCTGCCGTATGGCTTCCGCTGCCGTTTGCTTCTCCGTTTCAGGGTCAACAGGCTGCTCAACGCTGAATATGGCATCGGGCGACACCATTTCTACGGCACCGGTCTCCGCATCACGGATGATAATGCTGCCGTCAGACTTCTCTTTGTCTATGCCTGTGCCATCCTCGTAGGTAGCAAGGTTTCCGTCCAGCACGTACACGCGGCGGTCGTTGCCCTCGTCGTCCTGCACTTTCAGCGTCGCACCCTGTATCATGCCTGTCTTACGGTTGGTGCGGCTGTCTATCATCGTGTTACTTTGGTCGATACGTCCGTCTATGTCATCGCGCACACGCTGCAACATTCCGTCATACACCTGCTTGGCGTTGATGTAGTCTATGACAGTTTGATTTATGGCTTCATCGTCACCAAGGTTGCGCAGTGCACCTATCGGGTCGTTGTCTATGCCGTCAAGCTCTTCGGGCGTTAATGCCTGTTCCGCTTTCTGACGTTGCAGCTCGTACATACTTCTTGCGTCCTGCATCTCCACGTCGCTTTGCACGTTGTAGCCGTCCATGTAGCTGTCGTTGGCACGCTGTGCATTTTCGTCCTGCTCGCCTCCGCGTGATTTCACAAGCTCGGCAAGGTTTACTCCGCGCAGGTACAGTGAACGCTCCATGTAGTTCATTACGGCGGCTTTTTCCTCGTCCGTCATGTCCCGGTCGTTCACAATCACTTCCGCCACATCGCCCACATTGTCATTCGTGGCCATGTCAATGGTGCTGCGCAGAGGCTCCCATACTTCAGGAGTGAGTAATTCGCTCGCCCTTGCGTCCGCCTTATTCACATCATGCTTCATGGATAGGTAATTCGCTGCACTCATGGCTGTCTTTCCTGCACCCATCAGTCCCATTGACAACGCCATTCCGCCCCAAATGTCGCCGTGGAACTGCCCGGTGGCAAACAGGTTGGTGCGTGTGCCGTCAGGGTTCTGCCGGTATGCATCGTCAAGGTTGAGCATGGTGCGCCACAACTGGCCGTAGTATTCCTCGGAAACCTCACCCAAATAGTCGCTCACACCCATCTGTTGGAATATCCTGCGTGTACCGTCGGTTATTCCGCCCAAAGCTCCTGCATCGGCCTTAGCCAACACTCCGCCAAGACGCTTTGCGCCTATGACATTTGCAAGCCTGCCCAAATTCTTCACCGAGGCCACTTCGGGCAGATGCGCACCGAACATCTCGGAGTAGTTCTCTACTATGGAGTTGGCTTCACCTTGCCAAATGGCACTTCCCCAAGTCTTGTCGTTCGTGAAATTGTAGTTACCGTTCTCGTCAATCGTCACATCACCGAGCTTGCGGTCTATGATGTCGGCGGCGGTATCCATGCCCTGTACAGTATTAGTCATCAGCGGGGCACGTATCAACAGCTCGTCAGCCGTCGTGCCGAGTGCCTTTATTGTCCAGTTGGCTGCTTCCTGCCCAAGTCCTCGCAGTCCGTTGTTCTTGACGTAGGTCTTGAAGCCTTGCCGGGCCATTTGCTCCACCGCTTCCTTGCCCAACGCTTTGGTGGCTGCTTTCCCTGCGGTCTTTGTAGCCACGTTGATAGCGTCAAAACCTCCGCCGGTCATGGCGAAGTCGAGCATGAACGAGGGCATGTAGCCGGTCATCATGCCTGCTCTGTTCCAAAAGCTGGCGTTTCCTCCATACATGGCCTCCGTCTGCTGGTTCTCGTGTATGGCACGCATCATTTCCTGATTGGCGGCTTTTTCCTGTTCCGTCTGCGGACGTTTCGGTTCGGCTGCATTCATCATGGTCATGGCGTCCATCATGTCGCCAATGCCGAAGTCCCACGTGCGTATGTCTCCTGCCACGCGCCCGAAGCCACGCCAAAAGCCCACATCTACACCGTTGTCGCGGTCTTGCTGCTCACCGAGGGTTTTTATTTGCTCCTCTGTCTGTCGTATAGCGGCTTGCAGTGCCCTATATGTCTGGTCGCTCTGTATGGACGGCACGTAGGTGTCAGCCGCAAGTACGGCGGCAAGCGGCGCATCGTTGTTCTCGTAGTCCTGCTTCCATTTATCGTGAAGCTCCTGCAACCTTGCAGCCGCCTTGTCTTTCAGCTCCTGCAATCGGTTCTGCGCCCTGCGTATCTGTCCGCCGACGGTCATGTCCACAGCGTCGCGGTATTCCCGGCTCACTGCATCGGCCGCAGCCTTGTTGAATGTGCGTTCGCCCGTAGGCGTGAGGTAGGTGCGCTCCATTTTCTTGCTTTGAGGATTAAAACGCAAACCTCCCGATGCGGTATGTCCTCCGGAAAAGCTCCTTCCGTACTCTTGCAGGTTGTCCACACGCTCGTTGAAATCCCTCGTGCGCTGTGCCGCATCGCGCTTGAATTGTTCCGCCTGCATATTGAATGCCATTCGCTGCATGGGCGTTGGCTTCCACGGTTTCTGTGGCTCATCGGTTTCTTTCGCCGGTCGTGATGTTTCCTGCGGTTTCTGTTGAGCTGTCTCTTTGGCCGGGGTATGCTCGTAACGGAAAGGATGCAATCCTTGTTGCTGTGCGTCGTTATAGTTGCCCAGCGGTATGTCGTAGTCCGCGCCGTCCTTGTCACGCATACGGATGGTTGCTCCCTTGTATGCGTTCGCATACGACTGCATCCCGTACTTCTTGATGTTGTCCTCGCTTACTTGATGGCTCTTGCCGTCCGAGGTGGTAATGGTGTATGTTATCTTGTTTGGCATAGCTGTTAGTTTAATGGAGGTGCGCTGTTACTGTTTCCTGTGCCACCTCCGCGTCTGTAATCATCTACGTTGAACTGGTTGGTCTTTTCGTCCACTTCTGCCGCTATGGCGGCTATGGAACGTTTCACTCTGCGCTGTTTCCTCGGCTCGCCTTTGTAGTTTCTTTCCGTGACTTCGGTGTCGTAGATGTCAACTCCTGCGTCCCTTGCAGCGTCAAGCACGGCTTTCTCGTAGTCGGCCTGTGTCTTGTACTTCTTGCCTTGGAACTCGCCGTAGTATCGGTTGCCGGAGCTTCCTCCGTTGTCATAGTATCTTGCGCGTGCCCTTGACGCACTTGCCGATGCGTTCGAAGCTCCTGCGGCTGCCTTGTTGCGGTTAATCTTGCTCTGTTCGAGCTGTGGGGCATACCTCGCTTCCACTTCTGCTTTCTTCGCTTCGTATTCAGCCTGTGTAATCTGATTGTTCCGAAGCTGTTTGTTCAGGTCGTGCATTTCCGCATCGCGCTTTTCCTTAGCTTCGGCGCGTGCGTCCGCTGCCTTGTCGCGTTCCTGCTTGATTTTGTCAAGGCCGAGTTGCCGTTGCCATGCACGTTCGTTGTCGTTGTATGTGTCATCGGCTTGCCGGGCACGCATCAGTCCGTTGATGTACGCCGTCATGTTGGCGTTACGTTCTGCGGTCAGCTTGTCCCAGCGCTTCTTTGTTTTCTCCGACTGCGTTTCAACCGGTCTGTACATATTCGGCGCATACTGCGTGGTAAAGAAAAGGTTGGAGAGTGCCGATATGCCGTCTCCTATGGCGGCGAATATCTGCTCCCTGCGCTGTTTCTTGCGTTCTTTCTCCAGCTCTTCCTGTGTGGGTGGCTTGTAGGGGTTGAGCTGCCTGAACATATCCTCGTAGCTCAATCTCTTGGGTTGCTGCGGCTCCACCTGCTGTGTCGGTGCAGGTTGAACGGCCTGTGCCGGGGAAATACCTTTTTTCTCCTCATCCGAGATTGCCAGCCTGTTCTCATCAGGTGCTGCCGGGGGTGGGGTTGTCGGGGGTGCTGTCTGCCTTGTGCCTCCGCCCAATATGTTATTCAATGTAGTCGACATAGGCATTATGGTTTAGAACGGCATACTTGCTGCCGCATTGGTTACTCCCTGTACTGCGCCCGATATAGCCTGTGCCTTGCCAATCTCAAGCTGCTGCAACTGGTTTTGCAAGTCCGCGTCGCGTTGCAGGTACTGTTGTTCTATCTGGTCTTTCCGCTGCTCGCCGTTCACGGCAATTTGCGCCGTGGCATCGGCCAAGGCTTGATTGTTGGCCGCTTTCGCCGCAGCCGTACTCTCGTCCGTGCCGCCCATCACGGCCTGAGTTCCTGCCGCCTGACGGTTTCTGTTCTTTATGCTCTCCTCCGTCATGGTAAGGATGCGCTGTGCGTCGGCACGTTGTGTCGCGTCTTCGTTGTAACGCCGGTCATACCAGTCTTGGTTTTTCCGTATCTGCTCCTGTACGTTCTGCTTGGCTTTCTTCATCGCCTTTGATGCGGATATGCCGCCGAAGATACTGCCGACTGCTCCTATTGCACTGCCTATTAGTCCCATATCTGTTAAAACTTATCATTTTGTGGCGAAGTTAAACCGTTATCTTTGCACTTGAAGTTTAACTTTTTACGCACGTAATATGAAAGGAAAGAAAACAGGAGGAAGAGTAAAGGGCGTGCCAAACAAACCAAAGCCGGGCCGCGAAATCATAAAGGCACATTCTATGGACTATTTCTCGCCCAATCCCAGGAACGACGGAGGCATGAGCGACTTCGAGCGCGACTTGAGGCTGCTTGACCCTGCCGACAGGGTGAACGCAGAAATCCGTCTGCTCAAATACCACATGCCCGAACTCAAGTCCGTTGACATGGACGCAACCATCACGACACGCATCACCATCGAGGACAAGCTGCGCCAGCTCTCCGGCGACGAATAATCTATTTTCGTCTACTTTTAGACGGTTTCTTTTTCATTGACTGTATCATAATCAGCGGCGGTGTCTGTTTGTTCAGGCATCGCCTTTTTCATGGGCAAGAAAACGCTATTTCTTCCCCATTTATGCCTATTTCTTCCGAATAAAATGGTATTTCTTCCGAAGTTATACTTATTTCTTCCGAAGAAATAGGCTTTTCTTCCGAAGAAACTAAAAAACAGGGTAAAAATGGGGTGTTTTTGGCCTGAAAACGGGCAAAAAATCATTCGTATTTCTTCCGAAGAAAAAGGCATTTCTTCCGAAGTTATTGCTATTTCTTCCGAAGAAATCCGCATTCCTTCCGAAGAAATAGGCTTTTCTTCGGAATTTATACCACAAAGAAAAGAGAAGAAATATATAAGTATATATATTTCATTCTCCATCTACGTCGTAGAGCGCACGCGCGTGTGCGTGTGTATCGTGCGCGCGCATACGCGCTTAGGCACATACGTACAAACACGACGGAAAAAAGAAAACCTGCAAAGAAAGTTTCCTTGCAGGTCGTAAAAAGATAAACTTCGGTTCGCCGCCGGTCGGATTATTTTTGTAGGCAAAAAGAATTTCGCATGAAAAAATCAGTTGAGAACATCATGACACTTTTACGCTCCGGCATCGGCGGCCTCACGTTGAAGTCCGACGACTTCCGTTTTTCCGAACTGTCCATGTTCGCACAGCTCGCCGCGTCATCAGAAACGCCGCTTACTCTCGTTGTGGGTGACAACCTCACCTTTGCCGAAGTCTTGGCGTTGACGAAAACAGCACATGGCTTTCTTCACGTCGATTTGAAATAACATCGCTAACTAAAACCCTTTACCTTTCATTCGCTGGTACACTACGGTCTGTCCCTTGTCCATGTTCTCGACCTTGAACATCACCATTGAGCGTGGCGGTATGTCGTCAGGAAGTTGCGACGCCAGTTTGGCGATAACCTCGTCTACATTGTTGTAGCCGGTGTCGGTAAGCTCCGCCAGCTTCTTTCCCTGAAAGTAAGCCTCAGCGTGAACCTGATAGCGGAACGACAAGCGGAAATGCGGCTCTTCCTCCTGACGCTCGCGCACAGACGGCTTGTCGGTGAAGAAGATGAAGTCAAGCACCTTCTCGTTCAGCAGCCATGCCGGAGTGAAGTCCAGCTTTATGTAGCCGCGCGTCACCTTGTGACCGCTACTGTGGTTCATGGCAAACGCCACCTCGCTGATGGAAGCTCCGCAGTCGTTCTGCGCCACCGTTCCCCACGTGTGCCTGAACGTGTACGCCGAATAGTCCTCGTCCTTTGTCATGCCCATAGCACGGCATATCTGCCTTATGCCGCCGTTCACGTTGGCGCAGAAGCTGTCATTCGTCGTGTGCCTTTTGCTGAACACAAACAGGTGGTCGTCCGTCTCGTCCTCGTTGGCATATTTATCAAACAAAGGCAAGAGGATAGGCGGCACACGCATCTCCATGTACGCACCGTCCGCCCGAAACTTCTTTGTCTTGGCACGCTGGTAGTGGATAATTCCTCCGTGGTAGTCCTCCTTTCGCAGGTTGAACAGGTCAACCGTATTGATACCGGCAAGGCAAAGCACCATCATCGCCACGTCGCGCCCAAGCTCCATGAGCGGATATTTCATCTTGCTCTCCGGCAAAGGGAACGAGAAGAACTCCCGACAAGCCTCCGGCGTGATGGCCAACTTCTCCGTGCGGTCCGCTTTCGGTATCTTCACTTTCACCCACGGGTTAGTCTTGATGCGGATAATACCGTTGTCGTAGTCGTTCATCTCCACCTGTGCCGCCTTGAACACCTGCCTCATGCAGATAGGGTACATCTCCTTTGCCCGGTGCGTCTGTTCCATGCTCTCTATCCACCTGTTCACGAAGTTCGATGTCAGGTGCGAGAACATCACTTTCGTGGTACCGGCGAACCGCTCCATGTGGTGCAATGCCAGCTCGTAGTTCCTCGCGTTGCGCTGCTCTCCCTTGTCTATCATCCTGTCAATGTGCTTACGAGCATAGTCCGAGAAACAGATGTCGTTATATCCGCTTTTCAGGTAGTCTGTGATGTCTTTTACAGTCCAGTGTTCTGTATCAACCCTATTAAGGATTTCCATGTATTCCACTATGCGGTTCGTGCAAAACTGCATCACATACGGGTCTTCAATCTCTCCCGACTTACTAAGTCCCTTGTCGTTTACCATTTTGTCAGTGGGGATATAAGCCACCTTTTTGTGGTGTATCACCCTGATGTAGACGGGATAAAAGCCGTCTTTCCTCTTTGCTTTCACACAAGCCTTAAATGTAGCCATGTTCCAATAGTTTTATGATGTTGTTATACTGTAAGTTCGTTTTTATCTGTAACTTCCTGTAATGACGTTTATTAGACTTGGTAAACCGTAGGTAAACCGCCACCTGATTTCAGGTAAATATTTGGTAAACTTTTCTGCATATTCTGCACGAAAACCATGTAAAACCGTGTAGAAACAAATAGGCGGTAAACCCCTATCGTATAAGAGCTTACCGCCTAATATACTGTTATTTAGCTACTTAGAGCGTATCTTCTACCGCAGCCTGCGCCTCTTTAATACTTTTCTGACTAACAATGCGTTAGAAAGTTTTCGTATGTGATTTGTATGCGTTTAAGGGCGTTTGCGTGAGGTTCTTGTCTCAAATGTATCTTAATTCTCTATTGCAGCTTGAGCCACTGTAATATAAAACTTATTATCAATATCTTATATACGTTTTGTATGTAATTTGTCTGTGCTATCAATCAAGCAATACAATTCATTCTGCAAAAGAGAAACATTGAATCGCCATAAAAATCCCGTGATGCTGCGTGGTAATTTGACGATTGGTGATTTTATCTTTTGATATTACCTCCTTTCTTTTAATAGTTCTATGATGGCGTCCTTATCCTTCAGATTGGAGTCCAGACGGATAATTTGCGCATTCAGGCTATCTATCTGCTCCTTCAATAGCTTGATAGTGCCGTTCAAGTTTTCCACCTTGGCCTGTTCAGCGGTAAGCTGGGCTGCAAGACCACTATCGCCAATGTTGTTATTGGCATCTCCCCCGTCCAATGCTACTGCCGCGAGGTATGCGGATATCTGTGGGTTGACCGGGCAGAACAAGGCGAAAAAATTAAAGTCCAACGCCTTGCAAGCCTTGACAAGCCGCTTGGTCTCCATCGTCTCCCTTTCCAGAAGGCGGTTGATATGCTGTTGGGGGATGCCAAGTCTGCGCCCAAGCTCGGACTTAGAAAGACCGAGTTCGTTGCGGCGTTGGTCAATAGCCTGCCCCACATGTACGTCTTTTATGTCTATATTCATGGGTCAAACCTTAAATTGCAATATTAAATCAACAATTATCAAACAAATATTTGGCTATATAAACCTTTTTATGTTATTTTGCCGATGATATAAATTGAATTAGCGACTACAAAGTTAAACATTAATCATTAAACAAACAAATATTATGGCAGAAAACATGGAAAAAATCCGTCCTGCGCTTGTCGCACTCGAAGTTGGCGATGAAATCACCTTCCACATCTCCAGGCTGAAAAGCGTCCGAACCCAAGCCTCAGAACTTGGTGCCATCTACAACCGTCAGTTTAAGACACGGACGGACAGGGAGAAACAGACCATTACCGTAATGCGTACCTTGTAAATCCTGGATCTATGCAGTTCCTCCAGTTTTTAGACCGTCTAATCCCTTATGACACATTTCTGAATGACCTTGCGGCAAGGATTGTCAAGTACCTGAAATCCGACAATGCCGATCCGGAATTTGTCAGTCAGAGAAAGGCTTATGAGATGTTCGGCCGTCGGAATGTCGAAAGATGGAGACGGCAAGGGAAAGTGGTGTGCTACAAGAGACCCGGCAAAGTGGAATACAGGACGGCTGACCTCCGCCTCCTGCAACGCACGGTACAGGACTATTTCGACAACACTTCTTCCGATATAAACAGAAATAGTTTAGATGCAAAGAAATAAGAAAACAATATCAGGATATGCCTGTGCTGTAACTTATGAGACCTACGGAACTGGCATACGAAAAAAAATATAGCGGATGAGAGAATTAGTGCCAACATGTGACCCGGAAGGGGTTTATTCGGTCAAGCGTACTTGCGCAGAACTGGGTGTCAGTTACAAGACGCTTAGAAAATATAAGGAAAGCGGCTATATCAAGCCGCTTAATCCCGATAATGCCAGCCGTCCAAAATACTCCGGCCAGTCCATAATTGACTGTTGGAAAATCCTGACCACCTTATGATAAGCGAGTCAACAATCAACAAGGTCAGGGAGCTTGCCATAGGGGATGTATTGGAGCCGTATGTCAGGCTGTCAAGGAAAGGCTCGACCCTGATGGGCATTTGTCCGTTCCATGAGGAGCGGACAGGTTCTTTCTCTGTCAGTCCGGGAAAGAACCTGTTCCACTGTTTCAGCTGTAACCGTGGCGGCGATGCCATCACATTCATCATGGAGAAAGAGAACCTTTCCTTCATGGAAGCCATCGAGTTCCTGGCCAGACGGCACAATATTCCCATTGAGTATGTGGAAGGACAGGACAAGGAGCAAGTCGCAAAGATTCAGCACAAGGAAACGCTTCTTGCCATACTCGGCCATGTACAGGACTTCTTTGTAGGCAGCCTGCTGATGCCTGACAGTGATGAAAGCCGCCTTGCCCGTGAATATGCTTATGGAAGATGGCCGGAAGAGTTCTGTTCGGTTGCTGGTATCGGGTACGCGCCGCGTGACGGAGGTGCGTTCATGGAGTTCTGCCGGACAAAAGGACTGGACGAGGATGTACTTTTCGAGCTGGGTCTGCTCCGGCGCGGAGATGACTGTCGTGTCTATGCCATGTTCAGACACAGGATAATGATTCCCATACGCAACAGATGGGGACGCATCATCGCTTATACCGCCCGTTACATCGGAAACAATCCGAAAGCACCGAAATACATCAATTCACCAAACAGCGCGGTGTATGCCAAGGGGGAATGCCTGTTCGGTATAAACCGGGCGAGCCGGGAACGCAGTGCGGAATACTTTATCATCGTGGAGGGGGCGCCTGACGTGTTGCGTATGCAGTCCGTCGGCTACGACAATACCGTGGCCGCATTGGGTACAGCATGGACGGACAGCCAGTTTGAGCAACTGAAAAAGTACACGTCTTCATTATGCTTCATCCCCGATTCCGATATCTGTGAAGGAAAGCCCTTCGGGCCGGGATTTGAGGCGGTCATGGCAAACGGGACAACAGCTGTCAGGAAAGGTTTCCATGTAACCGTAAGGGAACTGCCGTTTGCCGAAATCCCCGACGGTGAAAACGGCTGGAATGTGAAATCCGGAAAGAACGACGCAGACAGTTTCATTCATTGCCGGGAGGATTACACATCACTGAAAGAAAAACTGTTTATTGTCTGGCTGGCGCAGAAACGCTTCCTTATAGCGGATTCTTTGGTGGAAGAACGGAAATGCGTGTCGGAAATTGCCGACTTGATGCGCTACGTGAAAGACCAGCTGGTGTTTAACCAGTGCATTGATGAACTGGCCAGAATTTACGGAAAAGCAAAACTGTGGCGTGATGCCGTAACGCAAGCCCGTGGAGAGGCGCGGAAAAAGCAAGATAAACTCACGCCATTGGACGAAAAGCAGCGTGAAGCGGAATTGTTACGTCAACATGGGTTGTTCATCAGGGAGAACTGTTACTATGCTACCGGGAATGACGATGAGGAACCGTCAAGGATTTCAAATTTCATCATGGAACCGCTGTTCCACATCGAGGACGAGAACAACGGTACACGCATCTTCCGCATGCGGAACACCTATAATATATGCCGTGTCATTGAGCTGAGAGAGTCCGAATTGTGTTCGCTGAACAGCTTCCAGCAAAAGGTCGGCTCGCTGGGCAACTATGTGTGGCTAGCCAAGATAGACAAACTCAACCGTGTCAAAGAATACCTGTACTCCAAAACCGACACGGCGGAACGGGTACGCAAATTGGGATGGAATGCCACGGAGGGTTTCTTTGCTTTTGGGAACGGGATATTGACAGACGGTACTTTCCGTAAAGTCGATGACCTTGGCATTGTCCGTGGCGTGAACGGAAAGGCTTTTTATATTCCAGCCTGTTCAAAGATATACATCCACAATCTGGAGATATTTCAGTTTGAGCGGCTGATGGTACATGAGAACTGGAACGGCATAAAACTATATGATTATGTAGGACGGTTGGTGGAGGTGTTCGGCGAGAACGCCACCGTCGCTTTCTGCTATCTACTCTCCACTTTGTTCCGGGATGTAGTTTTCCGCCGTACAAGACATTTTCCCATTCTTAACCTATTCGGTGAGAAAGGAACTGGAAAAACCACCCTTGCCACCTCGCTCCAGGCGTTCTTCATACACGGTGTAGATCCGCCCAACCTTAGCGTTTCAACAGTCCCTGCCATGAACGACAGGGTTTCGCAGGCGGTCAACACGCTCGTAGTGCTTGATGAATACAAGAACGACCTCGACATTCGTAAGATTGCTTATTTGAAAGGTCTTTGGGGAGGCGGTGGCCAGACAAAGAAAAATACGAACACAGACGGTATGGCCACACAGACCATTGTCAGTACAGGCGTGGTACTTTGCGGTCAGGATAAGCCTACGCAGGATATGGCACTGTACACCCGTGTCATCTTTCTTGGCTTTTCCAAAACTTCATTCAATCAGACAGAGAAAAGCCATTACGAGGATTTGGTGACCGTGTGTAATATGGGGCTGTCGCATCTTGCTGTCGAAGTGTTAAACCATAGGGAACTGTTCGAGAAAAACTTCCCGGAAGTTTACTCCATCACAAAGCGCGAATTGGCGGCAAAACTGGAAAACGAAAAGATACATGACCGTATTTTCGGCAACTGGGTGATACCATTGGCGGCGTTCCGAACATTGGAAACCGTGATAGACGTGCCTTTCAGCTATGCTGACCTGTTCGACATTTCGCTCAGGGGGCTGCGAAACCAAAATGAGTTGGCACAGGAAAGTTCGGAGGTCGCCGATTTTTGGAATATGCTGCAAGGATTCCAGACTTCAGGCAAATGCGTGGAAAAGGCGCATTACCGCATCCGGTATATGCGGAGTTTCCGACCCATATCCGCGAAAGAGGATATAGAGTTCAAGGAAGCACGCCCTATCTTGTATTTGAATATGGCTGCGGTGGCTTCGTTGTTCAACAGCCGGAATACGAATGTCACCACCAACCGTTCTAATTGGTCAACCATCCTATCCTATTTGAAGTCGCATCCTACCTATCTAGGTTTAAAGCAGGACAGGTTCACCATACTCATGCCAAACGGTATGCCCGATTATACGATAGAAATAGTTGGCAACGAACAGGTCAAAAAGGTCAAGGTCAACCGCCCAAAAGCGTTGTGCTTTGATTACCAGCAGTTGAAAGATATGTTTGGGCTTGACCTTGAAACAGAAGTAATAACAGATGCCCAAGAAACTGTAGAGGAATACGACAGTGCAGAAGATGCAAATCTTCCATCAGAAGTAGCCATGCAGAAAGAGTTTCCTTTTTAATGTGTCAAGAACCATAAAAGATAGTAGAATGAAGCTTTATACAGGTTAATAATTATCTCTACATAGGGATTGTGAAGAAATTACAGTAAAAAAGCAGTAGAGGATTTGGTAGTATCAAGTATTATTCGTATCTTTGCACTACAAGAACCCGCCAAGCCTCTTAACAATGCTTAAATCGGCGGGTCGTTTTATTTTTATATGAGATACACCAAACATTATTCGTCTCCAACCGAACTTTTGACCATTCTTCAAGACAGAGGTTTGGACTGTTCAGATATAGATGATGCCGAAAGCATATTGCGGTCGGTAGGCTATTATCGTTTGTCCGGGTATTTGTACCCTTTTCTTAAAGTACCCAAATCTGAACACAGATACAAAAGTGGAAGCACCTTAGGCAGTGCCGTAAGCCTATACGAGTTTGACAGGGAGTTTCGCCAACTTGTTTTTGACCAGATTGAGCGCATAGAGGTAGCTGTCCGAAGCACAATTACAAATATCGTATGTGCTGAGACCGGTGACGTGTTCTGGATGACCAATCCTTCACGTTTTGCCCATAGTGACAAATATAACAAGACTTTGGCGCTTATTGATAAGGAGATACAAACCAGCCGTGAAGATTTCATACTCCATTTCAAGCAGTCCTATGATGACCCGTACCCTCCTTCATGGATGATTGCCGAGATAATACCTTTGGGTACTTTGACCCGACTGTATGAGAACATCGCAAGCAACCAGATACGCAAAAAAATTGCACGGTATTTTGGCCTGACCGTTCCTGTATTCGTTTCATGGATGACCATTGTCACACTGACCCGGAATTCATGCTGCCACCATGCAAGGTTGTGGAACCGTTCACTTTCTTTGCGAGCATTGACCATGACAAGGCCGTTGCGCCCTTGGGTGGACAACAACGTGCAACAAGGACGTGTGTTCTTCACTCTTTGCATCTTGAAACACTTTGTAGACATTATCCGTCCCAATAACACATTCAAGCAGCGTCTTGTTGCCTTATTGTCAAAATATCACATGGTAGACACTTCGGCCATGGGATTTGTAAAGAACTGGCAAAGTCAACCGCTTTGGAAAGAATAAAATCATAAGACATACACTGAAAGGTCATCTTCGGATGGCCTTTTTTTATTAAGCGCATTTCAGAATATAATAAGCACGCATTTAGGTGTTGACGGTGTTGACAAAGGATAAGTCACAGCGTATCAAATATTTTCTATAAGATTATTGCGTTGACAAACGTTGACAAAGGTAGTCACTTTGATGTAGCGCTTTGAGATGCATTGCCAACGGTTGACAAACACGAGAACATATATTGTTCTTTCTTTTTTTAAAGAAATAAGATAATATTCTGTATTACAAATACTTGCAATGATTTGATTTGGTAACTATACGCACAGACTTCCTTGTCAACGCTGTCACCTCTCAAATATATGTTTTTTTCAAAACGAGAGAACATACCTCCTCATTCGGCACGTTTTCACACGACACTATTATGTCGGTAACAAGGTTCTTGTGATAAAGGAACACGTATTCCGAAAATATCCCATTAACTCTTTGATATTCCATTGTTTGACATGCAACTCTGTATGTGCTTTTGGCGTACTTTTATCGGCAAAAAATGTTTGTGCAATGGATTTACACAAGAAGTTCTCAGAGATAAGGCCGGAACAATCGTATTCAGTGAGCGAAGCGGCACGTTTCCTTGGCATACACCGATGTACCATCTATGATTACATTACCCATACGGAAAGGCCGTTGCCGTTCTTCCGGATGCAGGGCAATTTGAAAATACAGTTCCGTGGTAACGACCTGATTGCCTACAAGACCGCTGGACTACCGAAAAAAGGTCGTAAACGGAGATAGGATGAAAATTTCATAGCCTGCCACACCAATGGAGATATGGCAGGCCATGTTTGTATTTGTGTTCAACTTGTCAAGTCCCTGACCGCTTCAAGCAGCTTACAGACCATATCCTCCGCCGCTTCCATGTCGGCCAGCACATCCTTCATTCGGTAAGGTGCGCCGTTTTTGCCGTGTCCGTTGCCGTCCAGCCACAGATAGGCTTCCGAGTCTGCGTCAAAGCCCTCGTAATACTCTTCCATGTCGGTTATTAGACTTTCAAGGCTGCGTCCTTGCATCGTGGCCGAAAAGAAGAAATCCTGTCCGGCAGGAGTAAATTGGGAAAACTCAAAGATGACGATATTCTTGTCCTGCTGTTTTTCGGCATCCACATGCCATCCGTTTGCCTCTGCACATTGGATGACTTCCTTTATAATCTTGTTTCTCGTTCGCATGGTTACTGATGTTTATGTCAGCCGTGGTACTTGATTGCACCACGGCTGACGGGTTGTTTTAACTTTCAAATCTGACCAGAAACTGCTGCAGGCGGAAGTCCTGCAAGTTCTTTAACGGCGTAGGGGTAAAATTCTCCTGTTGTCTTACTTGCAGTTTGCCCAAGCCTTGCGCCGTAAGGTCAAGTTCCACTTCCGACAGCTCGTTAAGCGATATGTAGCCGTATTCATCCTCCGCAAGTCCTACCACGATACCATAAAGAATGGTGTCGTTTCCCTCTTTCTCACCTTCAAGGATGAACCAGCGTACCGCTCCAAGAGCGAAGATAGCACGGCAAACAGCTTCTTTTCCCTTGCCGTCCTGGGAATAAAGAGGATAGCCTTTTAAGGCTTCCTCCAACTGTGGTGTCATCAGTCTGCACATATCAGTCAAATTCTATTTCATCGTCATACACTTCTATTTCCGCTCCGCTGCTGAACTGCACGATAAAGCCTTTTGCAGTCCTGCCCACGATGGTTCCACGATGGTAGCCACGCCACGGTGTGACCAGTTCGCATTGCTGCCCGTATTCGGGAAAATCCGTCTCATACATAATTGAAAAGTTTTTAGATGGTTGCTTGATAGTAAATTCTCGGTTCGGCGGAAACATTGTAGATGTAGCTGCACAACGTACCAACAGGCAGTCCTTGCCGTAGTACAGCCGTTTCATGCCCCTGACGCTTCCGCTCTTGTGGAAGTCGGGAAAGCGGCATATGCCCACTCTCCGGCCTTGCTCGATAATCATTCTTCTTGTCCGCGTAATTCCTTGTGTTTTAAGAATTGGTGAAATCTGATACTTTTCCCTTTTGTGAAGCTCCTTTGAGCTTCTTGGTCGGGAAGACCGTTTTACGTGCAAATAGCCACTGCGGACACAAGGGAGAATAAGGCAAGTATGAGGCCGGAGAGTGCGGACGGAATACCCCAATTTTGGAGGAACGAGAAAATTTGCGGAAGGCTTCCGTCAAGCCCTCCTGCCGAAAGCCCGTGGCGGTACTTGACATTTCTCCCGTCCGCAGTAGTTTTGCACGGTAAAACGTACCCGGCCAAGATGTCCAAAGGTGGCTAAGAAAAACTCCATAAAGCAAGTCCTATTTATAGGATAGCATCCAAGCCCAATCTGTTTTCCAAAAACCGTTGCCATTGTGAGAACCTACAAAATGGAGCGTAGCGAAGTCTTGCAGGTTCTCTCTATGGCAACAGATTTGGGCTACCCAGACCATTGTAAATTCCTGTCAGCAGGACTTACTTGGTGTCATTGGCGCGGAGTAAGTTTGATGGCTTTATTATTTAACTTTTCGTCATGTCGGATAAGGTAGATTCACATTATCTTTTAATTTTTAAAAGCGCATTTTCTACTTCATTATAAGTACAAAAACTAAAGTTAATCAACTAATATGGCTTTTGTGCGAGAATAATCACTCTTGATGTTTAATATTTAATATTTAATGGCTTCTAACAATGTACTTCGCAAAAAAGTAGTATCTTTGCATCTGTCTACCCACGCTGTTGTCTCTTTAGAAGAGATGAGGTTATGGGTGGGACATACATGTTAAAGGCGTTTCTGACGCTTTGGTTTTGACTATGTAGAACTTCGCAAACTCTTACAGTTAATCAAAAACCAAGCAACGAGAGACGCCCCATTGGGTGTATAGTATACAGCCGTTATGTTTTTCCGATTTGGTCGGTTAGATATTAGGTCATATACATATTACATCAGCGTGGGGCTTTCGGCGTTGCTCGTTTCGATTAACTGGGCAATGCGAAGGCCTTACATAGTGGAACGAGTGACAGACTGGCTCCACGTTTTTATATGTATGAAAGGATTTTATTAAAAAGTATGCCAGCAATGGAGTCAGCTGACAATAGTTTATATCGCTGACGCATGGATATTATTAATAAAAATCCTTATCGCTATTTGGGAGTTTATTCAAATTCGCCAACCAAAGAGCGTATCGCCAATAAGGCAAAGATGAATGCTTACTTAAAAGTAGGTAAGTCTGTATCTTTTCCTTTGGATTTACTCAATATATTACCAAGCATAGACCGTTCGATTGAAACGGTTGCTAACGCAGAATCCGAACTGACACTCCCAATAGAACAAATCAGATTCGCTCAATTCTGGTGGATGAATGTAACTTCACTTGACGGTATCGCATTCAATCATCTGACCAATGGCAATATGGATATGGCAAAATCTATTTGGGAGAAAAAAAACGATGTGTCTTCTCTTCAAAATCGCTTTTTGCTTTCTATTATCAATGACGATTGGAACTCTGCCATTCAATACGCAGAAAACCTATATACTAATTTCTCAGAAGAATTTATTGCAAAAATTATTGGTGAGGCAATGCCTGTTTCAACACCACTTTGGAAAATGTTCATTGATTCATTGGCTAAATCAGGTGTAAACCTTTTACCGTTCATAGACACGCTCACCAACACGGAATGGAGAAATTATATATCGGAAATAACAATTGTTCCATTAATTGATTCCATTAAAGAAGCCATAGATTTAGCAAAATCCTCAAAGGGTAAAGGTCCGCAAGCCAGATTCAAAGCAGGAGAAAAATTAATGGCTTCTACTAAAAGCGCATTGAACCAAATCAAAAAATCTTTGCCGGTTTCTGACATACGTTATCAAACGATTGCCGACAAACTCGCGACAGAAATTCTCCAGTGTGGTATTGATTATTTCAATGACACGGAAGACGATGATGCGCCACAGAAGGCTATGATTCTACAAAACTACGCATTGTCAATAGCTGTCGGTAAACTAACCAAAGACAGATGTAAAGAAAATGTTGACATACTAAAAAGTATTGGAAAAGAATATTTGGTACGCAAAGAATTAGCACAACTTACAACATACATAGAAGAACTTCGAGGTGAAAAATCCGCTCAAAGTCCTTTATTAGGGTTAACGTCGTTTGGTAGAGGAATTCCTGATATAGCACGAATCGTAGACAAATGCATTCCTTTATTAAATAGCATGAAAGGTAAACTTGGCTTTGGCAGCAACTTGTATATGAACGTATCTTCTGCTGTTGCCTCTTCTGCTATAAATGCTCTTGTTAATGTCGTAAATTTTCAGCAAACTATATCCATAGGGGATAATAGTAAACTCAAAAGCATTATAAGTGATGCTGTAAAACTTATGTCCACAATAGGAAACATGGATATGGATACAAAAACCAGAAACTACTACAGCGGAAATAAAAACACTTTAATGAGCATAGACAACAGATTAAATCCTTCTGGCGGCTGTTATATTGCAACAATGGTGTATGGCGATTACGACCATCCACGGGTAATGGTTTTGAGAGAATTTAGAGATAGTTATCTTGCTGATAGACATTGGGGAAGACAATTCATCAAGATTTATTATAAATACTCTCCGAAACTTGTTAAAAAACTTACTGGACATAAAAAAATAAATCATATGATAAAAATCATGCTTGATATATTCGTTGAACACTTAAAGAGAAACAAAAAATGAAAAAAATAATACTATTTGCAACATTGTTTATTTCTGCAATCAATATAAATGCAGACAATTTAAAAGAACAGTTGCAGAAACAAAATGCTCGCCTTGATGCCATAGAATCAGACATCAATCGCTTAAATAATAGCATAAAGCAACAACATAGAATAAACCTACGTTTGTCTGCTACAGATAAAAAGATTATATTAACTCAAGACTCAATACAAGGGAATTTAGGTACTTTGAACGAACGTATAATTGCCGTTGAAAAGACACAATCTGAAGACAGAATATCTTTTAAGAATGACATACGAGAAACTAACACCAATATTGCCACCAATCTTGTAAAGATGGACTCACGTACCATGTGGGGTGGCATATTATTATTCTGTACAATTTTGGGATTCAGCGGGTACCTTTATGTGAAAAGGCGCAAAGACTATACATCTATGAGTGAAGTCCGTAAAGCCCAAGAAGCATTGCGAATTGCACAATCCAAGATGCAGGAAGATTCCGTAAAATTGGATAATCAGATGCTGGCTTTAATGGAAAAACAAATGAACGCTACTTCTACAATTGTCTCAACAGAAGCGGACCATTCATTAGCTCTTAAAGTAGCAGATGAAATAGTCCGCATAGAGCTTAACCTATCCCGAATGGATGCTTCTGTAAAAGGGTATAAACAACTGGCTAAAGCTGTAGAACGCATTAAAAATAATTTTCAAGCAAATGGATATGAAATAATCGATATGCTTGGTAAACCGTATAATGAAGGTATGAAAGTGGTTGCGAATTTCGTCCCTGACGAAACATTAAAAGAAGGTGAGCAAATAATTACCGGAGTCACCAAGCCACAAATTAATTACAATGGCAAGATGATACAATCTGCTCAAATCACTGTAAGTCAAAACATCTAAAAAATACAATATGGCACGTTTAAAGATTGATTACGGCATTGACCTTGGTACAACCAACTCGGCTATTTGCCGCATGGAAAAAGGTGAACCAGTTATTATTAAAAGTGACACTCTTAAAGATACCATGCCCTCATGTGTATCTTTCAACAAAAAGAAATCCGTGAAAGTAGGTGATGGCGCATACAACAATATGAAGAGTGATAAGCGCCGTGCAACAAAGTCATGGCACGTTGAAGCATCAAATACCTATATCGAATTTAAGCGCACGATGGCTACAGATACTAAATATTCAAGTAGTTATATGGAGCGTGAATTTACTTCGGAAGAACTTTCTGCAGAAGTCCTGAAGACGCTAAAATCATATGTTACAGATGAAAACATATCCTCAGTAGTAATTACTGTACCTGCAAAATTTACCGTAAATCAGAAGACAGCTACCATGGAAGCCGCAAAAATGGCAGGCTTCAAGCGTTGCGAATTGTTGCAAGAACCTATTGCAGCAGCTATGGCTTACGGACTTTCAACTGACACTAAGAATGGCATTTGGATGGTATTCGATTTCGGAGGTGGTACATTTGATGCAGCTTTGCTAAAAGTAGAAGATGGCATCATGCAAGTATTCGATACAGAAGGAGATAACTATTTGGGTGGTAAGAATCTAGATTATGCCATTGTGGACAAAATCATAATACCTTATTTACAGAAAAATTATGTAATAGATGGTTATCTAATTGACAATCAAAAGAAAGAGGTACTTCGTGATGCCATGAAAACATACGCTGAAGAAGTGAAGAACCAGCTTTCATTCAAAGATCACGAAGACATTATTTCTAATCTTGGTGACCTTGGAGAGGATGAAGAGGGTGAAGAAATCGAACTAGATATTACTATTACCCAAGCGGACGCTTTTGATGTGATGCGACCCTATTTCCAAAAAGCGGTAGACATTTGTAAAAATCTTTTAGAGCGCAATCATCTTAATTCATCTCACCTTGATAAGTTAATATTAGTTGGTGGTCCGACTCATTCTCCACTCATTCGGCAGATGTTGAAAGAGCAAATAACTCCAAATGTTGATACAAGCATCGACCCCATGACGGCGGTAGCTACCGGGGCAGCTCTATATGCATCAACAATGGAAGCTGAAGTGAACGATGAAGATTTCACTATAGAAACTGTAAAACTTGAAGTCGGATATGAAGCAACATCCGTGGAAACTACAGAATGGGTAAGCGTAAAACTATCTGCTGATGCTAAACAAAACAATGTATTTGTAGAGCTAATTCGCAGTGATAAAGCTTGGTCAAGTGGTAAAACAGACATAGACAAGAGCGGTAATGTAATTGAGGCTAATCTTTTAGAAGGACGACCGAATTCGTTTGATGTTGTTTGCTATGATATTCAGGGTAACACTCTTCCATGTTTTCCTAATGAGATAACAATCATTCAAGGCTCAAAGGTAGGAGCTGCTCCTCTGCCATATAATATAGGTATTGCCGTTTGGGACTCCAATAAAGAACGGGCAGTGTTCCGTATGGCTCGCGGTTTAGAGAAGAACAAGCCGGTTCCGGCAACAGGTGTTGTTAATAACTTAAAAACTACCAGCCAATTGCGTCCAAGTGTGGACAGTGATGTACTAACAATACCCATTTATCAGGTGGATGATTTTAGTGAAGCTGAAAATCGTCCGGTATCTCTCTATGAACATGTAGGAGATGTTGTTATAACAGGCGATGAAGTGGAACAGCTTATACCTTCAGATAGTGTAGTTGATATAACACTGAAAGTTGACTCATCCGAGCAAATGATACTTGAAGCCCATTTCCCAACCACAGACACAACAATTGAAAAGCCTCTTGACACGAGTAAAAAACAGTCTATAGAAGATGCCGATAATAGCATCCAAAAAGGAATAGCTGATGCTCAAAGAAATATAAACCGTCTGAATGCATCAGGTATTTCTACCACTGATGTAGAACGAGAATTAGCACAAGTCAAAGATGAAGCTAAGAATAGCTCGGAAAAGAAAATGGTACTCCAACACCTGAAAGAAGTGCTTCGTAAGATTGAAGACCTTGATGAAGGTACTGAATGGCAACGAGTGGAATCTGAATTGCGTGAAGAGTTTGAAAGGCTTGAAAAAGCGCAAGAAAAGTTGGGTAATGATAAATCTCGACAAATAGTAGAAAATCTACGCTCACAAGTGGATCAAGTTATTCGCTCAAAAAATGTCAAGGTCGGCCATGAGCTCCTTGAGCAAATCAATACTTTGTTCTTCCAACTTACTATGATGTATCAGTGCATAGGGTTGATAGACGACTATAATAAAACATTCTCTTCCCATCCTTGGAAAGATGCTAGTCGTGCTCGTCAACTTATTAATCGTGGACTGGAAATCATCAACAACAATCCATCAACTGAAGCTTTATTGCCAATAGCAAGAGGTATTCTTAACTTATTACCTGATGAAGAGGCTGCTAATGCGGGAGGTTTATTAAAATAACAAACTTGCTTTATGGATAAAAATTGGAAAATAGATCAATTAGAGAAGCTGCATATTGGTAAATCTATATACAAATATATTCCCGAAAATATTGGGAATATATTGTATTGCGATACAACAGAGCCCAAAGAATATCCATTAACACCTCAACAAACCTCAAAAAGAAAAATATTAGGTATGCTTTTTTGCATAATAAGTCTTTCTTTATATTGGGGGTTTCTTTATGAACATTACATTTGGGGAATTATCATTACTATTGTCATTTGTATTATAACCTTGGCCGTTTATAATACATCCTTTTCCGGTGTAGATTATTTTATTGGTGACAAAGGTTTTTCTATAATAGAATTTTCTGGTAGACGAGACAATATTGCCAATAAGCAGATATGGCAATTTGATGATTTATCATATCTATTTACAGGAGAATGTGTGAAAAAGGTGAATTTTTCATATTCAGGCACGGATTATTATTTTTCTTTTTATAAGAAACTGAATCCTGATGGAAAAACATATGATATTGCATATACGACGACAGGATCATATTCAGATAAATCGCCAAAAGACCCAATGAATCCAGAGGGAGCGAGTCCTGAATATTGTTTCATGAAAGAATTAGAAAAAATATGGACGTTACTTTTTTTCAATAAACACAAGAATGCCCCAATAACTCAATTTCCACTTATTAAAGATAATAGCATTTATAGTGATGCTATTGCTGTCTGTCGTGATTATATTGATATTTATGGAGTTAAATACAATCAAAGCAATACGAAAAACATCTATATTTCTAATGGTCAATTGATTGTAGAGCATGAAAATCATTCAAAGAAATTCCTTGGGTTAATTGAAAAAGGAAATATAAGTTCAATTCCTCTTTCTGATTTAGGAAATCGACAAGCATTTATGTTATTATTTAACTCATTTTACAAATCATGATATACTCAAAAGGAGATAAAATTAATAACTACACAGTAACATTTCCGCATAAGCAAAGTTCTTATGCGGAAACTTACCGTGTTAAGGATGATACTGGGAAAACTCGTTTTTTGAAGCTTATCAATTATAGCAAAGTAAGTCGTTGGCAAATGAATGATAAAGGAACGATGAGGGAAATTGAAATCTCTAAGCAGTTTAATCATTCTAATCTATGTAGCTATATAGATTCCGGTTCAATTATGAAAAATGGCAGTCAATGGGCTTACCTTGTAACAGAGTATATCAGTGGAGAAACACTTTCACAACGAATTATACGTACTGGTTCACTTGGTGTGTACGAAATAAAGCAAGTAGCAAAATATGTATTGGGCGCATTGGACTATATACATTCACTTCCCATACCAGTCATTCATAACGAAGTTACAATACAAAATGTAATGCTTAATCTTGTCGGTGGGCTACAAGAGCTTAAATTGATAGACTTTGGCCATGCTTGTTACCTCAACCAACAGAATGGCAAACCTGATTTGACGGACTTAAACGCATTTTATTTAGCACCGGAGCGTTTTTCGGGAGTTTGTTCAGTTCAGACAGACTTATATGCTGTTGGCGCAATGATGTATTTCTTGCTTTATGACAAACTACCATGGTTTATTGACTTATCTCGTGTTTCAAACAGCGATAAAGTAGAAGCTATTCTATCTGAACGTCAAAAAGAACTTGATTTGCCCGACATTGAAATGTTTGAATTGGATGAGCAACTCATCAATATTATTGTGAAATCATTGTCTCAGGATTCAGAAGACCGCTTCCAAACAGCTAAAGATTTTATCAAAGCTATTGATGGTGAAGTAAAAATCTCAAGACAATCAACTAAGAGAAAAATTCTTTCATCAGGAGCAGAAGACAAATCCGGAGGTTCATCTAAACCTGTGAATATCGTAAAAGGTTCGGGCTTTGCTGCGATAGCAGGTATGGATGAACTCAAAGAACAACTTCGGGAAGAGGTAATAGATCCATTGCATCATCCTGAAGAATACCAACGCTATGGTGTTACAATTCCGAATGGAATGCTGCTGTATGGTCCTCCCGGATGTGGAAAAACTTTTTTTGCCAAACATTTTGCCGAAGAAGTTGGTTTCAATTTTATGTTTGTTACACCGGCAACACTTAAAAGTCGTTATGTGAATGCTTCACAAGAGAACATCGCCAAGATGTTCAAAGAAGCTGAGGAAAATGCACCTACCATCATCTTTATCGATGAAATTAATGAGTTGGTTCCCAATCGTGAAGGGGATGTACATGAAATGTCCAAAAGTGCCGTTAATGAAATGTTGGCTCAGATGGATAGAACTGGAGAAAAAGGAATATTCATTATTGGCGCAACAAATTATCCCCACATGATAGACCCGGCTATATTGCGAGCTGGTCGCTTAGATAAGAAATATTATGTCGGAGTTCCTGATGAAGTTGCTCGAAAAGCTCTTTTTGAACTTTATCTTAAAAATCGACCGTATGACTTTGGTTTGGATTATGACGAGTTGTCTAGGCTCACAAGAAACTATGTTTCCGCAGATATACAACTCATTGTAAATAACGCAGCTCGTACCGCCCTCAAAAGCCGTTCAAAGATAACGATGACTATTCTAAGAGATGCTATTGCAGCTGTTCGACCATCATTGGATATAAAAGAACTTCAACGCTATGAAGAAATAAAAGCACAAATGAATGGAGAAGAAATTAAAGAGCCTGGAAACAGACCTAAGGTAGGATTTAAATAAAACATAAACGATATGAATACGAATGAATTATACTTAAAAACCATCTTTTGCTGTATGGCTTGCGATGGTGATATTGCAAAAGAAGAGGTTTTATTAGTGAATGACATAACTTCCAAACAAGAATCATTTAGAAATATAAACATAGAAGCAATTATAAATGATTATGTAGCAGCTATTAATGAAAAAGGAGTTTTGTTTTTGAAGCAGTATCTTAAAGAATTAGAAGCGCAGAAACTTTCAATTGAGGAGCAGATGATAATCATTGATTTGGCAATTCAGACAATATATGCTGACAGCAAAATAGAATATTCGGAAGTAAAATTTTTCAAGAAGATTCGTAATCGATTATCACTGAATGATGAACAAATACTTACTAAATATCCAGACATTGAGGATTTCTTACTTCCCGACATTAATGTCATAGAAGATCCCGAATGGAACAATGTCATATTTGAGAATATAAATTTAGCAGAATATGGGCAGAAACAGTGAATGATTTATAGACTCTGAACTTTCCAAAAATCCCGACCCGCGCCTCACGGCGCAGGCCGGGGTCAGGACATTCAAGGATTTATGCCGGTGTCCTCGCCTCAAGAAAGCGGTAGGCGTTGGCGTTTACAAGTCCTATAATCCGGTCGTGGTATTCCGTGTTGGAGTTGCACAGCCCACGGCTCTGTACCACCTTGCCCTGACTCAATGAGAATTCCACGGTCTCAATGCGGTTGCCTTGGCGGTCGTGTGCCGACAGGATAACGCTGTCCGCCTTGGCATAATACTCGCATTGGAACACACAATGGTGAAGGCTGCTTCCCTCGGCCTGAAAAGCCTCGATGGAGTCAAGTACGGATATTTCAATGTCATTGTCGCTGATGACAATCCCGAAGTAACGTGACTTTTCCCGGTAGAAGTCAGCCTCCCTCGCCTTGGCCCTCAACATCTGTTCCCTGTTTCTACGCTTTTCCTCCGCCTTGTTCCTTTTGTTCAGCCAATGGTCATGGGCGGCTTTGAGGTCTTTGGGGCAGACATACTTGGCGTTGTGGATGTCCTTTCCGCATTGCTCCAACAAGCGGACGGTATCACACCACAGGCCGTAGTCGGACGGGCGGTAATGATGCCGTGCAGCTACCTTGTACGATTGCCAACATTCATCCAAATCCAGCGGACGGCTCACAAAGTAAGCCACGGCCTGCAAGTCCCCGGACTTCATCATCGTCTCTATCCGGCTGTCCGTCAGCAACGCCTTCATCAGCCTTGCCGGATGGCAGCCATCGGGAAGCCTGCCTTTCATGCCGTTGCGCCTCAATTCAGGAAGCACCTTATAACGTGGGTAAACGTATGTATCGGAAATCACCCAATGCACCTCGGACAAAATCTTCAAGTCAATTCCTGTACACCAATTGAAGCTGTCCACATACCAGCCCAATGTCCTTGCCCTTGATGTCACCGCCATCCTGCCCTCGGCATTGAGCCACAGACGGCACACCTCCATGCAGGACGTTTTCAACTTCATCCCTTTCCGGCATAAAGCTCTCAGTAGGAACACACGCTGCACCTGCAGGCCGTCCGCCACTTCAAGGGAAGAGAAGTAGGCGGACTGCACCTCCTTGCGCTTCATCGTGTCCCTTACCTGCAAGCGGTGTCCGCAATGGGGACAGCATACCGACTTGCCTTTTCCCTTATGGTCAAACTTCGCTCCGCAGTCGCCGCACATGCAGTTGTGGCCGGATGTGCGGAATGCGATATGTACAATGACATTACTTACAGCCCATTCAACGGCTTTGGGGCTGAGGACGGTCAGCTTCCCGTTGGAAGCCGCCACCGCCTTTTCAAATCTGTTCCTCGGTTTCATGGCTCAAAAGTTGTCAAAGAGTGATAATGTCGGTTGGCTGTCAGTCTGCGGCTTGTGGGCTTTCGGCCTTGCATTGCGTGCCTGTATCTTGCGAAGCTCCTCGTCCTGATAGCGTTTGAGTGCGAGTACCCTCTGTTCCGCCTTTTCCTCCTCCGTCAGCTCTATATGGTGGTTTACCACCACGTTACAGGACAGCGGCTTGCCGATTTCAAGGTCAGGCTCGTCTATGACGTGTACCGCCATTGAATATATCTCGCTGTCCGAGAAACCGCAACAGCCGGAGTTCTTAACTTCGTGTAGGATAAAAGTCACCACATCGTCAATGGTACGTGTCGTGGTTTCGTACTTGGCACGGAATAGTTCATCTTCCTTTGCCCTTTGGTCAAGATAACCCTTGATAATCTCCTTGAAATGTTCTGTTCCTTTCATATGTCCTTGCTTTTTTATAGATAAATCCATACAGGTTAAATCGGCAGGCCTGTCAGCAGTTCCAAAAGCGGTATGGTGTTAATGTCCTTGTCGAAGCGTATCTGCCAGTCCGGCCTTGCCAGTAGGGACGGCATGAACTTCTTTACCACAAACCGCCCGTTGTCGTTAGAATAGCAGTTGATGGTGGCGAAGTTTGCTCCGTCCTTGCGGATGTGGGCGAAGAACGGCGGCATACCGCAGAAGCACTTGCGGACGCTCTCCCTGTCCCACAACAAGGTAAGCTCGTAAATACAGCCCTTGTAGCTGACACTTTCCTTTCTGTCAATCAGTTTTATTGCCATAATGCCTGAATTTTGAAGTTCTAATCTTTTTCCCTTTTGTTTGAAGCCTTGCGGCTTCCGCTCCGGGATTTTACGATACGGCATGACGGAAGGTGCAAGGGGCAAAAGGCGGACGGGACAAGTGGAAAGAGGCCGGAATACCCGATTTGGCACAAATCGCGGAAGGCTGCCGGACGCTTTCCACGCAGGCAAGTGGAGCGTCGTTCGCCGCCGCCACGGCCTTCCGTTGCTTTGTAGCGGAAAATCCGCCGGAGCGGAACGCCCACAGGTTCAAAAACAGGAAATCCCGATGCCACAACCGATGACACCGGGATACCAACATATTAGGGAACAAAATTCTTAGCCTTCTACGGCAAGGGTATCTCAAACGACTTCACCACGCATTGCGCCTCCTTGTCCAGGATGAACCAGTATTCGGAATGATAGCCTTGGCCGTCCGCATCCACACCCTCGAAGTCAACCTTGACCTTCCAGCCGGAGAACGGTTGCGGACTCCCGTCAAGCGGGCCGCTGAAGTCCATCAGCCGCCTCAGGCCCGACATGGCTGACATCTGCCGCTCCATCAGGGCTGCCGTTTCCTTGTCGTCCGGATTGAAGTTCTCCAGCCCGTCCGTCACATCCATCACCTTCCTGTTGATTTCCACCATAGCCAGAGAAAGGGACATCTTTTCCTCCTGCGTAATGTAGGTATGCCCGAACACGGAATCCGGCTTGCTGACAGCCAATATCCGTATGGATTCGGGATTGTGCACCGATGCCTTCAATGCCTTTTCGGCCATGTCCGCCGCACGGCCGTCCAGATTGTCCGAACAGCATACAAAATAGAATACACCGCTCCAGAACAACACGATGGAGGCGAGTATTATCCAAATCTTCATCCCCGGTCTCATATCTTCACGATTTGAAGTTTGTCAGGTGACACGCCGAGCCGCTTGCGGTAGATGCTGCCGTCCTCACGGTACATTTCCAGTTCCGAAGAGGTGATGCCCTTCTCGCAGATTTCCCCGGCTTCCTCCAGGGTGAGCTGGTGTCCGCCGATGTTGCGCCAGATGGCAAAGGAGCAGGGCGCGTTTTGGTTGGCATAGTTGGAGCAGTTGAACGCCCGGCTTCCCACACGGATTTCCCCTCCGCAGTGCGGACACCTGCCGATGACCGGCTGCATCAGGATGTTGCCGTCGTCGGCCAGCTCCAGCACGGTCGGGAATGTCTTGCCCTCCTTACTGGCGAAGCCGTCCAATAGAATCCGGCGTTTTTCCAACAGTACCGCCACCTCCGCGTCCGCCATCTTGCGGTTGCCGATGATGGCGTTGATGTTCAGTACGCAAGAAGGGCTGTCGCCAATGTTGTGCTCACAGCGGTAGCCCTTGCAGGTCTTGATCACATTGCCGCCGCACAAGGGGCAGCGGCCGATGATTTTCTTTTCTGTTTCCATTGCTGTATGATTATGATACACTATTTTGATGATAAAATCCTAATTGAATCCACGTTTCCAGTCGGCCACGATGCCGCCGATGATGTTCTTGCCGGACATCACATTCGCCCATCCTTCCGGGTCGAGCGAGAACCAGAGGTCGTTCCAGGAGAGCGTGCGCACCTGCCAAGCCAGAATAAACAGGTCGGTGTTGATGGTTTCGAGCCTTGTCACCACCTCGTTGGCGATGTAGTAGCGTTCCGAAGAGTCCAGCAGGTTGACCTTGTGCTTCTCATTCTTCCCGTCTGCCCCCGCCACATCGTAGCTGCCCGAAGTCACGAGCTGTTTCATGAACGGATAGAGCGCAGCCATCTGCGTGGCCGCGTCCGTCAGCTCGTCCGACACGATGGCAGCTATCGCCGTGCCCTTGAGGTTGCTCCCCACCGATTTGAGCAGCAGGCTGCAGTTCTGCGGTATCTCGGTCGTCACCAGTTCCCCTGCACGTTTGATTTGGTAGAGGTTCTGCACCGCACCCTGCGCGTTGGAGAGGTATTCCAGCATCTTGTCCTCCACGCTGTGTACCCGGTCGAGGGCGACCGTCACGGCGGCTTCGGCGGCGATAATCTTTTCCTGTGTCTTCCTGCGCTTGTTGTGCAGGCTCTTCAGTTCCAGCGTCTGCGCCGTCACCGCTCCGGTCAGTGCCGGGTCTATCTGTTGGGAGAACGCCGGGACGGCATTGCCTCCGGCCAGCCACAGGGCAAATGCTCCAGTAGCTATTTTCAGTCTGATTGCTTTCATATACGTTCCATGTTACATTACATTTTAAGGCTTCCCTTTCTCCGCTCCGCCAGGTTCCGGTCACGTTCCTCCTTGCATGGGGCGAGAACCGGAGCCACCGGTTTGTTCAGGAGGCAGTCGTTCCAGTCCTTGAACGCCTTGGGCGGCAGCCATTGCCCCGTAAGGTATCGGACGGGAAGGTGCGCGGCAAGCTGTGAGGCCAACGGCTTTGCCGGATTGACGGTGAAGGTCTTGCCCTCGGCTTCCACTTGCAGACCGTCCTCCGCCTTACTGATTTTCATCGGGACGCCCTCTATCAGACCAACCATGCGAAGCCCGTAGATGCGTCCGGCGATGTCGTTGTCAAAACAATCGAAAGCCTTGGCGTTCGGGAAACGCCCCATCACGCCGGCAATTTGGTTGTCGGAGAATGTCCCTCCGAGGGAGACCAATGCCACATCCGGGTGCAGCCGACCTCTGTTCATCTGGTGGAAGGCCATCGTATCGAAGGCGGACTCACAGAAGAACACGCTCCTGACCGCTTCGGGATTGCCGCCGGAGAAGTCGGCCACCCATGCCGCCGAGGAGGAATCCGTACCTGCCGCCTTTGACTTGTAGCCGCCATAGCCGCGAATCTCGTAGCCCTTCACCTGGCCGTCCGCACCGGTATAGGGGAAACCGATGTTGTAGCCGTCGAAATTCCCGTTCCGCTTGTCCCGTATGAGGAAAATGAACGCCGCGAAACACCTGACTGTCTCATCGGACAAGCCCCGTTGGCGGAAGATTGGAGGGATATGCTCTACATCCATTCGTTTCACCTCATAGCGCGAAGCGTCAAAGGCAGATGCTGCCCTGACTGACTTCACATATTCCCGGTCATCATTGTATTCCGGTTCGGGCATATTGGCGAAGCGTGCCATGACCTTGGCAGTCTTCTGCCAATCGTCCTTACCGGTGACGAAAAAGGCACCCAGATTCTCACGGATAAGTGTCAGGACATCCCCTTTGGAGCCGTCCCGGCGGAAGAACGTCTGGGTGCCCCTGTCGTTGGGATGGCTGACAATGATGGTGTCACGCTTCTCCCGTCCGTCACCCAATACCAGCTCGATGTAACGTCCCACGCCGGCCTTGCGGTCAAGGCGGTAGCCGAGGGCGTAGGCCACATCGGTCACGCCGACACGTGACTTGAGTTCCTTGAAGTTTACCTTGTAGTCCGGCATACGGTATTACTTTGTTTGGATTAGATACTCATCTTGGCGCTTACGGCCTGCGTCCTGCCCATCATGGCAATCTCCGGTCCGAAGGTCTTGCGTGCTGTCATGTTCAGGAAGGCCGCCTTGTCCTTGTAGTCCGTAAGCTGGAAGTAAGTCCGGGCCGTGCCTTTCGACACCTTCTTCAGACCCAGCTCCACGCCGTCATACGAGGCACGGATGGCGTAGTCGCCGCCGCGTGTCTTGACGATGGCCGCGTTCCTGAAGGGCACTTCCTCGCCGGGGGCAAGCGGGGCGAGCGGGTCGTTCTTGGCCAAATAGGGCTGTTCGTTCAAGGCCAGCCGCTGCCTGTCCACATGGTCGAGTATCATGTCCGAAGCCCTGTTCACGTCCGCCATGACCGAGACGATGAACTTCGGCTCCTGTTTCAACACGCCGATCCACGAATCCAGGTAGGCGGCCGAGTTGTCCGTGACCTTCGAGTCAAAGCCCATCGAATGGCTTATCATCGCCGCCGTCAGTTCGGCGACAAGCTCCTCCTTGGCATACTTGGGGTCTCCGAACCTGCCCATGCCGTCGCGGTTGAGCCGCTGCGGTGTCATGGTGGAGTGGGCCATCTCATGCAGCATGGTGGAATAGAACTCCATGCCGCCACGGTAGATTTCATCGGGCGTACTCCCAATGTTGAACTGCGCCTTCATGGGCAGCACCACGATGTCCTGTCCCGGCGAGTAATACGCCCCGTCCACACGCTTGTCCGCCTGTATCGGGCAGACCCAGCCCTGCGTTTCGACCATCCTGTCAAGCGCGGCGTGGGCGTACATGCCTTCCGTGTCGCGGAGTTCGGGCAGCCTGAACCTGTCCATGAGCTTCTGCATCCGTTCGGGCTGCACTTCGGCCAGGTTGGTCTGCGCCACGTTGTACACGGGAAACGCCTTGACGAACGGGATGACCTCCATGCCTTCCTTCTCCTCTTTGCTCATGGCCCGGTATTCCTCCGAACTGACCTTCCTGCCGTCCTTGTCTTTCACGAGCATGTCCCAATAGATGACGGGGAAGGCCTTCTCGCCTTTGAGCACGTGGGCTTTCAGGTTGTGCGCCTGCTTGAAGGTGAGGAACACGGGCAGGTCGTAGCCGTTGGCCGCCGTGTGGAGCTGCAGGAAGAAGGAGTTGGAGCCGGAATAGTTGCGTCCGCCCACGTTCTGGGGCAGACCCGCATATCCCGACGCTCCGCCTATCCAGCCCTTCTTCCAGTCGGACGCCTTCATCTGCTCCATGCGCCCGATCATCATCTCGGCGAAGCGGTCTATGGCCGCCTGGCCGGAGTTGGCAGATGCCGGGTTAGTTCCAGATGCCATAGTCCCCGTCGTCGATTAGCTGGCGTTCCATCTGCATGATGTCCGTCTGTTCCACATAAAACTCGGCGGACTCGTCCGACGGGTCCGTGCCGTGCGCACGGCACCACTCCAGATAGTCCTGTTCGCTTTCGCCCTCCAGCACGAAGCGGAG